>DASXGU010000051.1:0-17689 GCA_036488915.1 Gemmatimonadaceae bacterium | reverse complement strand
TCGTCCGCGCGTCTCGTCCGCGCCGTTTACCGGATGGCGCAGGAGATGGATATCATGGCCGTCGCCAACGAGGAGAAGGACGCGAACGATCCCGACGACGACATTCCTCGCTGGGTCAAGCCGATGATCACGCCGATGCGGGCCAACGTCAGCGCCATTACCGTCGAGTACGGACTGCACGAAGGGAGGTTCTGGCTCCCGCGCTCCCAGACCATCGAGGGCGAAGCGCAGGTGAGCTTCATGCACGTTCCCTTCAAGCTCGAGCAGCGCTACAGCTACGAGAGCGTCAACGGCGAGGAGCCGATGCCCGCCGTCGCCTTCGCCGTCGCGGACACCGCCAGAGATTCAGTCTCCCGCGCCGCTCGCCGTGATCGCCGGGCGACCGAGTGCAAGACGGGAACGGTGCGCACTACCATGCGCAGCAACCGCGATGAAGGAATGCCGATCCTCGTCCGCGTCCCCTGCGACTCCGTCGCGCTGGCGCACTCGCCGGATCTGCCGAAATCCATCTACGACGAGGGAGAGCAGGTGTTCGGCAGCGCCGAGCGTGAGGCGCTCGTCTCCGAGGCACTGACGCTTGGTGCACAGCCGGGGTTCAATCCGCAGAAAGCGTCGATCTCGTGGGGACTGCCCTTCACTCGCTTCAACCGCATCGAAGGCCTTTCCAGTGCCGTCGCCGTCGACGAAGTGCTCGGCAATGGCTACTCGACTCATGCTCTGTTCAGGCTTGGCGCCGCCGACCTGTCTCCCAATGGCGAGTTGTCCATCGATCGCACCGATGGCCGCCGCAAAATCGGCGGCGGTGTCTATCGTCGTCTCGTCGCCTCGAACGATTGGGGAGACCCGCTCGGTTTCAGCAGCTCGGTGTCGGCGCTTTTCTTCGGCCGTGACGAAGGTTTCTACTATCGCACATGGGGCGCCGAGCTCAAAAGCGAGAAAGACTACGGCTTGATTACGAGCTGGCGCCTTTTCGGAGAGCAGCAGTTCGGCGCGACGGTACATACGGACTTTTCGATCGCGCATCCAGGCGGAGTGAAGGGCGGGCTCACCAACATCGAGGCGGTGAAGGGCCAGGTCGTGGGTCTTGGCCTCGAGCACCACTCGTCGCTGGGACTCGATCCTCACGGATTCCGCGCGCTCACCGACATCAAGCTGGAAGGCGCGGCGGGCAGCTTCGACTATACGCGCGGCTCGCTGCAGACTACGCTGTCCCACGGCCTGGGTGGTCTCGACGGCGCGCTCACCGTTGGCGGAGGAACATCGGGCGGCGCTCTGCCGATCCAGAAGCAATTCTTCCTTGGCGGCGTCGGGACAGTTCGCGGCCAGCGCGCCGGCGCCGAGATCGGAGACTCGTTCTGGATGTCGAGCCTGGAGCTGGGCTCGCGCTCGGTCGGATTCCGCAAGATCGTCTTCGGAGACCTGGGCTGGGCCGGCTCGCGCACCAGCTTCTCGCACCCCGGGCGTCCGCTCAGCGGCGCCGGCGTCGGCGCGTCGTTCATGGACGGGCTCATCCGGGTCGATCTTGCCAAAGGCATCTATCCGGAGAAATCGCTCCGCGCGAACCTTTATCTGGAAGCCCGCTTCTAGCTGGGTGAGCGCAGGCTCAGCGCGCTGAAGTAACCCGGCTCTCGATCTCGCGGCCCGGCGCAGGAGAGAGAAGCGCCTGCAGCTCACGCCTCTTGAGATTGAACTGCTGGCCGGTTCCAATGATGCCGACGCGAAGGGAGCTGATCGTCAGCTCGGGGCCTTTCGTCACATCCGTCGCGTTGTTGAATCTGACGCTGCTGCCGTCGACGAAAGTCACACCGCCTTTCCCGACCACTGTTCCGATCTCGCGCTTCACGATCAACGCGGTATCCTCATCGATCCCCAGGCCCATCAACGCCGGAAATTCGGCGATCGCCACGAATAGCCGGTACAGCCGACGTCTCTGCGTGAAGTGGGTGTCGATCAGGGTGTGATAGCCGAGCAGCCCCAGGCCCGGTCCGATGTACTGCTCGACGAGCTTTCCTTCGTCGTCGACTTCGTTGCCGGCGAGCGTGGTCTTGGTGAGCGCAGCCGCCCCGGCGCTCGTTCCGCAGATGACGGCTCCGTCGATGTACGCGTCGCGGATCGCTTCTTCCAACGGCGTGCCGCCCAGCACCGACACCAGCTTTACCTGGTCGCCACCGCCGAGAAAAATCCCGCGCGCGTTGCGGACCTGTTCGACGATCGAGTCGTCGCACGCCTGCTCCCGGGTCTCGACGAGCGGAATCGAAGCGTTCGTCGCGCCGGCCTGCCTGAGATCGGCGAGCCACAGGTCCCTGGACACCGCCACCTGGCTGGAGGCCGTCGTAAATCCCACGATGGAAGCCCCATCCTTTGCGCCCGACATCTCGATGAAGCCGCCCAGCGCGGCACCCGAGGCCGTCGTGCCGCCTCCGAGCAGCATCAGAGTGCCGGTGGCGTCGCGAAGACGCCGCGTCCCGCGCTTCTCCGACGTCGAAGTCGGGCTAATCAGCGATTCCCGAGGGAGTGGTCGCGGATGATCCAGCGCCGGCGGTGTCGAGCTCGCTCAGCGTGAAGGCGGCGAGCGTGGCCGCCACCTGCGCATCGACGGGCGCTCTGTCGTGGATCCAGCCGGCCTCGACGACCGTGTCGAGCTGCTCGATCAGAATGCGGCGGCCATCGACCGTGGCGCAGGCGCGCGCGACCTTCTTGTCGCGACGAGTCACGTCGTCGTCGGCGGCAAAGATGGAGACGCGGCAGCCGGCGTCGCGCACCATGTCCTGAATTTCCCATTCCTTGGCGGGGACGATGACGACGCCGTCTTCGGAGACGGCGTCCGCCACTACCGAGACCAGTCGTCTGGCGCGACGGGGGACCCGAAATCGATCGGGCACGTCGGTCAGCTCCGCATTCAGCACGATCGCGATGTCCGAGCGCGAATAGGGAAGGCCGGCCTGCAGGAGATACGAAGGCGAGACCTCGATGACCAGCTCCTGACCATTGCCGCGGCGCTCCGCGAACTCGTTGCGGGTCTCGGCCCGGTGATCGCCGCCGGTGATTCCGCACAGGACGCGCTGGATGAGCGGGGGCACCATCGGTGTCTCCGCCAGCGCCTCAAGCTCGGCAACCGCGTGGTCGACCGACTCCAGGGTTCCGGCGAAGGCGCTCATGACCGCCTCGAGCGCGAGAGCCGCGGCACGCAGCCCCACCGCCTCGTGCAAATGTTCGAAGATCAGAGTGTATTCACCAGGCCCGTCGCCGCCCCGCGTCCTGCCGTAGCCGACTTCGTGGCCGATCATGGTCTGGAGCTCGAGCGCGACGTGCTCCACGATGTGCGCGCAATAAGTACCGCGCCTGAGCCTGATGATGAAGCCGCCGGGCTCGCCGATGCTGCAGCGATGATCCCTCAATCCGGGCATGGCCCTGACGAGCCGGGCTGTGAACTCAGGAACGTCGGCGGAGGATATGTCCTCGTACGCGCCGATGCTCAGGTCCATCCGTGTGATCGGAAGACGCGACCAGTAGTTGGCTCCGCGAGTGGCGTGGAGCGTCGTCATCCGGATCTCTGATTGCGGATCAGGAAAGCCGGCCACTACTTCGCGCCGTCCGCCGAGAGCCGCCGCACGGTCTCGAGACTCCCGCTGACGTCGTCCGCCAGGATTACGACCAGATCGTTGTCCTTCATCAGACCGATGGCGTGTGCGATGGCGTCGCCCTCGGTGTAGATGGTCGAGTACCGATCGGCGTCCATGCCGCCTTCGCGCAGCCCCTCGATGATCAGGTCGGCGATCTCGCCCGCCTCGCGTCCCCGGCGAAACATGTCTTCCTTCACCACTACGTAATCGAGGTGCGCTGCCAGCCGGCCGACGTTGCGCAGGTCCTCGTCACGCCGGTCACCCGGCGCGGTGACGATTCCGATGCGGCGATTGGCATCGATGCCCTGGACGAACTCCATCAGGCCGCGAATCGCGGCGGCATTGTGCGCGTAATCGACCAGCACTCGACCCTTGGGAACGCGCATCAGGTTCAAGCGGCCCGGTGTGAGTGACGGCGACGGGAAGAACGACAGCAGTCCGGCCCGAATGTCGTCGTAGCGCATTCCCTGCACGTAGGCGGTGGCGATGGCGGCGAGTACGTTCTCGCTCTGGAACCTGGCCGCACCGCCCAGCATCAAGGGTACCTCCTTCACCGGCGCAATCGGAATCCGGAGCTTGCCGCGACGGATGACGAAGGTGTCGTTCTCGATGCGCGCGCCGATGCCGTTCCGTCCGAGGTGAATCTCGAACTCCTCGCTCTCGCCTTCTGGTCTGGTGGAAAAGAGCACGATGTCGCCCGGAGTGCGGTCGCGCATCGCGTAGACGAGCGGGTCGTCGGCGTTGAGCACCGCGTGTCCCTCCCGCTTCACCACCGCCGCGACGACCGCCTTGACGTCCGCCAGCTGCTCCACGGTGTTGATGCCCCGCAGGCCGAGGTGGTCGGCGCTGACGTTGAGCACGACGCCGACATCGACTTCGTCGAACCCCAGACCGGCGCGCAGCAACCCGCCGCGCGCGGTCTCCAGCACCGCGATATCCACTGTCGGGTTGGACAGGATGATGTTGGCCGAAAAAGGCCCGGTCATGTCGCCCTCGAGCACGAGCCTGTTCTGCAGATAGGTGCCGTCGGTCGTGGTGAAGCCGACGATGTTCTCGCGCAGCCGGAAGAGATGCGCGATCAGGCGCACCGTCGTCGTTTTGCCGTTGGTGCCGGTGACGGCGATCACCGGGATCGTCGACTTGGAGCCAGGCGGATACAGCATGTCGATGATCGGCGCCCCGACATTCCGCGGCGTGCCCTCTGTCGGATGCGTGTGCATCCGGATTCCGGGGCCGGCGTTGACCTCGATGATCACCGCGCCGTTCTCGCGGAAGGGAACCGAGATGTCGGGCGTCAGCACGTCGATGCCGGCGATGTCGAGGCCGATGATTCCGGCGGCCATCTCGCAGGCGGTGATGTTGTCGGGGTGCATCTCGTCCGTCCGATCGATCGCCGTCCCCCCGGTGGAGAGATTGGCGGTCCCGCGCAACAGCACTTCCTGACTTTTCTCCGGTACGGAATCGAGAGTCAGTCCCTGCTTGCGGATGAAGCAGGCAGTGCGCTCGTCGGCGGGGAGCCTGGTCAGAGTCTTGGTGTGGCCGACGCCCCGGCGCGGGTCGCGGTTCTCCAGCTCGATGAGCTGTGCGATCGTGCTTTTCCCGTCGCCGATCACACGCGCTGGAACGCGCTCGGCGCACGCCACGACCTTGCCGTTCACCACCAGCACCCGGAAATCCCGCCCCTGCGCGTACTGCTCGATGACGACGCGACTTCCGAGCTCGCGCGCGTCGTCCCACGCTTCGCGCAGCGCCGCCTCATCGTCGATGCGGCCCGAGATGCCGCGTCCGTGACTGGCGTCGAGCGGCTTGATGATCACCGGGTAGCCGATCTCCTCGACGATCTCCAGCGCGCGGTCGATGGATCGGGCGACGTCGCCGTTCGGCACCGGCAAGCCGATGTTGCCGAGCACGCGCTTGGTGTCGTCCTTGTCCTGAGCGATCTCGACGGCTATCGCGCTGGTATAGTCGGAAAGCGTCGCCTGAATGCGACGCAGGTTCTTGCCGAGACCGAGCTGGACCAGCGAGTAGTTGTTGAGGCGCCGGACGGGAATGCCGCGGCGCTTCGCTTCTTCCACCACGGCCGCAGTCGAAGGACCGAGCCGCACGGTTTCGTAGAGCGATAGTAGCTGCTCGAGGATGGCCGAGGTGTCGACGGGTTCTTCGGCGATGCAGGCGCGGATGATTCGCACCGCGTCGCGCATGCTCTGCAGGCCGACTTCCTCCTCCTCGTAGGCGACGATGACCCACCACGTGTCGGGATCGCCGGACGGAACCACGCGCCCGAAGCTTACGTCGCAGCCCGCCAGGGACTGGAGCTCCAGCGCGACGTGTTCGAGGATGTGAGGGAGGTGCGTGCCTTCCTTCAGGCGCTCGAGAAAGCCGCCCGGCTCCTGTCGCGTGCAGTAATGCTCGGAAAGAGAAGGAATCGCCTCAGTGAGCCGCTCGAAAAACCCCGGGATGTCGGCGGAGCTGACCTGCTCCAGCGATCCCAGCTGGACGTCGCAGGCGATGACGGGGGCAAGACGCCAGTAGTTCGGCCCCCGGAGGGCGCGGATCCGCGATACCTGCAGCTGGTCCGCGTCGATCATTGGCTCTGTAGCGGTGCTCATCTCGTCGCAAATCGGGCCTGCTAGCAGAGCAACACCCGGACCATTTTAGCCCGGCTTGCGGCGCATTAAACGGTTGACTTTCGCTCGGGTTCGGGAGCCTAGTATCAGGCGCCTGCGTCGGCCGGCCGTTTCCAGCGACTACTCCTCTGCCATGAAGGGGTAGCGGTAATCGGTAGGCGGAGAGAAAGTCTCCTTCACCGCGCGCGGACTGATCCAGCGCACCAGGTTCAGCTTCGATCCGGCCTTGTCGTTCGTCCCCGACCCGCGTGCGCCGCCGAACGGCTGCTGTCCCACCACCGCGCCCGTAGGCTTGTCGTTGACATAGAAGTTGCCGGCGGCGTTGCGGAGGAGGAGCGCCGCATCGCGTATCGCCTGGCGGTCACGGCTGAACACCGCGCCCGTTAGCGCGTAGGGCGATGTCTCGTCGACGACCTTCAGGATGTCGGTCCACTTTTCATCGGGATAGACGTGCGCGGTCACGACCGGACCGAAGATCTCCTCGCACAGCAGCCGATAAGCCGGATCCTTGGTCTCGACCAGGGTCGGCTCGATGAAGTAGCCCTCCTCGCCGCGCGCGACGCCTCCCGAGACGACGCTGGCGTTTTTGCGACCGTGCTCGAGATACTCGCCGATCTTGGTGAAGGCGCGACTGTCGATCACCGCCCCCATGAAATTCCGGAAATCGGTGACGTCGCCCATCCGGATGTCCTTCATGATCGCGACGGTGCGATCCCGCACTTCCGGCCAGATGGACTCCGGCACGTAAACCCTGCTCACCGCCGAGCACTTCTGGCCCTGGTACTCGAACCCGCCGCGCGCGATCGCGACCGACAGCGCGGCCGGATCTGCAGAAGCGTGCGCGACGATGAAGTCCTTGCCTCCCGTCTCGCCGACGATCCGCGGATAGGATTTGTAGGTGGACATGCTGGCGCCGATCGTCTTCCACATGCTGTTGAAGACGGCGGTGCTGCCGGTGAAGTGCACTCCTGCCAGGTCGCGATGCGCGAGCAGCTTGTTGGAGATCATCGCCGCATCGCCGGGCACGAAGTTGATCACGCCGGGCGGAAGGCCCGCTTCCTCGAGGAGCTTCATGATGTAGTAGGCGCTCAGCATCGCGCTCGACGCCGGCTTCCAGATCACGGTGTTCCCCATCAGTGCCGGCGCCGTCGGCAGATTGCCGGCGATCGAGGTGAAGTTGAACGGCGTCACCGCGTAGACGAACCCCTCGAGCGGACGGTAGTCGAGCTGGTTCCACATGGTGCGGTCGCTGAGGGGCTGCTCGTCGTAAAGGCTCTGCGCGTAGTGCGGGTTGAATCTCCAGAAATCGATCAGCTCGCATGCAGCGTCGATCTCCGCCTGAAACGCGGTCTTCGACTGGCCGAGCATCGTCGCCGCATTGAGAGTCGAGCGCCACGTCGTTGCCAGCAGCTCGGCGGCTTTGAGAAACACGGCGGCGCGATCTTCCCAGGCCCAGTTCGACCAGTCTCTCGCCGCGCGTCGCGCTGCGGCGATGGCCTGATCGACGTTCTCGGCTCCGGATTTGTGCCACTGACCCAGCACGTGCTGGTGGTTGTGGGGCATGACGACGTCGACGAGCTCGCCGGTGTGAACCTCGTCGCCGCCGATGATGAGCGGGATGTCCGCGCGCTCGTCGGCCATTGAGTGCAGCCGCTCCTTCAATGCGGCGCGCTCCGGCGACCCCGGCGCGTAGCTCCTGACGGGCTCGTTTACCGGCGGCGGAACGCGGCGATTTCCGTTGAAGCCGGAGACCGCTCGCGTGGCGTCACCATTCTCCGATTGGTCGCGCGAGGTAGGGCGATCGTCTGCGGACTGACCGGTGGACGCGGCGCGGCGGGTTGGCTCGATGGCGGAGGCGGGAGCGGCGGAGGCGGACATTCTGAATCCTCTGGGTGGCAATGTGCTACCCTCGAAAGATACGCCCCATGGCTGGAAAACGGACCCCTTCGGGCTTCTCCCCTTCGCTGCGTCGACGTAACGTGCGCGCATGGGATATCTCCGCCGCATTGGCGTCGCGTCAGCGCTGTTCGCCGCCGCCTGCTCCAACGATCCGGTGGAGTGGGGCAATGTCTCCTACCGCGGGTCGCAGCTGGGTGATCCCGACACCCGCAACGCGATCATGAGCGCGAATCTGCCGAGCGTAGCCGGTGCCAAGGGCGCCTGCGAGCTTAGCGTTCGAACTTCAGGCACTGGGGCGGATCTCTTTCGCGCCTGGTGGTCGTCGCGGCCCGACAGCAGCGTCGTTCTCTCGATGCAGCACTCGCCCGACCGGGGAGTTACGTGGGACCCGCCCGTGGAAATCGAGAATCGCGACCGCGGTCGGCGGGGCTGTGCCCGCCCGGCTCCCGGAATCTTCTTCGACTCACTGAGTGGAAATCTGCACCTCGTCTATTTCATCGAAGCTGCCGACGGCGCCGGGGTCTTCTTCGCGCACTCGATGGACAGGGGCGGCCTGTTTCACTCGCCCGTGCCGGTCGTGTACGGTACGAACCCTTCGGTTGCCGCCGTTGCCGGCCACGGCGACAGCGTGGTGGTGGTATTCGAGGACCCGAACTCGACTACCGCGCGCATCGGCATCGTGCTGTCCCGCACGACCGGTCACATCTTCGAGCAGCGCGCGCAGGTGACACCCGACGAAGCGTCGGCAGTCGAGCCGTGGGTGGCATTGCGACACGACACTGTGCAGGTGTGGTGGAAGGCGCTGAGGGACTCTGCATCGAGCGCTCGCAACGGCGTGGGCACCCGCGCGGGGATATGGCGCTAGCCTATTGACTCGTTGCGCCGGTGACAGGCTCGCTTCGCGAGCGGATTGCCGCCGGAAGAATCTCCCACTGCTCGGGGCGGAGGAGCTTTTGCGCGGCCAGAACCGCGCGCGCTGTATTTCCCGATGCCTGCTCCAGCATCATCGCTACCGTCCCGGCCATCTGGGTGGCGTCGCCGGCCTCGGCGGACTTGGCGAGCAGGGTACGAATGTCGGTGTAGATCCTGGAATTCCGAACCCGCAGCGTGTCCGCGACGTCCGAGAGCGCTACGATCTGGACGGCGCTCAGGTGCAGGGTGTCCTTCATGGCGAGAATCTCGTTCACCGGATTCGGCACGCTGCCGTCAGGGACGGCTCGCTCGGCCTCTCGTGGCGTGGGAGCTTCGGCGCTGCCGTTTATCTCCACCATCGACAGCGCGAGCGGGGCTCCACCGAGCTGCAGATCGATCGTCATCTGCTCGGCGCCTCTGGTGTTTCGGGTGATCGTGCGCTGAGTTGGCGCAAAACCCATGCGCTTCGCCTGGAGCTGATAACCGGAGGCGGCTCCGGGGAAGAAGATACGGTAGCGTCCATTGGCGTCAGTGGTCGTCACCCGAGTCGTTCCGGTACCCGCTGCGACTCCGGTCACTTCGGCGTCGGCGATGGGTTTTCCCGCCACATCGGTGACCCGGCCCGACAGTACGTCAGCCTGCGCGCCGACCGCGCCCGAGGCGACGCATAGCGCCAGAGCAGCGAGCAGAGGGGACGGCAGGAGGCGAATTCGCATCATCAGCAGGGGGTTTTCTATTATCAGTGCGCGTACACGATGATGCAATTGCCGTCCCGGATCGCAAAGGCTCCTGAGTCGACGGCCACGGGCGTCGACTGACCTCTTGTACTTTGGCATCCGATGACGGTAGAGTCCTTGCACTCGCTCTCTCCATGACCAGATATCTCGGCGCGCACACGATCAACAACGGCGGCATCCACATGGCGGTTCTCCGTGCGGGGAACGCCGGGATGACGGCGATGCAGCTCTTCACTGCCATCCCCAAGTTTTACGGGGACAAGTCGACAATCAAGCCGGAGCGGGTGGCGCGGTTCAAGACGGCTCTCGCCAAGACAAAAATCAAGCCCGCCAATGTCGTCGTCCACGCGGCGTACGTTCTCAGCGTCGCCACTCCCGAAGACGACAAATGGGAGCGGGCCGCGGCCGGTCTCAGCAAGGAGATGGAGAGATCGAGCACACTCGGTGTCGGGTCCGTCTGCTTCCATCCCGGTTCGGCCGGGGCGGGCGACCGCGGCGAGTCGGCGAAGAGAATCGCCAGGGCGATAACTCAGGCGTTGACGGCCAACGAATCCGATACGCGTCTGCTCGTCGAGAACACCGCCGGCGCGGGGAAAACGATGGGGAAGACCGCCGAAGAAGTGAGGGACATTCTGGACGCGGTGCCGAAGGCTCTGCGAGCCAGAACGGGGTACGGTCTCGACACCTGCCACCTGTTCTCCTCGGGGTACGACATCACCAAATCGAAGCAGGCATTCACGGCGGTGCTCGACGAGTTCGAGGAAGTCGTCGGGGAGGCGCCGTCGTTTTTTCACCTGAACGACAGCGCCAACGAGCTCGGCTCGAACAAGGATCGGCACGTTCTCATAGGGGAAGGCTTCATAGGGAAGGAGCCTTTCGGGTGGCTGATGCAGGACCGCCGCAGCAGGGATATTCCGCTCATTCTCGAGACACCGCAGCTGAATTACGAGATCCCGGACGACGACGATTCGCCCGACCCCTACGACGTGAAAATGATGAAGCTCCTCGAGGATCTGGCCGGAAAATGAGGCCGGGCACGGGAAGCGAAGACTGCGACATGGCTCGGTTTTCCCTCTGAGAAATCGAGTTTCTCATAGGGAAACTCTTCGCTTTCCCTATTGCTTTCGCCTCGCGGGACTATAGTTTGCGTCGCTGACGCAGCACGTCTCACCCTGTAGCAGCTTGCATCCGATCACCAACCAGGAGACAAGATGGCAACGAAAAAGAAGGGCGGAAGGAAGTCCTCTGCACGGAAGTCTTCCCGCAAGTCATCGAGGTCAAGCGGAAGAAAGGCGGCAAAGAAGGGCGGTCGGAAGAGCAGCCGCCGGAAATCGTCGGGTAAAAAGCGCACTCCGAATGCAGCTTTCATGAAGCCGATGCAGCCAAGCAGTGATCTCGCCGCCGTAGTAGGAAGCGGCGCCATGCCCCGCACCGAAGTCACGAAGAAACTCTGGGGCTATATCAAGCGTAAAGGACTGCAGGACTCGAAGAATCGCCGCATGATCAACGCGGACGAGAACCTCCGTCCGATTTTCGGCCGCAGCCAGGTCTCGATGTTCGAGATGACCCGACTCGTCAACAAACACCTCCGCAACACCTAAGCTCCTTGGCAACTCCGTCAAACGCGGGGCGCGCTCAAAAGGCGCGCCCCGTTTCGCAGCAATCCCGCCTGCACGGCCTCTGGGAGAACTTCAAGTCGATCGTCGGAGCGTTGGCGATCTTCCTGGTTCTGCGCGCGTTCCTCATCGAGGCCTATCGCATTCCCTCGGGCAGCATGATTCCCACCCTGCTCGTGGGGGACTGGCTTTTCGTCAACAAGGCGATCTTCGGCGCGCACGTGCCTTTCACCAACACCAATCTCCCCGCGTACAGGGAGCCGCGGCGCGGAGACGTGGTCGTATTCGTCTCACCCTACCAGGCAGACGAGGATTCGCTCGGACACGATCCGACTCCGACGCTGGTGAAGCGTCTGGTCGGAACCGCGGGAGACACGCTCTTCATGAGGAAGGGCATCCTCTACGTCAACGGAATTGCCCAGCGTCAGGGCTACGGCACCGCGGCCACTGTCAATCCGGACATCGCCAACTCGGTCGATCCGCTCTTCGACTGGCAGAAGAAAGTGCAGCTCAGCTCGTCGCGGTTCGGCCCGGCGCCGGCGCAGCCGAATCACGACAACTGGGGTCCGATCGTCGTTCCGCCGCACAGGCTGTTCATGATGGGCGACAGCCGCTACAACTCGAAGGACAGCCGCTACTGGGGCTTCGTCCCCAGGGGGAACGTGCGCGGCAAGCCGCTGTTCGTGTACTACTCGTACAACGCCGACGACAGCGATCGACCTCTGCCGATGCTGACCGACATCAGGTGGGGCCGCATCGGCCACTGGATCAGGTAGTTACCCGGGCGAGGGTTACCGCGTCGATTTTGTCGGCAGAGTGTTTCTGCTCCTCTGATTCGGCAGGTCATCTATGGACGCAATACGGTCGCGAGTTACATTGGGATCCGTGACGAAGCCCCACGTCGAAAAGCGGCGTCGGCTGTTCAAGACGAGCGAATGGGACCTCGAAGAGCCGCCGGCTTTCGCCCGCATCGCCCGCTCTCCCGTCGAGCTGGCACTCATCACCGGCGTCGTCATTCGGCTCTTCCGCGCCGTCGTCCTCACCCACGGCGAAGTCACCACCACCTATCTTGCCGCGGCGCTGGTCCTTGGCACGTTGTTCCTGCTGGGAATGGCGACGATGCACCTGGGCCGATTCCCGATTCGCGAATGGCCGTGGCGGGCACCGCTGTTCGCGATCTTCGAGACGACGGGCGAGATGGCGGTGAGCCTGGTGCTGATCGCGCTGCACCGCGAGCCGTGGGGAACCGCGCGCGCCGAATTCGTCGACTGGCAGGCGATGGCGATGGGCGTCCTCTTCTGGCGCGTGCTCGGCGTCGCTCTCTGGGCGCTGCTACTCGGTCTGACCGTCTCGTTCGTCCGTGGCCGCGTGCTCAAGGAAACCGGACGCGATGTCGACCCCAAGACCCTGCCCGATGGGCAGCCTTTCATAGAGAGAAGGAAGAGGGACGAATTGTAGCGGGAAGAGGGAAGGGGAACGCCCGCGTCCTATTCCTTCCCGCCCGGCTTTCCCCTTTCTCTGTCCCTTACGCCGCGCTTGAGGTCTGCTCGCAGTATTTGTCGAACGCGCGGGTGAGATCCCTGGCGATGTCGTCGGCGGAGCGGCCTTCGATCTGGTGACGCTCCAGCATGTAAACGAGCTGGCCGTCCTTGAGCAGGGCAATCTGCGGTGAGCTGGGCGGATAGCCGGTGAAATAGCTGCGCGCCCGCTGCACGGCGTCCACATCCTGGCCGGCGAAGACGGTCGTCACCGCGTCGGGCTTGTGCTCGTGTCTGATCGCCTTCGCCACCGCGGGGCGGGCGTTCCGCGCCGCGCAGCCGCAGATCGAGTTGACGACGACCAGCGTCGTGCCCGACGAATCCTTCAGCCTGGCGTCGACTTCCTCGGGCGTCCGCATCTCCTCTACTCCAATCGCCGTCAGCTCCTGCCGCATCGGCGACACAAAACGCTCATCGTACATCTACTATGCCTCTGATTCTGTGGGTGGTTGGTGTAATTATAACGAGCGGCCCGGACGTTGGTGACTATCTCGCGTACGATACCCAGCGTGCCATTTCCCTCATCGTCGGCCGCTTCCCGTACATGAGCAGCCCGACCCGGTAGATCCGCGACGCCAGCCACAGCGCGGCGATGCAGCCAATGGCCAGGAATACGAGGCTTCCAGCGAGCTCCAGTGGAGGGACACCGGTCACGGCCATCCTGATGGGCATGATGATCGGCGACGATATCGGGACCAGCGACAGGACCTTCGCCGTCGTGCCCGTTGGATTGAGCAGCACCGGCTGAATGAACACCCCCGTGCTGACGATCATGATCATCAGCGGGCTGGCCGCCTGCCTCGCCTCGCTCTCGCTGTTGACCGACGATCCGACGGCCGCATAAAGCGACGAGTAGAAAATGAATCCCAGCAGGAAGAACAGCAGGAAGATCACGCCGGCGGCAAGAGTGATATCGGGCAGCGAAAAATTGATCGCCGGCACGCCGAGCTTTTCCATGATCGGAGTCCGGAGCTTGAGCAGGATGTAAGTCGTGCCGATCCAGAGTATCTGCTGGGTCAGCCCGACCGCGCCGACGCCCAGAACCTTTCCGGCGAGCAGCGTGTCGGTTGGGACGCTCGACATCACCACCTCAGCCACTCGCGTCGTCTTCTCCTCAAGCACGCCACTCATGATCGTCTGCCCGTAGATCACGATGGATAGGTAAAGCAGGAACCCGATGGCGAAACCGAAGACCACACTCGCCGTTCCCGACCCGGCCCGGCCGCGCTCGGTGATTCGTTCGGTGCTGAAATCGAGAGGAATGAAGGTGAGCTGCTTCATCTTCTCGTTGTCGAGTCCGACCTTCTCGAGACGCGAAGCGAGAATGGTGTTGCGGATCGCGTTCTTCACCTGGGCCATGTCGGCGATCGATGTCGCGTTGCTCCCGGCGTAGCGCGCCGACTCACCGGCCAGCGTCTGCTCGTTGACGACGATGTAGCCCGTGCGCAGCTTGCGCATCACCTCGTGGGTCGCCGTGCTCTCGGCCTGGGTCAGCTCGTCCGGCGTCACCAGCTTCACGATCGGCATCCGACCGGGAATGGTGGTGTCGCCGGCGATGTTCACCGCCAGCCGATGCCCGAACCCGGTGTTGGTCGCGTCGAGAATGGTCGTGTTGTAAACGTCGCTGGTCGCCTTGCTGCGCGCCGCCATCCACGCCGGGACGATGATGATGGCGCTGAAGAAGATCGGTCCGAAGAAAGTGGCGATCAGAAACCACTTCGAACGCACACGCTCGAGGTACTCGCGCTTGATGATCGTCCAGAGCTTAGCCATTTCCGCTCATTCCCTCTTCGATCCCGGTGGCTCCAACCTTGTCGAGAAAGATCTGATGCAGCGACGGCTGGATCATTTCGAACCGCTGCACCGAGGCGCCTGACTCCACGATCCGCCGCAGCAGCGCCTGCGGGTCCGCACCGGGCGCCATCTCGATCTCGAAAAAGCGGTTCGAGTCGTCGGCGCGCCTGACCAGCGAATGGTCGCAGAGAATCGTCGCCACCCCCGCCATCCCGTCGCCGTCCAGAGCGAGCGCGACGTTGCGCTGGCCGTGCTCCTCCTTGACGTCGGCGACGGCCCCGTCCAGAACCTTCTCCCCGCGGGCGATGATGCAAACCGAGTCGCAGATGCGCTCGGCGTTGTCCATCATGTGGGTGCTGAAGATCACCGTCTTGCCCCGATGCTTCAGCTCGACGACGGTGTCCTTCAGCGCCTGCGCGTTGATTGGATCGAGGCCGCTGAACGGCTCGTCGAGAATCACGAGATCCGGATCGTGCAGCAGAGTGCCGATGAATTGCACCTTCTGCTGCATGCCGCGTGAAAGCTCGTCGATCTTCGACAGACCCCAATCCTTCTCGGGCGTCTTCAGCGAAAGGCGCTCCAGCCATTCTTCGATCCGGCGGTCGGCATCGGCGCCGCGCACTCCCTTGAGCTCTGCCAGGAATTTGAGCACGCGCCGCACTTGCATTTTGCGGTACAGCCCGCGCTCCTCCGGCAGATAGCCAAGACGCTCCGTCACAGCGGAATCGTTCGACGAGCGACCGAAGATGTGAATCGATCCGGCATCGGGCGCGATGATGTTGAGGATCATCCGGATGGTTGTCGTCTTGCCGGCGCCGTTGGGGCCGAGCAATCCGTACACGCTCCCCTTCGGAACGCGCAGCGTCAGGTCACGCACGGCGACGTGCTCGGCGTAGCGCTTGGTGACGTTGACTATGTCGATGGCGTATTCGGTCATTTACCTTGCATGCCGCGGGAGTTGATCGGGTTCAGGAATATACGTCCAATCCAAATGCCTGTTTCACAGATTCTGACGGTGGCCGCGCTCTTTTTCGTCGGCGCCGCGCTTTACTCCTCCGTGGGGCACGGCGGGGCTTCGAGCTATCTCGCCGTGATGGGTCTCTTCTCTTTCGCGCCGGTGGTGATGAAGCCGACCGCGCTGACGCTCAACATTCTGGTCGCCGCGATCGCCACGATCAAGTTTTATCGGGCGGGTCTGTTCTCCTGGGACCTCTTCTGGCCATTCGCGATCGCATCGATCCCCGCCGCGTTCGCCGGTGGCGCGACCACGTTGCCCGGGCGCTGGTACAAAGTCCTGGTGGGTGTCGTGCTGCTGTACGCCGCCGTGTGGATGTTCCGCTCGTCCGTCAGACCCGTCACGAGCGAATGGCGACAACCTCCACTGTGGGCGGCCGTCGTGACCGGCGCCGCCATCGGGTTTCTCTCGGGGCTGACCGGCGTCGGCGGCGGAATTTTTCTCAGTCCGCTCCTGCTCTACGCCGGATGGTCGGAGACGCGGCGTACTTCCGCCGTCGCCGCCCCATTCATTCTCGTGAACTCGATTGCCGGTTTGCTTGGTCACCTGTCGAGCGTGCGGCTGCTTCCAGCGAGTCTTCCGCTCTGGGCAATCGCCGCTGTGGCAGGCGGCTGGATCGGCGCCACTTACGGAAGCCGAAAGGCTCCGGCGCCGCTACTGCGACAGCTCCTCTCTCTGGTGTTGATCGTCGCCGGCGCGAAGCTGGTTCTGTCCTGATTACCTCGCCGCCGTCCTTCTACGCGGCGCGGTGATCCGCGTAGCCGCTGCACGGCTGCTGTACCAGCTCGATTTGACCGAGAGCAGGTCGAGAGGATTGACAGTGACCGCGCCGTAGCGCGCCGCCCAGTGCAGATGCGGGCCCGTCACCCTGCCGGTGTTGCCGACGAGACCGATTACCTGACCCCGCTCGACCGTGTCGCCTTTCGCGACAAGCGGCTTGCTCATGTGGAAGTACGCGGTGACTACACCCCCGCCGTGATCGACGTAAACGACGTTGCCGGCCAGGAAAAACCGGTCGACGAGGGCGACGACACCGCGGTTGCTGGCGCGAATCGGCTCACCCATCGCCCCCCTGAAGTCGACGCCAAGGTGGCGGGTGGTAAGAGCGCCGTTGAACACGCGTCCCGATCCGAACTCGCTGGTTATCACCGATGTCCGAGGCTCGATGAAGGAATCCGTCCACATCGGGGCATGGTTGTGTGACTCGCGCCCGATTTCGCGCGCCCGCGCGTTCTCGCGGTCTATCCGCGCGATGGTCGCCGCGTCCATCGGCTTGGTGAAGCTGCTATCGACGGCAAGAGGCTGCGCGACCGGCGGCGGAATCTTTGGCAGAGTGAAACGGACCCGGGCGATCTCCGTCTTTCCCGACGCGTGCTGGATCACGGCGTTGGCGAAGAGCGCGCCTTCGACATCTACCGGCACGCCCCCGATGGCGTGCCAGGCGCCGCTGCCCGCGCGCATGAAGTGCAGCGGCTCCTCGGCCAGCGCCCCCTTGACCGAGACGACGGCGTCGCCGCGATCCGGCGCCGTCAGCGTCAGACGGACAATCGCGCCCGGATCCGGACGGGCCGGCGCCGCGCTGAGCCTCGCTGCTCCCTGCGCGCCCAGGGTTCCGGAGGAGAAAAGAAAAAGAGCGACCAGTGTCGCGAAAGTCTGCACGCTGATTTCGTATGAGTGTCGCTGGGCCATGCGTATGATACTCCCGATGGGCACTTCGAGTTTCGGCGCTTCCGCGCAGTGCGCCCCTGCTGCAGTATAGACCGCCGGAAGGGTTCGGGTTTATCTGATGCAACTCGGAGGCTGAATGTTTCGGGTTTTGGGAATCGGTGTCACGGCGATCGCCGTCGCTCACGCTCTGCCTGCGCAAACGACGCGGGTGTCGGCGCCGATCAGTGAAATCAACTACGAGATTACCGCTGATTCCGCGG
>DASXGU010000206.1:0-24657 GCA_036488915.1 Gemmatimonadaceae bacterium | reverse complement strand
CCGACGCCGATGGAGCTGTGTCGGAATCCAGCGGTCTTGGAGAAGACGAGCACCCGCGAATCCTGCGCCCGCGTGTAGGTGGGAATGCAGACGAGGGCAAGCAGGAGGGCGAGCGATGCGAGTCGATGCATTTTGGCGGTCCCGGCGATGAGTGGCGGACGGCAGCACGCCAATTTGCAACGGCGAACTCGTGACGGACAGAGGCGCCCGGGTGGGTCAGTCGCTAGTCATGATGAACAGCGGCGCGCCGTCGAAGTCGTAGATCGGGCGCAGGCGATCGACGTTGTAGTACTTCTTCACATCGACGACTTTTTTCTCCGACGTCACGCTGGTGATCGGCACGCTGTCGTAGAATCCCTTGTGCACGCTCACGAGCCGGCCGTACTCCTTCTTGAGAATCAGATCGAGCGCCAGGTTTCCGAAAGCCATGGGCACGATCGAGTCGAGCGCGTCGGGATCGCCGGAACGCACGAGGTAGCCGAGGCGCTGATTGACGACGTCGATGCGGCGGCCCTTGTTGTACTTGGGCGAGAACTCCTTGAGCGCGGACGCGACCTTGTCGCCGATGCCGCCCAGCTTGCGGTGCCCGAACATGTCGGTCTCTTCGCTCTCGAAGCTCATTCCGTCGAGTGATCTGAGGCTCGCGCCCTCGGACACCAGCACCACCGAGTACTTGCTCGGATTCCGATTGTGGTCGTAGACCATCAGCTCGGTCAGGGCCTCGACGTCGGCGGCGTACTCGGGAATGAGACACCGGTCGGCGGCGCCGGCCATCGTCGGCAACAGCGCCGTGAATCCGGCGTATCTGCCGAACACCTCGATCACCAGAAAGCGCTCGTGCGAGCCCGCCGATGTGCGCAGCCGGTGGGTGAGCTCGATGGTGCGGGTGACGCACGTGCTGAAGCCGATGCAGTAGTCGGTGCCGTAGACGTCGTTGTCCATCGTCTTCGGAATGGCGACGACGTGCAGGCCTTCGTCGTGTAGTCGCTTGCCGTAGCTCAGGGTATCGTCGCCGCCAATCGGAATCAGAACGTCCACCCCGATGGCCTCCAGATTCGCCAGGACATCTTTGGTGACGTCGTTGGTCTTTTGATCATACCCGCTCAAGAACGATGGCACTCTGCCCTTCGGCAGGTGACTCGGCCTCGTGCGCGACGTATGCAGGAAGGTGCCGCCGGTGCGCCCGGCGCGATTGACTTCCGCCTCCGACAGCTCCTGGACGTTGTCCGAGTTATCGGCGTCCTTGTCGAAGCGGTTGTAATCGACGATACCCGCCCACCCGCGACGGATTCCGACGACGCGATAGCCTTCGCGCAGAGCGCGAATGGTGATGGCCCTGATGGCGGGATTGAGACCGGGGACGTCGCCGCCGCCGGTCAGAATTGCGATGGTCTTTTTGTTCGGCATCCGTAAAAGGTAGCCGCCTCGGCGCATTCATCCAGAGTTCTGGCCCCCGTTCGGGGGTCAACTTTGTGGGCTGGGCGCTCATGGTATCCAGCTCAGCCGTAGCTCGTCAGAAACGGAGAAGCAGTTTTCAGCGCAAACCTCTTCCCCGAGGTTCGTCATGTTCGAGGCTTTCGCGCAATTATTCCCCGCGGATTGGCAGGGCGCGGTGCTCACGTTGCTGGCGCCGATGCGCTGGCTCGCACAATGGCAGTCGGCCGTCGGTCGCGCCTGGACGGGCGGACATTCCGCCGGTCTGGCGCTGACGTGGATCGCGCTGCTCATCCCCGTCCTTCTCGTCGCGGCCGGTATGTGGTGCACGGTCGCTTCCATATACACGCTGCCGTTCCGGTCCGGTCGCGGCCAGTTCATCACGTCGATGCTGATGGCGTGGTGGGATGCAGGCCGCGTGATCTGGCTGTTCTGGACCGGCATGATGCGCGTCGCGGTTGCGCTCGTCGGCTGGGTCATCGGCTCTGTTCGCTTCGCCTTCCTGATGGTCAAAAACATCGTACTTGGCGCGCTGCGCTCGCCGTTCGCGCTGCTCGACTGGTCGTCGAAACGCTACTTCCAGCCTGGCGTGCCGTGGATCGCGTTCATCGTGCTCTCGATCTGGTGCTCGATCGAAGCGACGATCTTCACCTTTACGCTCCAGCCCACACTCAATGAAGTGTTCGGCAGCCTCACCGGGTTCGATCCGAACCCGCGTGTCATGGCGCCGATACTGTGGATGTTCCTGTTCATGCTGGTGGCGGGAAGCTTCGCCTGCGTCCAGGTCGTGACCGACGCGGTCAAGGCAAAGAACATCCCGACCATCGTGCAAATGCTCGTCGTCGAGAGCGCGGTGATGTTCTTCGAGGTCATCTTCCTCTACCGCGAGCTGATCGATGCGATCACGCCGTGGATCGCCCAGCAGTCGGGCGGCTCGGTGCAGCTGGGAATTGGCGCCACGCTCGCCCTGGCGTCCTTTGGATGGCTGGGCGTGCGCGGCATGTCGTGGTTCCTGTTCGGTCGCTTCGGTACACCGGCGTTGCTGGCGGTGCTGTCGCGACAGGCGGTCGTCACTGAAGGCTCGTCGCGTCCCGTGGCAATGGCGGTCGAGCCGGGTCTGTGGCGCGAGCCCGTCGACGCCCTGAAGGCGGAGACGGCATGGTTCCACGAGGAAGCGAAGCGGATGTTCGAGCTGGTTTCGCTGCCCGTGCTCCAGCTCCTCGCCGCGGCGATCAACTTCGCGGTGGTGACGATCAAGTCGCGTCCGATGTTCTCGCTGCCTTTCAAGTCTCTGGACGAAGTGCTCGCGTCGACACCGATGGTGCACCCGCGCCCGGTGCTCGAGGCCGCGGCCAGAAAGCTCACGCCCCACGATCCAAGGCCGAGGGTAGCGTGATGAGACACTCATATAGAGTCGTCGCCGCGTCGGCCGTTGCGGCGCTGTCACTCGTCATCGCCGGCTGCATGGCGGCGGCAGGCAGTGGCAGAGTGGCGAAATCGACGCTGGTGCTGGGCATCGATGTAAGCGGATCGTTCAGCGGCAAGAGCCACTACGAGAGCTCCATCGACTTCGCGTCCAACTATCTGTACGCCCACATCCACGGCGTCGGCGGACTCAGTCAGCCGACGGCAGTGTTCGTCGGATCCTTCGGTGGTGAGAAGCCGGGAGAGACCAAGTCCTTCCAGCCGATCGAGACGTTTCAGAACATGAGCGTTCCGCAGATCGCGGCGTTCCTGCGCAAGGAATACCCGTCACGCGACGGACTGACGGATTACAATCCGTTCTTCGAGCGCGTGGCAACGCTGGTGAAGCGACAAAATCTGATTCTGGCCCCGCTCAATATCGTGATGCTCACCGACGGCATCCCGGATACGCCCACCGAGAAGAACGACAGCTTGAGCAAGTACAAGCACATCAACGTGAGCGGTCTGGAGTATCTCTCGAAGAACACGACGCTGCGGATTCTCTATCCGCGCCCCACAGTGGCCGTGCACTGGGAGAAGCAGGTTCCGCGTCGCCGCGTCCGCGTCTGGACGGTGGACGACGAAGTGATGAACACCTGGCGCTCACACTACCATGCCGGCGCGTCGCCGGAGAGTCAGGCCGAGCTCTGGAAGTGGGTGGCGAACAACGTCGACTTCCGGGTACGCAGCGGCGTTCTATAGTCTGAACTGTCGGGCAAGAAGTGGGGACGCACGGTCATGTGCGTGGTGGGGCGGGTGATTTAATCTGTGGATGGGCCGGGACGCCGAGCGTCGCCGGCCCATTCTACTTGCCACACCAACCAGGAACGACAATGAGACACAGATCCAACGCGCTCGCCGAAAGGCTCGAGCAGGGCGCCCGCGCACTCGCCGACTTCGCCAGCAACCTCACCGAAGAAGAGTGGCAGCTGACCGTTCCTCACGATGGACGAAAGATCGGCGTGGTGGTGCATCACGTCGGCAACATGTATCCGCTGGAGATACAGATCGCGCAGCAGGCCGCGCGCGGGGAGCCGATCGTCGGCGTGACCGGCGAAGCGGTTAACGGCATCAACGCCGCGCACGCCGCCGAGTTCGACGGTGTCACGAAAGCAGAGGCGCTGGAGCTTCTGAGGAAGAACAGCGCCGCCGCGGCACGCGACATTCGAGCGTTGACCGACGACGATCTGGACAGAGGAGTGCCGCTGTCGCTCAACGACGACGCTCCGCTGACCTGCCAGTTCATTCTCGAGGATCACGCGGTGCGACATAGCTACCACCATCTGGCTGTGATCAAGGCCGCGCTGCAGGCCGCGACGGTAGAGTTCTAGCAAAGCCAGGACGCGTCGGCGCCGCAAAGACCGCCGACGCGTCTTGCCAGCAGCCGATACCCGAGCAATGATTGGCAATAACCAGCACACGGTGATTGGTCATGGCCAAGAGAGCAGCACGCGCATCGAAACGTCCGGGGAAAAAGTCGGCGCCAAAGAAATCGGCGCGTAAGTCTTCGCGGTCCAAAGTCCGCCGTCATAAGCCCACGCCGGGTCTTTACGGCTGGATCACTCACACCGAGCTGGCGAGTGCCGATCCACTCGGCACCAAGGACTGGTGCGCCAGGGTGCTCGGGTGGACCTTCACCCAAAGCATCCCGATGCCGGGCGGCGAGTACCATTTATTCGCCTACTCCGACAAAGGCGGCGGCGGAATCCGCCCAGTCGGCGTCGGAGAAGCGCCAGGCAGCAACTTCACCGTTCACGTCGCCGACGCGCGCGAGTCGTTCGAGAAAGCGCTCGCAGCCGGCGCTGAGCCCATCACGCCGCCGACACGCATCATGGAAGGTGTGACGATCGCCGTGGTGCGAGCGCCAGGCGGAGTGCGCGTCGGTCTCTCCGGCCCCTGACGTAAGAGTGATATCCGGGATACGACCTCCGGATAGGCGTAGAGCACTCCAGGAACGGCTTCTGGATACGAAGTCGGTGCGCCCGGGCACACGCGTTCGGTTCGCAGGGTCACGGCCAGGCTGGCGCTCAGAATAGTCGTTACGTACGGGAGCGTTTTGCGCGCGAGCGCGGTGCCGAAAGTCTTCTTCATGGTCATCCTCTCCTCTGAAAGTTGGTCTCGAGGAGATGCACACCGCCCCGTTACTCGCGCGTGAAGCGCGCGATAACGGTCCCAACCACCGGCGACGGATCCCGCGACACGAAAATCGATTCGTAATCGCGATTGAACGACGCCAGCTCGATGGTGCTGCCTTTCATCGACGCGACTCGCTTTACAACGTGACTCTGATCGGGGAGGCGCGCGACGACCAGGTCGTCGACGCGAGGCGACGCATCGAGCTCGATCAGGATCACTTCGCGCGGGCCGAGCACCGGAGCCATGCTGTCCCCGGCGACACGCAGCGCCACATAACGGCCCGACGGAACATCGTCGGGCAGCTCCAGCCAGCGATCGCAGGGCTCATCCCACAGCTCCCGGCCGCTCCCCGCAGCGACGGCCAGATCGAGAATCGTCGCGCAACGCTCCCTGCTCGCCGCCGGCACCGCGTGGGCCAGCGTGGCGCGGACCGATGCCCCGCGCTCTCGCAGCTGCCGGAGCGGGAGCCGCCTCTCGGCAGACCGCACCTCCAGGCGCGTGACCACGCGCTGTGCGAACTCAGCGGCGGCGCGCTCGTCACTGAAGCGCTGCTCCAGGTCGAGCCCCGCGCGCAGATCGTTCGCCAGCCAGAACAGGAAGCGCTCGTCCTGGTGGGCGAGATCGTGATCTGCCAGCTCCGCTTCCTTCCCTACCGCGGCCATCAGCTCCTCGAGCGTGCGATCGTCAAATCTTGCCATGGATCTCCTCCGTTTGTCTTGGTGCTGGGCGAGGCGCGAGACTGACTCCCGCGCGCCGAAAGAATCTCTCTAGCTCGACCCGCTCTTCCGGCTTGAGCGTCGAGATGTGGACGATCGCCTCCCTGTGAATCCGCTCTCGCAGCCGATGCAGACGAACCCGCGCCGCTCCGTAGGAGACGCCGAGCTGGTGTGCCACCTCCCGCAACGGCACGTGACGCCCCACTCGAATGAGCATGGTGATTTCGTCGGCCGAGAGGCTTCTTTCGCAGCGCTCCCACAGGCGCGCGATCGATGTACGTGCGGTGCAGGCGCCTTCGCTATCGCCTGGCTCGGAAGCGCTCAGGCCATACGCAGAGTGACTCTCGGCGACGACGCGCTCGCCGGATCGGGCCATCTCGTGACAGGCCCGCTCTCGCGTGGCGAAGCGTCGTTTCGAATCGCGGTGGCCGTTGCGCGCGCGATTCCGCAGCGCGGCGACCAGGTATTTGCTCAAATGCCGCGGGGCGGTCTGGCGCTCGACCAGATGAACGACGACATCATCGAGCAGCGTCGTCACCATCTCGTCACGCTGATCCGAATCGATGCCCATTCGGCGCGCCTGGTCCCGAAGCAGCGGCGCGTAGAGGAGGAAGAGCTCCCGTATTGCGCGCTCCTCCCCACGAAGGACTGCGACGAGCAGGCGCGCGGACGTCGGATAATGCGTGGAGGCGAGCTCTTCGCCCTCACGCTGCCCAGTGTTGTCGCTTCGCTCCACCGAATACCTGCCTCCTCGCTCGTCGTCACCTCCGCGTCCCGGGGGGACGCACACCAGAGTGTTACAGCTCGCGCCTTCGGACCCAGGCTCGCAGCGCGATTTCGATCTTTCTCACCCGCGCCGCGGATAATCCCGGTTGTGTGATGCGTTGTCGAAGGATTTCGGAGCGTCGGGTGCTAAAACCGCACTGCTCTGCCCGCGCCAGGAGCTCGAGGACATCGGCGGTGACGTTGGTCAGAGAATGCAGACCGACGCTGTCGCCCCGTCCGCGGAGAGACAGGCTCCGCCGTACCCGCGCGACCTTCTCTATTTCCTCGCGACTCGGACGCTTCGCGCTGGCAGTGAAGCCGAGGTTGGCGAGCGCGCGCCCGACCGCCGACGTCTCGGTGTTCTCGAGGCAGGCGACGGTGTTGACATCGCCATCGCCTTCCCGCTCAGATGCCCAGCCGGTCGCCGCAGCGAGCGGCTCGGCGGCGGTGCGATACACGAGCGCCTTGAAGGTGATCTCTCCGCCCTCTCGCGCGACGAGCTCGGTGTTGATGCGGCCCTCGGGAAAGCGTGAGTAGAACAGCTCGATGCGCTCCGCGACGGTCGCGTACTGGTCGGTACTGAAAAACGCATCGGACTTCGACATCTCTCGCCTCGGCTCTGCTGGATCCTCAAGCTAGGCCCGAAGAAATGCCGAAGCAAGGGCCAAAACGCTCATGTTTGCGAGATTTCGATCCTGGGTTGTGGACGAGACCTACTCCGCGGAGTCTTTCTGCTGACCTGCCATCGGAGTCACCGATGCCGCTATCGCGCTGGCGATCTCATCTTCGACCGAGAAGATGTCTTTCACGTCGCGGTCATAGACGTCGGCCCACTGCATCACGTCGTCCTGGGTGCTGCTAAGACGCGCGGTTACGCGCAGCCGGGCGCCGACGCGCTCGACGGTTCCCTCGAGCACCATGCGTGCGGCCACGTTCGCGGTGGCAGCGGTGTCGCTCGCGCGCTTGACCGAGCGCGGGCGTCCGGGCGCGAGAACGCGCAGCCCGGCGGTCTTCATCAACTTGCCCGCGACCGCGTTCGTCACACCCGTCGCCAGGTACGCGTTGCTGGAATCGGCGCCGAGATTTACGAACGGCAGCACCGCGATCACTCCGAGATCGACCGGCTTGCGTACGGCAGTCGCGGATTCCGCCATCGCCGAGGCGCCGTCCTTGTGCAGCCTGGCGTAAACCCCGGCGCCGACCACGATCGCGCCGATCAGAGCGAGGGTGCCAACCACCATCCGCTTCACTCTGCGGCCATGTCGCGCCAGCGTCGGCGCCGATGCGAATGAGCCGCTGAGCGTCTCCGGATCTTCGAGCGCGTCGACAAGCGCCGCCGCAGTCTGCGGCCGATTGGCGGGATCGATCGCCAAGCACCTGGCGATCAGACGCTCGAATCCGGCGGGCACATCTTTCCGAATCGTCGACAGCGCCGGCGGCGGTAGCGTCAGTCTCGCGGTGAGCATCTCGCGCGGACCCAGCTCGGCGAACGGCGCTTTGCCCGCGAGCATCTCATACGCGGTGACGCCGAGTGAATAGATGTCGGCGCGACCGTCGATGTCGGGATCGCCGGCCGCCTGCTCGGGCGCCATGTAGAGAATGGTGCCAAGCGACATGCCGGTGTTGGTCAGGCCATTGCCCTTTTCTCCCGACCGGCGCGCCGTCGACAGCGCCTTCGCCACTCCAAAGTCGGTCACGGTGGCCGAGCCGGAGGCGAGCAGCACGTTGCCGGGCTTGATGTCGCGGTGCACGACGCCGCGCTCGTGGGCGAATGCCAGAGCACGCGCGACATCCTTCATGATGCCGAGAGTTTCGCGCACACCCATGGTTCCGGCCCGTCTGAGCCGGACGTCGATCGATTCGCCATCGACGTAAGGCATCACGAAATACGGGAGACCGTCGACCTCGCCGGCCTTGAGGATTGGCACGATGTGCGGATGCTGGAGCCGCGCGATCGTCAGTATCTCCCTTCTGAAGCGCTCGGCCGACACCGACGCCGCCAGCTCGGGCGGCAGAATCTTGATTACGACCTTGCGGCCGAGGTCGTGGTCCTCGCCCATGAACACGAGCGCCATCCCGCCGCCAGTGAGCTCACGCTCAATGGTGTAGGATCCGCCAAGGGCGGAAAGCAGGCGTTCGGAGATCGAGGACATGGGTATGGTAGAGTTCCCCGCGAATTCAGCGGGCAACTATTAGATAGCACAAACACGCCGAAGGTTGGCGTCTGCATACAGCCAAAGCCTGGCGTACGATTCTTAACAGCCCGGCAGTTAACAGAGTGGGGCGGGTGTGCGTCTACTGTTCAGGACGTTGTGAGAGGGGAAATGCGTATCACAAAACTGATGTCTGTTGGCGCTGCGATGCTACTCAGTGTCGCACCGCTCAGTACCTACGCGCAGAAATCCGGTGCGAAGGCTCAGGCCAAAACCGCTATAGCGCGCTCGGACGTTCGCGAGCTGCCGGCGGACCAGCAGATAATCCAGGCGCTCAGCCGGCTGACCTTCGGCGCCCGGCCGGGCGACGTCGCCAAGGTGCGTGCCATCGGCCTCGACAAATGGATCGATGAGCAGCTGCACCCCGAAAAGATCAACGACGACGCCATGAACGCGTTCGTCTCCCGGTATTCGGCGCTCCAGGAGAATCAGAACGACCTGCTCAAGCAATACGCCGACTTTCAGAAGGAGCGCCGGCAGGTGAAGCGCGACCGCGCCGACACCACCTCGGCGATGACGGCGGATGAGATCGCGCAGGAGCGACAGCTGCAGCAGCAGAACAATTCACGCCGCCAGGTCGTGACCCAGCTGCAATCGTCGCGGGCCGCCCGCGCGGTGGCGAGCGAGAGACAGCTCCAGGAAGTGATGACCGACTTCTGGGAGAACCACTTCAATATCTACGCGGCCAAGGGCCCGCCCGAGCCGTACTATCTCGTCGACTTCGATCAGAACGTCATCCGGCCCAATGCGCTCGGCAAGTTCCGCGACCTCCTCGAGGCGGTGGCCAAGAGCCCGGCGATGCTGTTCTATCTCGACAACGCGCGCAGCATGGCCGACAGCACCCGTCCGACCCTGCGCGCCGACAACGTGCCGCGCATTCGCGCCGTGCCGCTAGGCCGTCGCGGGATGGCTGGCATCTTCGGAATTCCGCGCGTGATGCAGCGGCCGCAGCCCCAACAGCAGCAGCGCCAGCGCGCGGGGCTCAACGAGAACTACGGGCGCGAGCTGCTCGAGCTCCACACGCTGGGCGTCGACGGTGGATACACCCAGCAGGACGTGATCAACGTCGCGCGTGCATTCACCGGCTGGACGATCAAGCCGCCGGCACAGGGTGGCGGATTCATTTTCCGCCCCCAGGTGCACGACGCCGGAGAGAAGGTGGTCCTCGGCCACAAGCTGCCGGCCGGCCGGGGAATGGAGGACGCCGAGGATGTGCTGGACATTCTGGCGAAGAGTCCGGCGACGGCGCACTTCATCTCGTACAAGCTGGCGCGACGGTTCGTGAGTGATTCGCCGTCGAAGGCGCTGGTCGATCACGCGGCGCAGGTCTATCTGAAGACCGACGGCGACATCAGAGAAGTCCTGAGATCGATCGTCACGTCGCCCGAGTTCTTCTCGCAGCAGGCATTTCATAGCAAGGTGAAATCACCGTTCGAGGTGGTGGTGAGCGCGATGCGCGCGCTGAACGCCGCGCCGGACAGCACACCGAGGACCGCGCAGACGATCGCATACCTGGGCGAGCCGATCTACGGGCACCAGGCTCCCAACGGGTGGCCGGAGACCGGCGAGTCGTGGATGAACACGGGCGCGATTCTCAACCGCATCAACTTTGGAATGGCAGCCGCGGCGGGACGACTGCCAGGCGCAGATATCAAAGCGCTACCAGCACTGGATACGGTAATCGCTGCACCGCGCGACAAGCAGGTCGATGCAGTCGTCGCCACGGTGCTCAATGGAATTGTCTCGCCCGACACTCGCGCGGTGCTGCTTTCGGGAGAGCATCCCCTGCTGGCGGGAGGTGGGACGCGCGAAACGGGGAGCGGGAACATGGCCCCTGCCAACTCCGACCCAGACATGTCGCCGGAGCCGATGGCCGATGCCGCGAACGGACGCGCCGCGCGCGGCAAGCAAAATGGTGGCGGTGGAAAGCAGGCAGCATTCCAGGGGCGTGGATTCGGAAACGTTCCGCAGCTCACTGGCTTGACGCAGATCGTCGGACTGGCGCTGGGATCGCCGGAATTTCAGAGGCATTAGGAGCAGACAATGGAACGCAGAGCATTCGTGAAATCGGGCGCGTTGGCGCTCGTGACAATGGGATTGAGCCCGAGCTTCCTGCGCCGCACGGCGTTCGGGATGGAGCTGGTGAAAGCGCCGAAGGGGAAGGTCTTGATCTGCCTCTTCCAGCGCGGCGCGGCCGACGCGCTCAACGTCGTCGTGCCGCACGGCGAGAAGGCGTATTACGCGATGCGTCCGTCGATCGCGATTCCCCAGCCGGGGCGGATGGTGGCGGGCAGCGCAATCGATCTGGATGGATTCTTCGGCTTGCATCCGGCGCTGGCGCCGCTCAAGCCGCTGTACGACCGGAAGCTGCTGGCGCCGGTGCACGCCGTCGGAAGTCCGAGCACCACCCGCTCGCATTTCGACGCGCAGGACTACATGGAGACCGGCACGCCCGACAACAAGGGCACCAGCGATGGCTGGCTCAATCGCTATCTCGCCGTGAAAGGCACGTGCGACGAGTGCAATCTCGCCAGAACTCCATTCCGCGCGGTGGCGATGACGCCTCAGACGCCGCGCATCCTCGAGGGGCCCAACGCGACGGTGGCGATGAACAGCATCGACGAGTTCAGCGTCCGCGCCACCGGTAATTCCGCCGAGCGTCTGGAAGCTCTTTACCGGACGGGCTCAGCCGATCTGGTGCATGCAACCGGCACCGAGACCTTCGACGCGGTGAAGATGCTGCGCTCAGCCGACCCGCAGAAGTATCTGCCGCAGAACGGCGCCGAGTATCCGAGGTCGCAGTTCGGTCTGCGTTTGCTCCAGATCGCGCAGCTGATCAAGGCGAACGTCGGTCTGGAGATCGCTTTCGCCGACGTCGGCGGCTGGGACACGCACGTGAACCAGGGCTCGTCGACCGGCCAGCTCGCTCAGCGTCTCGATGACTTCTCGAGATCGATCGCCGCGCTGGTGACCGATCTTGGCGATCGCATGGATGATGTGGTGATCATGACGATGTCCGAGTTCGGCCGCATGGCCCGCGAGAACGGCAACCGCGGCACCGATCACGGCCACGCCGGCGCGCTGTTCGTCATCGGCGGCCACGTCAAAGGCGGCAAGGTCCACGGCCGTTGGCCAGGTCTCGAGCAGGAGCAGCTCTATGAGGGCCGCGACCTCGCTCTTACTACCGACTTCCGATCTGTCTTTGCCGAGGTAGTATCCGATCACCTCGGGGCCCGCGCACTCGACAAAATCTTCCCCGGCTTTACCGCCTCTCCTCGAGACTTTCTCGGCGTCGTTTAGTTTCCGACGCATCGCGGTTTGGGTCGAGGCGAGGTATCCTCTTCGGCGGCTAGTCGCTTACACGCATCGAGCCTCGTGCGCAAAGTACAACGGCGCGCACGAGTCTCTTGCTACGCGACACGCCGCCTGCGAGGACACCTCGCCTCTCCTCCATAGCTCCGTAACTGCACGCGCGCGGAGCGCGCGGGCGGAAAAACCGGGGCCAGCTTTTGTCTCCCGGCGCGAGCGGAGAAACGCACACATAGCGCTCGGCAGGCCCAAGCCGACCAGGCTTCAGTCGCGCGGGCCGGTGGACCCACAGATCTGTGTGGGAGAGGTGGTGTGTCCCCGCAGGCGGCGTGTCGCGTAGCGAGAGACTCGCGGGGGCTGGATTGTAGACGCTCCCTCACGCCAAGTCACGCGCGAGGCTCGATGCGTGTAAGCGACTAGCCGCCGAAGTGGGACACACCACCTCGACCCAAACCGAGATGCCTGTGAATCACCCACACCACACCCGCAACCAACCTAAAACTTGAAGATCTTGCCGAGCGCTTTGGAGATTTTCTTGCCGAAGTCGTTTGACCAGTCGCGCTGGGCTTGTTGGTCGCCGGAGCTCTGGTCGCCGGCATCCGGGCCGTGCTCGGGACACGGGATCGTCGGTAGCGGGAGCTCGGGTTTGTAATACTCGTTGCGAGTGACGGGACACCACTCCGTTGCGAGATAGCCGGTGGTCGGGTCGATGATCCGCTCGACCATGCCGGCGGGCGGATTCCAGGCGTTGGGCGACGCGGTCTCGTGCCAGCCCTGCTGATAGAAATCGACCCACGCCGGCGCGGCGAGGCGGCCACCCGAAGCGTCGCTGCTGATGGGCGCGGGGGTGTCGTAGCCGAACCAGAACGCGGCGATGACAGTCGGCGTGTAGCCGACGAACCAGACGTCGGTGCCGCTGTTGGTGGTGCCCGTTTTTCCGGCGACGAGCCCTTTCACTCCATCGTCGCGCACGACTTTACCGGTGCCATAATCGACGACCGACTGCAGCATGGATGTCACCTGGTATGCGTCGCGGGGATCCATCACCCGCGGCATGTCGCGAACGCTGGCGCCGTCGTCCTCCCAGATCGGAATGTCGTCCGAGGTCGAAATGCTGCGCAACAATCGCGGGCGCACCTTGAAGCCGCCGTTGGCGAACGGCGCGTACGCCGTCACCAGCTCGATGGGAGTGACCTCGGCGGAGCCGATCGCCAGCGAGGGAACGTTGGGGAGCGGACTGACGATGCCGTTCTTTTTCGCCTGGTCGATGACGCGCTGGATGCCTATCGCCTGGCTGACGCGCACCGTGGCCGCGTTCGCCGATTTGATCAGCGCTTTGCGGAAGGTGATGCGGCCATTGTACTCGTCGTTGTAATTGGAGGGCGACCAGACGGTGCGCCCCTGGATGACATCGATGGGATCGTCGTCGACCTCCGACGACGGCGTGTACCCGGCCGCCATCGCCGCCGCGTACACGAACGGCTTGAACGCCGAGCCGGGCTGGCGGTGCGCGAGCAGCGCGCGGTTGAAGGTGCCGCGCTCGTACTGCCGGCCGCCGGTGAGCGCCCTGATGTCGCCGTTGCGCGGATCGATGGCGATCATCGCGCCCTGGATCAGCGCGCGGCGGCTGGCCTCCTGCTGAATGACAGCGGCGCGTCGCCTCACTGCGCGGTCGGCAGCAATCTGGGCGCTCCGATCCAGCGTGGTGCGCACGGTGAGATCGACGATGTCGGCGGTGCCGCCCTGAATGATCGAATCGACCAAGTTTCGCACCGCGTCGAGCGCGTACGAGTCATTCGGGTCGGTGGGGCGCCACTCGTTCCTGGCGATGCGCATCGGCTGGGCCTGAAGCCCGGCGAGTCTGTTTGCGGAGACGTATCCCTGCTGGACCATCAGGCTGAGCACCAGATTGCGGCGCTGCAGCGCGCGATCGGGGTGTCGGCGTGGTGTATACGAGGAGGGCGCTTTGGGCAGCGCGGCGAGTGTCGCCGCCTCGGGGAGGGTCAGCTGGTTGACGCTCTTGCCGAACAGATCTCTGCTGGCGGCCTCGACGCCATACACACCATTGCCCATGTAGATGACGTTGAAGTAAAGGCCGAGGATCTGCTGCTTGGTGAGCGAATGCTCGATCAGGCGCGAGAGTCTGAGCTCGGTGAGCTTCTGCCTGAGCGAGCGCGCCGGGTATTTGCGGACGGCGAACGTATTCCGCGCCACCTGCATGGTGATGGTGCTGAATCCTTCCTTGGTATGGCCGGCTTTGATATTCGCTGCCAGCGCGCGAAAGAATCCCCGCCAGTCCAGGCCGCCGTGCTCGTAGAAGCGCCGGTCTTCAGTCGCGACGAACGCCTGCTGGACGAATTCGGGGACCTGCTTGAGGTCGACATTGACGCGGCGGACGATCTCGAGCCGCCCCATCAGGCGATTGTAGCGATCGAGGATGCGGCCGCCCTGGTCGGGCTGGAACTTCTGGATGGCGAACGCCGACGGGCAGCCGTCGAATCCGCAGGTCAACAGCCACACATCGGTGAAGTAGACCGCTAGAATACATATTGCGAATGAGCCGAGCAGGATCGCTCGTCTCCTCGTCTTAATCTTCAACCGCAGCTGGGAAAAATGTATCGTTCAGCCCTCGTCTCGTTCGTTCTCGCCACCGCGGCGGTAGCCGGCTGCAAGGGTGGTGCGAGCTCGGCGTCCGCCGCGAACACTAACAGTGCCGGCGTCCGAAGCGGCACTACGTCAGACACCTCAGCCACGGCTGTGGGTCCAAACTCCACTACGGAAAACGCGGCAGCGGGTTCCGCCGCCGGTGGAACCAATGTAAGCACGGCGTCAGCACCGGGCGCGCCATGGCCGGGCAAGCCCAATCCCAATCGGGTGCCCAACGAGATGGGACGAATAATGGTGCTGGAGTATCACCTCATCACCGACCACAACGGCGAGTACGCGCGCGAGCGCGGGCAGTTCCGCAAGGACCTCGAGCTGTTGTACGACCGCGGCTATCGTCCGGTGAACATGTCCGACGTGCTCGACAAGAACCTGAACCTGCCGAAGGGATTGTCACCGGTGGTGTTCGTGTTCGACGACGCGTCGCCGGAGCAGTTCCGCTACATCAACAACAACGGAAAGCTGGAGATCGATCCGACCAGCGGCATCGGCATCTGGCTCGATTTCAGAAAAACGCACCCCGACTGGAACAACAAGGCGGTGTTCTGTCTCCTCTCCGGCGCCAACGCCGGTCACAATTTCTTCGGCGATCGCGGGATCCAGGGCCAGCTCTCCAACTGGAGATTCCAGAAGGTGAAGTGGCTCGCCGACAACGGATTCGAGCTGTGCGACCACACGCTGTGGCACGCGCAGCTGAGCAAATATCCCGACGCGTTCGTGCAGGAGCAGATCGCGCGCAACGCACTGGCGATCGACTCGGCGGTGCCCGGCTACAAGATTCGCTCGATGGCATTGCCGCAGGGTCTGTGGCCCAAGAACCGCGCGCTGGCGAGCAAGGGAAGCTGGACCAATCCCAAGACTGGCAAGACCGTGAGCTACGACTGGCCGGTGGTCTTCGAAGTCGCGGGTGGTCCGATGCGCAGTCCGTACGATCCGGCGTTCAACCCCGGCTCGACACCGCGCATTCAGGTCATCGGGAACGCGTTCGAGCAGGTGATGAACAAGCTCGAGGCGACGGGCAACGCTTACATCTCGGACGGCAATCCAGCTACAGTCGCGCGTCCGGCAGCCGGCAGCAGCACCGCGGCGGCGGTGAAGCACTAAGACCTAGTTCGTCGCCGGTCAGGCGGGTGAGAGTATCCTCTTCGGAGCAGAGTCCTCGCCCGTCCGCCGTTTTGGGCGCGCGGTAGCGCGCCCGGAACGGCGGACTTGTCTGCGGATGCTCCTGCGAGGACACTCTCACCCGCCTTCCCACCGGGAATAGGGCGCGATCCCGGCACAGCGGCGCCGCCAGCGCCGAAGAGGACACCACGCCTCGACCGCGATGTAAGACCAGGCGCCTCATAGTGTGTCCGCAATCTCAGACGCGGCGCGTCAGAATTCCCAGGCCTTGAGCGTCTTGATGGCCTTCTCGACAGCCGCGCGCTGCTCGTCGTGCTGGGCGGTCGTGAGAAGCTCCTGGTAAGTGGCAATCGCCAGATCGACGGCGTCGTAATCGTGCTCGGCGCCGGCGAGAGCGGCGGCGTTGTCGGCGAGGTTGGCTTTGGCGAGATCGTCGAGCGGAAACCGCTTCGACACCTGTTGCCAGCGGGCGACGCGCTCGCGCGGATTCGATTCGGCCAGCGCCCAAAGGTGCCAGCCGGCACGGTTCTCGGCATCGCTGGCAATTGCGCGCGACGCGAGATCGCCGACCACTTCGGGGCCGGCTCCGATCAACCAGTAATGGTTGGCGAGCGCGATGAGCGCCTTTGCATCTTCGGGCCGCTCCTTCACCGCCTGCTCGAGGGCGGGGAGCGGATCGCTCAGCTCTTCGCTCGCACCTGAAATTTGTGGCTCAGTCATGGATGAAATCGGTGTCGTGCACTACTCGCTCCGCGGCATCTTCCAACACGTTGGACGGTGGGAGCGTATCAATGTTAGCCGGGCGGCTGTGCTACGAGAATGGCGCGCGGGACGTAGGAACCCGTCGCGCCAAACCGGCCGACCTGCCCCGCAAACAACGCTGGACAGATCGGTTTCACGCACGTACCATTCAGCCATTGCTGGACATTGCCAGCACTGGATAGTACCATTCTTGCACCAGCGCAGCCCAGTAGCGCGCCATTCCAAACAGAATAGGGTTCCGGTATTCGCGTGAGTTCTTACCGCGATACACGAGAGCCATTCGAAGCAGCACTTTTCTTCTCAGCCACACCACAATTGCATGAGCGAACGCCGACGTCCTTTTCGTCGCGGCCGGAGGCCTCGTCCGTCCGGTCAGTCACATACTCCAAACTCCGAATCCTACGGTGATGCAGATCCGTATCTGGAGCCAATGGATCCTTCCACTCCCAGTCCCGACGCAGCGCAGATACCAGACGCGCGCGACAATATGACATCACCAGTAATTCCTTCCCCGCTCCCACCGTCATCGAATCCGACACCGGCCCCGGAGAATTCCGAGTCCGGCTCCGAGAGATCCAACGGCTCCAGCGACACCGGCGCGCCACCCCAGTCACAACAGCAGTCGAACTACAATCCGCAGAGCCAGGGCGGCGGGCAGCATCAGCAGGGTGGACAACAGCGCGAGCGCGATCACCGGCACAACGGCCGTCGTGGACGCAATCAGCGCGGACGCGGCAGACAGCGCGGCCAGCAGAACGGTCCGCGCGGAGAGCAACAGCAGCAGCAACAGGGCGGCGGCCAGCGCGCGCCGATGGCGCCCGTCGTTCCCGATGGTGAGACCACCGGCTGGTTCGACCCGCAGCGCGAAGGCGGCTTCGTCCGCCGCGCCGCCAACAGCTACCTGGCCGAGCCCGGCGACGCGTACGTGCCGACGCAGATCATGCGGCAGTACATGCTTCGCCGCGGCGATGAGGTGCTCGCCACCACCGGCCACGATCACCGCAATCGCGTGGTCGTCGTCGATGTCCAGAAGATCAACGGCGCCAGCCCCGACGAAGCCGCGCGGCGCCCCGATTTCGGCTCGCTCATCGCGTCGTATCCGGAGCGCAAGCTCAAGCTCGAGACGGGCCGTCCGGCCAAGGGCGGACCGGAGCTGACGCGCCGCGCCATCGACTTGATCGCGCCGATCGGCTACGGCCAGCGCGCGCTCATCGTCGCCCCGGCCCGCGCCGGAAAAACGATGCTCCTCCAGGCCATCGTCGAAGGCGTGGCGATCAATCATCCGCAGGCCGTTCTGCTCGTTCTGCTCGTCGACGAGCGCCCCGAGGAAGTCAGCGAGATGATTACCTGGGGCTATGGCGAGGTTGTTGCCTCCAGCTTCGACATGCCCGCGGTACGCCACACCGATGTCACCGAGATGGTGCTCGAACGTGCGCGCCGCCTAGTGGAGCTAGGTAAGGATGTCGTCATCGTGCTGGATTCAATCACCCGCATGGCTCGCGCGTACAATACCGTGGAGCGCGGCACCGGCCGCACGCTCTCGGGTGGACTCGATTCGAGCGCCATGGCCAAGCCCAAGGCCTTCTTCGGCTCGGCCCGCTCGGTCGCTCCGGAGCACGGTGGCGGCTCGCTCACCATCATCGCTACCGCTCTCGTCGAGACCGGCTCGCGCATGGACGACGTCATCTTCGAGGAGTTCAAGGGCACCGGCAACTGCGAGATCAAGCTCGATCGGTCGTTGTCCGAGAAACGAATCTTCCCCGCCATCGATGTCGCGACCAGCGGCACGCGTCGTGAAGACAAGCTCTTCCGTCCCGATCAACTAGAGCATGTCTACACCCTCAGGCGCGGTCTACAACAGATGCCCTCCAGCTCCGCCATGGAATGGCTCATCAAGCGCATCGCTGCCACGCCGAGTAACGACGCGTTGCTCGAGGGACTGTAGGAGCGGGAAGCGGGAAACGGGAAGCGGGAAGGGGCGCGCGAGGAGCTGGATCGTTGCGGCGTTCCTCTTTGCACCGGCGATTCTTTTTGCGCAGCAGGCGCCGGCCGTAAATCCACACCCTGAAGTAGTCAATCTCACGCTCAAAGGCGTGAAGGTGGTCAAGCCGGCGGAGCTTCAGCAGAGCATCTACACCACCGCGTCGTACTGCAACAGCCTCATCCTCAAGCCGTTCTGCTGGATCAGCAAGTCGAAGTACTTCTACACCAGGAAGTATCTCGACCACAAGGAGCTGGAGCGCGACGTGCTCCGCATCCGCATCTTCTACTTCAAGCGCGGATACCGCGAGGCGGAAGTCGATACCGCCGTCGTCGCCCGCGGACACAACCAGGTCGGAGTCACCTTCCGCATCTCCGAAGGGCCGCCGACCATCGTCTCCAGCGTCACCGTCAACCAGCCGACGCCGACGCTCCTCTCGCAGCGCGAGATCAACCGCCGGGTCGTCATCGGCAAGGACGGCCCGCTCAATCTGATTCGGCTGGACACGTCGCGGGTCCTCCTCCAGACCAGCCTCTTCGACAAGGGCTACGCCGACGCCGAGGTGGATACATCGATCGTGATCGACACCGCGTCGCGGAGGGCGGCGGTGACGCTGACGCTGGTGCCCAGGTACAAGACCACCGTCGAGGACATCGTCATTCAGGGCAACGACGACGTCACCGACCGCACCATCAGGAAGTCGCTCACCTTCCGCGTCGGCGACCTCTTCATTCGCCGGGAGATGCTGCGCAGCCAGCGCGCGCTCTACGAATCGAATCTGTTCCGGCGCGCGTCGATCGAGCCCCGCCCGCCCATCGACATCGCGACACCCGACTCGGCAAAAGTCGTGGTCGTCACCGTCACCGAGTCGCCGCCGCGCGAAGCGCGCGTGAGCGCCGGGTTCAACACCGTCGACTTCGTCCAGCTCGAGTCGCGCTTCACCAACTACAACTTCATGGGCTCGGCGCGGCGGCTCGACATCCAGGCGGTCGTCGGCAACCTGTTCGCCGGATCGCTCAACGGGCGCGGCCTGTTCAAGAACGCTTCGGTGGCGCCGACCAGCAATCTGTCGCGCTACTTCGTTCCGACCTACAACGCCAGCGTCGATCTCACCGAGCCGTGGTTCGGGTCGCCCCACAATCAGGCCGCGCTCAGCGTGTTCACGCATCGCAGGAGCGCGCCGGGCATCTACGTCGATCGCGGCTACGGAACGAGCTTCACCTTTACGCGCGAGATGGCGGAGCGCACGCCGCTGAGCGCGAACTACAGGTTCGAGATGAGCAAAGTCGACGCCGGCGACGTCTACTTCTGCATCAACTTCGGCGTTTGCGACGAGCCGACGCTGCAGTCACTGCGCGGAAATCAGAAGCTGTCGCCGGTGACGCTGACCGCGTCGATGGATCGCACCAACGATCCGTTCTCGCCCAACACCGGCTTCCGCACCGATGCGACTCTGGAACACGCCTCGACGTTCACCGCTTCGGATTATCGATACAACCGGGCCGAGGGAGAAGCCGCGGGGTTTTATCAGATCCGCAGGCGCGGCGCGTTCGGCGCGCACATCCACGTCGGGTGGGTGAGGCCCCTGGGCAGCACCGCGCAGGCGGTTGGCGTCACCACGAATCTGGGCGATGCGATCCTGCATCCGAGGAAGCGCTTTTACGCGGGCGGCTCGCATTCGGTGCGCGGATTCGGCGAGAACCAGCTCGGCCCGCGCGTGCTGACGATTCCCATTGCGGTGCTTCAGGGACACGACACCACCAACGCCGCGTGTGTGTCCGGCACCGACGTGACGGCCTGCAATCCCAACGCCGGCAATCTCAAGGACCGCGATTTCGAGCCCCGTCCGCTGGGCGGCAATTTCGTTCTCGAGGGGAGCGTCGAGGCCCGGTTCCCGGTCTGGCAGGACCTGATGGGAGCGGTGTTCGTGGACGCCGGCATGGTGAGGCAGCAGACCAATCCGGCACTTCCCCGCACCACGGCGGCCATAACTCCCGGTTTTGGGGCCCGCTATCGCTCTCCCGTAGGCCCGATCCGTGCCGATATAGGGTTCAACCCGGGAAGGCGGGAATCCCTGCCGGTGGTAACCGAGAAAATCGTGAATGGTCAGAGGACGCTCGTCACACTACAACAGCGACGTAGTTACGCGCCCGCCCAGGGTGGCGGCCTGCTCAACAGGCTGGTCCTCAACCTGTCCATCGGCGAAGCTTTCTAATGCGTAGGTGGTGGGTCCGCCTCCTCCTCAGTCTGGTGGTGGTGGCGTTGCTGCTGCTCGGCGGCGTCATGCTCGTCACCAACACGAACTGGGGACGCGAGCGCGTTCGCCGTTACGTCGAAGGCCTGATCCAGCGCAACAGCCACGGCCTGGTGCACATCGGCGGCGTCACTGGAAATCTGCTGCACGGATTCACTCTGCACGACGTGGTGATCACCGACAGCGCCAAGAAGCCGTTCGTCAACGTCAGCGAAGCATGGGCGCGGTATAGTCTCGCCACGCTGCGCGGCAAGAAGATCGATTTCTCGCAGGTAAAGCTGGTGCGCCCGATCATCGTCATCGACAAGCAGCCGGGCGGCAAATGGAATTACGATCGCATCTTTCCGCGCGACACCACGACGCCGACTGGCCCAAAACAAACCGGTTGGGGAACGTGGATCCGCTTCAGCGATGTGACGGTGGTGCAGGGCGATCTCACCGTGCGCTCACCCTGGGAGCCCGACCCGCACAAGAGTGCCGCCGAGCAGAAGGACGCGTTGCGAAAAGCACTGGGGCCCGATGAGAGATTGAAGCTTCTTCAGGTGCCGGGCGGATATCAGAAGGAGTCCGCGTTCCACCAGATCGACGGAATCTTTCCGCTCGTTCGCCTCGAGGATCCCGCCTACAAGAATCGCGAGATCAACGTCTCGGCGCTCAAGATGATCGCGGCGCCCTTCCGTCCACCGGTTGCGGATGTGCGCGGGCTCACCGGCATCTTCGATTTCACCAGCGACTCGCTCTGGTTCAATAATGCGAGAGTGGCGTTCCCGCGCACGAAAGCGACCGGCAGCGGCAAGTACTATCTCGCCAACGGCGATCTGCATCTGCGGCTTCACGGTGATCCCATCGACCCCAACGACCTCCGCTGGGCGTGGGTGCGACTGCCCTCATCGGGATCGGGCAAGCTCGATTTCGGTCTCGACTGGTCGGGCAGCAAGAGCGTGTACCTGGCGCAGAACATGGACGTCTCGATCGAGCGCGCGCATCTGGCCGGGAACATCGAGGCGACGGTCACCGACACGATCTCCTATCGAAACGCCGACCTCCGCTTCACCAATCTCGAGACGCGGCTGCTGACCCAGCTCTTTCCGACGATGACGTTCCCGCGCCCGCTGACGCTGACAGGCAACGCCAAATTCAACGGTGGCGAGCATGCGCTCACGGTGAACGGTGACGTCGTCGTCGACGACCGCTTGTCCGGACGCAGCCATCTCATCGCCGTCGGCGTGCTCGGCATGTCGGGCGGTGTTTTCACCGCCAGAGATCTTCATACCCGGATGCTGCCGCTGCAGACGGGCCTCATGAAAGCGATCGCGCCGAAGCTGTTCCTGAGCGGGACGCTGAGCGGCACGGCGACCCTCAACGGATCGAGCGCGGCGATCATGACGGCGGTCGGCGACGTCACGCACGTCGATCGCGGCGCGGTGTCGCACGCCACCGGGCGATTCGCGTTCCGGCCGCGCGGCCTGCTGTGGGTCGACGTCGATGCCCAGATGCATCCCCTCTCGCTCGTCACCTTCGGCCGGATCGCCGCGCCGACGCTTGGGCTCCACGGCGACGCCAGCGGACCGCTCCGCGTGAAGGGGACCATCAACGACCTGGCGATCAACACCCAGATGAACATCGCCGGCGGCGGTTTCGTCGACGTGCGCGGGACGATGGATCTCGCCAGCAAGGTGACCGGCTACGATCTCCAGTTCAGCACGCGCGACCTCAACGCGCACGCCATGGTGGCGAAGGTACCCTCGACATCGATCACCGCGGCCGGCTCGGCCGTCGGTCGCGGGTTCAATCCGGCAACGATGCAGGCGCAGCTGGTGGCAAAGGTAGCAGCGTCGCGCATCGATACGGTGAACGTCGACAGCGCCAACGTTCGAGTCGCGATTGCCGACGGCATCGCGCGCTTCGACACGCTTGCAGTGGGCCTGCCTCAGGGAATCGTCGAGGCCAAGGGCACGTTTGGCCTGGCGGCGTCGCATTCGGGCACGTTCACCTATCACGTCGCCGTCGATTCGCTCTCCAGCTTCGCCGGGCTGGTGTCGAAGGATACGACGCTGGTTCAGCCGCGGCCGGGGATTCTGGCGGGGCGGGTGAGGAAGGCGAAGAGCGATTCGTCGCGCGTCGCGCGGGCCACCGAAGTCGAGCGCGCGATCACCGGCGTGGCGCTGCCACGGACCGTGGTGGACACGCCGACGGCGGTCCGGATGAACCAGCTGTCGGGATCGCTGATCGCCGACGGAGTGGCGACCGGCAACATCAACGACTTCAGTCTCAAGGGCACCGCGTCGGGGTCGAACATCGTGGCGCGTGGAAATACGGTGGGCTCGTTCACCGCCGACTACGACTGGATCAATGCGCGCACGCCCCAGTCGCAGGTGAGCGTCAACGCGCAGGCGAAATCGGTGCGGGCGGCGGGATTCGATCTCGACAGCGTCGGTGCCAAGCTCACCTATCGCAAGCCGAACGGCACGCTGAGCCTGGTGATCGATCAGGACAACTCGCGCACCTACGCGGCCGACGCTGCGTTCACGCTGGACAAGATTCGGAACTCGCTGACGCTCAACAATCTCAAGCTGAAGTTCGACACCACTACCTGGGCGAGCACGCACACCGCCGCGCTGCACTGGGGTCAGGCCGGCATCGACGTCGAGAATCTGGAGCTGCGCAACGGCGGCAACGGCCGCATCTACGTCAACGGTCTCGTGCCCAAGCAGGGCAGCGCCAGCCTGGACATCGCCGTCGACAACCTCGACATCGGTGACGTCATCGCGCTGACCCAGAGCAGCGTGAACGCCAGCGGGCTGGTCTCGCTCAACGTTCACGCGACCGGCACTCTCGACAATCCGCAATTCAAGGGAGCGTTCGGCGCGACGGACCTGTTGTACAACGGCGCCGTTCTGCCCGAGGTCCACGGCGACGTGTCGTACGCGAATCAGACTCTGACCGGCAAGGCCGAGGCGATGGAAGCGGGCAAGGCGCCGTTTCTGGTGGCCGAGGGAACGGTGCCGATCAACCTGGCTATAACGGGCGTCACCGGGCCGCGGCTGCCCGCTGACAGGCAGATCGCCCTCAACGTGACCGCTGACAGCCTGCCGCTGGCGATGGTCCCGCAGCTGACCGATTACGTGTCGGGGTTGAAGGGCAAGCTGGCCAGCAACTTCAAGGTTGGCGGGACGCTCAATCACCCCCAGCTGACGGGCCAGTTCTCGCTGCATCAGGGCCAGGCGAAGGTGGTGCCGGCGGGGATAACGCTGAACGGAATCGAGGCGTCGATAAGACTTCTGGGTGACACCGTCGTGGTCGATTCACTGGTCGCGTACAACAAGGGCCGGATCGCGTTGACCGGTGGGATCGGCCTCAAATCGCTGACCGCGCCGTCGTTCGATCTGCATCTCCAGACGCAGAACGCCGAGGTTCTCAAGAACGAGCGGGGCAATCTGTTCGTGAGCGTGAACCTGGCGATGAACGGTCCGTTCAAGGATGCGCACGTGACCGGTGACGTGCGGGTGCGTGCCGGAGTGCTTTACATCCCGCCGCCCGAGAACAAGAACCTGGTGGGAGCGGGTGATCCGGCGCTGTTCAACGTGCTCGATACGACGGTCGCGAGCCAGCGCGACCTGTTTCCGGCGCAATCGCCGCTATTGCAGAATCTTCGCATTGACGTGAACGTCGACGTGAGGCATGACACGTGGGTGCGCAATCGTGAGGCGAACGTCGAGATCTACACTGACGAGCCGCTCTCGATTCACGAGCTCGCGCAATCGTTTGCGATCACCGGCATCGTCAACAGCGATCGCGGCGAGTACAACTTCCTGAGCAAACGGTTTCAGATCACCC
>DASXGU010000023.1:0-10515 GCA_036488915.1 Gemmatimonadaceae bacterium | reverse complement strand
CACGATTGCGCGCAGTGCGCCGTCGAATCCATCGAAATACCCGGGTATGCGAACACCGGGTCGACGCGCAATCATCGCGGCGAGTCGACCCTGAGCCAGGTGCGCGTCGATCACCGTCGGCTGTGCGTCGAGGTCGAACAGCTGTCGAAGCCGCGCCAGCAAAGGCATCAGAACCGGTACCAGCGAATGAGAAATGGAGATGGTCACCTGGCCCATTCCGATTCGCTTCGCCGGTGTTGCGGTGTCCTCGGCGATGACGAATCCGGTGTGGCCGTCGAGCGCCACGGTGCGGGCGTAACGCCCTGGCTCGACGATGTCGACTCCCGCTACGGCATCGCGCCCTAGAAACGTGAGAAGCGCGGCCCATGCAAACGGCGCGCGATAGGCGAGGCTGAGACGCACGGTCGCCTCGTCCGACGAAGGCATTGCAGTGCGCGGCGCGCGCAGCTCTTTGGGCGCCATGCGGTAGTGCGCGCGAAAGGCGGCGTTGAAGCGGCGCAGGCTCTGGAATCCGCTGGCGTATGCAATTCGAAGCACGGGCAGTCGCGTGTCCGAGAGCAGCCGTTTTGCCAGCAGCAGACGGTGAGTCTGGGCCAGCTCCAGGGGCGACGCGCCGATCTCGCGCTCGAGGGCGCGACGCAGGTGCCGCTCACTCACACCCAGATCGTTAGCCAGCTCCGCGACCGTGTGGCCATTGAGCGCTCCGGCGGCGATCCGGTTGGCCGCGTCGCGCGCCAGCCGCGGCACCGCATCGATGTGCGAGAGTCCGGGCGCCAGCTCGGGTCTGCACCGCATGCAGGGCCGAAAACCGGCGCTCTCGGCGGCAGCCGCCGAGGGGAAGAAGCGGCGGTGATCCTGATACGAGACGCGGGCCGGACAGACAGGCCGGCAGTAGATGCGCGTCGTGACGATGCCGACGAAAAAAACGCCGTCGAACCTGGGGTCGCGTGCATCCAACGCCCGGGCATAGACGTCTGCCTGGAGCGGAAGAGTGGGCGCGAGCGAGGCTGACATGCCCCTAAGCTAGCAGCGGCCTCCCCGCGTGTCCCGCCGGATTCGGACGCTTAACTTCGGAGGCGGGCGGTGATGGTCGAGCCTCCGTTCGGATATTCCCTGCGAAGAACAGTCGGGCTATTGTCGCGTGAAAATCGCGATGACGCCACCCATGTTGTGCGTGCCGTACCTCGAGTTCGCCTCGGACACCCGGTACAGGCGAATCGTGGAGATCTGTGCGGCGGGAATGCTCGACAGCGTGGTTATCGGCCCGAACTCCTGGTCATCGACATAAACAGTGGGGTACGGAGTCGATTGGCTCTGATTGAAGCTCGTTTCACCACGATTGGAGAGAAAGTTCGCCCGCAACTTGTGGATGATCTCGTAGGCGTTGCTCGCGCGGGATGCGACGATCTCGTCTTCCGTGATCACGGAGGAATTGTAGACGTCACCGGGTCCGAGTTGCGGATGTGAGCATCCGAGCGCGATGGCGAGTGGAAACGCAATCACCCAGCGCGATTTCATATTGGCCTCCGGCCATGGGAAAGGGCTCTCGTGCATAAATCAAGCCCCATAAAGAAAACTGGCTCGGAGAACGTCTCCGAGCCAGTCTCAACTTCTGGATTACCCTCCGGCGATCACGGAGTGCAGGCCGGATTTACCGTCACATTGCGCGCATTGAGCTCCGCGCGTGGAAGGGGAAGAGCTGCATTGAACGGATCCGTTGCAGTTTCCTTCCGCAGGTAGGTTGCGTTCAGACGCCCATACTCGCGAAGATCGTCCATACGTTGAGCGCCCTCGAACAGCAGGGAATAGCGCTTCTCGTACAGCACTGCGTTTATAGCGCTGGCCTTGTCGGCTGGCGCAACCGGTCCGAGCCCATAGCTGGTTCGCACGTCGTTGATGTCGAGTATCGCGTTCGCCAGCTGCCCGGCCTCGATCTCAGCCTGCGCGCGAAGCAGTACCAGCTCTTCGTCGCGAAGAATGCCCAGTGGCGCGGCCTGGTTCGTCGTGCTTGCAACAGCCTTGACGAAGGTGATCGTCGTCGAGACCCCGAAGCCGGAAAGCGCAGAGCGGGCGACGATTTTCGACGCTCGGCTATCGCCAGCCTGAACGCTGTCACCGACCAGTGGGTTCAACCCGATCTTGGAATCCGAGATCGTGTTGGGAGAGTTTTCGGACCCACCGGGCACAAAGACGTAATACGGACCTTTGCTGAAGTCCGCCGTCGGCACGGCGCCCGGCGCGGCACCGCCGAGAGCCTGGGTGAGCTCGGTGATAGCAGTCGGAAAGAGGCCCGGCTGCGGACTCTTTCGATCGAGCCCGCGATAGAAATCCACCTTGCCCTTCAGACCGCGATTGAATTTCACGAGGTTCGAGACCACCGAATAATCGCGTCCGAACGCGGTGAAACCCGTCGGCAGGCTGAACGGCAAAACGGTCGCTCCGCCGGCGGCAGTGAAGTCCGTGTTGGCGCTGTCGAGCAGGGCGGCAATGTAGGACAGAACCGTTTCCTTGCACTTAAGGTCGGAGACGAGTGCCGGATCATCGGTCTGAATCACCGCCCCCACCGTGTCGTGCATCTCGATGATGCGCCAGTAGTCGAGCGCCTTGATTGTGCGGACGAATCCGCGGGTAGCATTGATTTCTGCGGCCGAGAACGCCGGCGTCGCCGCGGCGGGCAAGGCCTTGATCAAAGTGCTCGACGCGCGGAGGGCCGTGTAGAACCCCGTCCAGTTGCCACTGCCCGAAAAGCTGCCCGGGTCCGGATTCCCTCCGAGCGTTTCCTGAACGAATCGCGGTTCCGACGCATCGACGCGATAAACGTCGCGCGCCCAGATCTCCGGCTCGATCGCGTAGGCGAAGGCATTCGCCGAAGCGCGATCCTGTGCCAGTACGCCCGTGGCGAGCTGCTGCAGCGTCACGCGAGTGAGCGGTCCGCTCAGCGCGTCTACCGTCGGCGCATCGATCGGATTCGCCACCGGGTTGTCCCTGCACGCTGCGCCGACGAGGACGGCAGCCGCGAGGACCAAAGTTGTATATCGCTTCATCTCAGTATCGCTCGGTTTAGAAGGTTGTGTTGATCGTGAAGTAGAACAACCGGCTGGGCGGATACGGCGTCACGTCCTGGAACCTGCCGAGCGCCTGGTTGCCGAAGTTCGAGACCTCAGGGTCGAGTCCCGTGTACTTCGTTTTCGTCCACAGGTTGCGTCCGCTCAGCTCGAGTCGCGCTGACTGCGCGTGACCGTTGAAGAGACGCGAAGACATTGCCGCCGGCAGCTCGTAGCCGAGTGTCAGCTCGCGGAGCTTGAGGAAGCCTGTGTTCTCGAGCCACACATCGGTGCCCTTGCTGAAAGCGGCCGCCATCTTGCCGGCGCGCGCGGTATCGGGGAAGCCGAGTCCGCTGGAGACGAAGTAGTCGTTCGTCAGGTTGACGCCGAGACCGCCCTTCCTCCAGTCAAAGAGCGACGAGAGATTGAAGGGTCCAAAGGTGAAATCGTTGGTGAATCCCATCTCGAAATCTGGAGCCGAGTTGCCGACGAACGTCAGCACGCGATTCGCAGACGGGCATGCCGTTCCGGCGGCATTGAGAGCCGTGCAGCCATTGACGGCCTGCATAACCGTGATCAGCTGGCCCTGCTGAACGAAGGCGTTCCCAAATCGGCTGCCGAACGAGCCGGAAGGCGGGATGAATCCCGGCACCGGCAAGCGCGTAACCTTGCCCTTGTTACTCGAGTACGTCGTTCCGGAGACCCATGAGAAGCGGTCCGAGCGAATTGGCGTCATCTCGAGCTCGAGCTCGGTGCCGTGGGTGACCAGCTGACCGCCGTTGATGGTCTGGCTCGAGAAGCCGGTCGACGGAGCCAGTGAGGCCGTGATCAGAAGATTGTCGATCTGCTTCCGGAACTGGGTCGCCGAAAGTCTGGCGCGACCGCCGAACAGCGTGAGGTCCATGCCTCCTTCGAGCTCGCTGGCGGTCTCCGGCTTGATGCCCGGGGAGCCGAGAGCGGTGGAGGCGCGGAAGCCTGTCACGCCTTCATCGATCAGGTTGGTGAGCAAAGTAAACTTGCCGCCGAGCGGTTGATTGCCCGCTCTTCCGTAGGCGAGTCTCATCTTGAGCTCGTCGATCTTGGCGACGGACGGTTGAATGCGGTAAGAGCCCGAGAATTTCGGGTAGGCGTAATACTTCTTGGGATCGCCGTTGTTGCTGGTGCGCTCGCCGTTGACGCCGGCGGTCAGCAGCAACCTCTCTCCCATGGTCAGGAACTCTTCCTGGCCGAAGATCGATTGCGACTTGACGATGTCCTGGGTCTCAGTGGTGAAGATCTGGGTCGCCGAAGCTACGTTGGTGACGCCCGGAAAGACCCCGCGACCGGTGTTGCCAAGGATGTCGACGTTGCGCCGGACCTGGCCGATACCGGCCGACGTCGTGGCGGTGAACATGTCGCGGATCAGCCGGTGCGTGAAGTTCGCGCCGACGTTGCCGGTGAAGAGATCAGCGTTGTTGTCTACCAGAGTGCCAGGATTGGCGTTCACCTGCTCGATGTAACCAGTTGCCGGCGAGATCACGCGAGCGTGGTCGTTGTACGCATCGAGTCCACCGCTGAGCGTGAAGTCAAGGGTCTGACGTTCCTGGGAGACGAGGCTGTACGACATGAGTCCGCTGCCGAGAAGGCGGAAGACATCTTCGGGCGTCTTGATCAGCTCGGTGTTCTGGAACGGATTGTTGCCGTTCACCACCGCCAATCCGACCGGGTAGGTGCCGTCGGCCTGCTTGCGCATGTCGAAGAAAGACGGGACCTGCGAGAAGGTCGTGTAGGGGTTGATGCCGGTGTTGTCGTTGCCGCTGATTCCGCGCGCGGTCAGAGAGTGAATCAGCTCGGTGTTGGCGCGCAGATTAAGGCGCGACCCGAATCTCTGGCCGAGGTTGACACGCAGAGACTGCTTATTGTAGTTGTCGTTGAGCTGAAGGCCGCCGTCATGCTGCACCAGGCCCGACACGAAGAAGTTGGTGCCGCTGTTGGTGGCGCCGCGCAGCGAGGCGATCGTCTGGTAGTTGAACGGGTGCTGGCCGTAAAGCTCCTGCTCGTAATCGTTGCACTTGCTGGTCGAAGCGCCGTAGCCGGTCGAATCGAACCCCGCGTCAACGACTTCCTGCGCGGAGTGGAAGCAGCGGATGCCGATCTTGTTGGACAGCGCCGCCGTTCCAAAGCGCTGGATCACGTCGAGGCTGGTCTTCCCGGCTTGACCCTGCTTCGTCGTGATGACGATTACGCCGTTGGTGCCGCGCGATCCGTAGATCGAGCTCGCCGACGGGCCCTTGAGCACCTGGATGCTCTCGATGTCATTAGGGTTGATGTCGGCGGTGCGGTTGACGCGCTGGTCCTGGGACGATGCGAAGTTGCCGCCGGCCGCCTCGGTGATCGCATTGATGCCGTTGGCGATCGACGAGTTGTCGACGATGACGCCGTCGATGACGTAGAGCGGCAGAAAGCTCGCGTTGATGGTCGAAACTCCGCGGAGCTGCACCTGAACACCACCGCCCGGCGCACCCGAGTTCTGGGTGATGATCGCGCCCGGGATCTTGCCCTGGAGCGCGTAGTCGATCGTCTGAGCGGGGACGCGATTGAGCTTTTCTCCGCTCACGACCGTAACGGCATTTGCCGCGTTTACGCTCGAGACGGTCGTCGCCGTGCCCGTGACGACCTGGGTTTCAAGCTGGAGGACGTCTCGGGCGAGCGGAATGTTCGCCTCGGTCGCTCCCGCGGATACCGCCATAGTCTTCTGCACGTATCCAATACGGCGAACGCGAAGCGTCGCGGGTCCATCTGGTACGACGATGGAGAAGTGGCCCTGGTCGTCGGTGTAGGTGCCGAGTGATGTGCCGACGACGCTAACGCTGACGGCTGCGAGGGGCTCTCCACTGCCTTCCACGGTGACGCGTCCCTCGATCCGACGCGTCTGCGCAAAGGCGCTGGTGCTGACAAATGCCAGCAACAGCAGTGAGAATACTGACGAGCAAATCCTTTTCATGCCTGTCTCCAGCGAGGATGGGTGAGACTTGCTGCACAGGCGCAGCAAGCCTGGCGGAGTAGAGGGAACTCCGCAGACTGGTTTCTGAGTGGCCCCTATTTATGGCCGCGCTCCAAGGGTGTCAATAGCGACCGACGTCGCTGGCACGGCTGGTGCGTGCTAAGATCTTTCCCGCAAACAAAAAGCGCCGGCCTTTTGGCCGGCGCTTTTTTGTCTTTCAAAATGCGTCGCCTACGGCGTCTTTGGGGCTGCCGGCGTAGTCGACGACGGCGCTCCCCGCGTCCCGAAATCGACCGTCGGCGCCACTTCCGCGCCCGGCGCCGCTTCGTAGTACGTCCGCGGCTTTGCGCCGGTCACCTTGGCCGTGATGGCCTGCGGGAACGTCCTTATGTAGGTGTTGTAAGACTGGACCGCCTGGTTGTAGTCGTTGCGCGACGTCGCGATCCTGTTCTCGGTTCCGGTCAGCTCGTCCTGCAGCCGCAGGAAACTCTGATCCGCTTTGAGCTGAGGGTAAGCCTCAGAGATCGCGATCAGCCTGCCGAGAGCGCCAGTCAACGTGGCGTTGGCCGTGGCCATCTGTTGCGGATCACCGGTCTGGATCGCGCCCGCCAGTCCCGCCCGGGCCTGCGCTACCTGGGTGAACACGGCCTCCTCGTGCTGCGCGTATCCCTTGACGGTGTTCACCAGATTGGGCACCAGGTCGGCGCGACGCTGCAGCTGCACGGATATCTGCTGCTTGGCCTGCTGCGCGTTCTCGTCGAGTGTCTGAATCTGATTGTACCCGCACCCCGCCATGCCGAGGGCGAGCGGTGCGAGAGCCAGCATGATGCGACGTCTCATTTTCTATTTCCTCTGAGTGGAATTTGACTACACGCCGTGCGGCCAAAGCCCGCAATGATTTATCCCTTGAACTCGTTCAGATATGCCACCAGTCGCTCCATCGCCGCCAGATATTCCTCCAGTATTCCGGCCGCGCCCTCCCGCGGGATTTTCTCGGTCCCGCGCACGTGACGAATCACCTTCACGAACGGCTCCGCCGCGAAGCCGGCGCGGCGCGCCAGCGCCTGCGTCAGCTCCTCGTAGTCCTGCGACGGCGCCTCGCCGACCAGCCGCGAGATCCCGCGAAAGATCACCATCAGGGTGCTGAGACTTTTCTCCAGCACTTCCAGCTGGAGCTTGCTGTCACCGCCCGCGCCCATCGTCGCCCGACGAAGCTGCAGCAGCTTGCCCATGGTCTGATGCTCGACCTGCAACCGCAGATCGGAAGATGCGACTTTGATCCCGTCAAACGGCGCCTCGCCGAACAGCACGCGGTGGCGCTCCAGAATGTCGGCGTACTCCATCGGAAAAATGTCGGATGAAGATCTCCATTCATTCATGGTGAACGTCATCGGCGGCGGATTGCCATCCTCCGCCCACGCCTTCGACACGGCCGACACCGCGCGGAGGCGAGCCAGCGGCAGCGAGTCGACTATGACCAGCACGTTGTAATCGGATTTCCTGGGGTTGTGCTCGCCCGCCACCGCCGAGCCAAACAGCACCACCGACCTGAGCCCCTCGCCGTACGCGAGCTGCAGCTGTCTCACGAGCTCCTCGAGTTTCATCATCTTCGCATTCCCGGAATACTCATAGCGTCACTCTCGACGAATCTGTAAAGTCCCGAGGTGTGATCTGGCTTCGGTCAGCCGTGCCACTCCCACCTCGCACGCCGCAGCTGCAGTTGGTCCTCACCAGCTGGAGCCGCCACCACCACCGCCGAACCCGCCGCCGCCGCCGAATCCTCCAAAGCCGCCACCCCCACCCCCGCCTCCGCCCCATCCCCCACCGCCGAATCCGCCACCGCCCCAGCCTCCGCGCCCGAACCCGCCGGTGGGAATGATGAGCGGCAAGCATCCCAGACCACCGCACCCTCTGCGACCGCGGCCGGCCCTGCTCAGAATCGAAAGAATCACGAAAAAGAGAATCAGGAATACGAACGGCGGAATCCCGCCGCCGTTGCCACTGGGGAAATTCGTCGCCGGCTGCGATACCATCGGCGGCGGAGCCAGCGATGTATCGAGCTGGAAGTTGAACTCGCTGGCAAAGCGCTGCGCCGTGCGCAGCGTGACCAGCTCGAGCCCGGTGCTGTAGTCCTGCGACGCAAAGGCCGGCGTCGCTTCCCGGCAGATGTCGCCCGCGTCGGCGTCGGTGATGAATCCTTCCGCCCCGCGACCCGTCGCGATGAAGCAGTGGCCGCGCCCGTCCTTGCTAGTCTCCTTCGGCACCAGCAGGATCACCGCGCCTGCATTTCTGGTCGGGTCGCCCGGATTGCCGATCTTGCCGACCTTCCACTGCCTGCCAATGTCGAGCGCGACTTCCTGGACGTCCCGCGTCCCGATGTCGGGGAGCGTGACGACGGTCATCTCGCCACGTGATTTAGTCCGGACATCCTCGGCGATGCGCTCCATCCGCTGCACCGCGTCAGGCTGCAGGACGTGCGCGAAGTCGTTCACCAGGCCGGTGGGCGACGGGATCTGGATGCCTTGTGGTAGGAGTAGGAGCCAGGCCACGCGGAACGCGGCCGAGAAATTCGCCGCGGATCGAAGGCCCATCACAACCGAGGTAAGTATCTACTCTCCCTTGATTTCATGGTTTGGCAGGAGGTCTATTTAGCAGATGATTCCCGCCCAAGTCAACCGCACTGCCACTGTCGCCGCGCTCGCTCTTTCGCTGGCCTGCGCGCCGGCCGGTGGATCGCGGCAATCCGGCGAAACGACCGCCGTAACCCGCGCCGATACCGCCGCCGTCGCCAGGCGAGCCTCCGCGCCACCCGACTCCAATATTACGCGCGCCGACCTCGCCCGGATTCAGGGCAGCCCAACAGCACCGCTGTGGGTGATCGAAGTCAGCGACTTCCAGTGTCCATACTGCAAGCAATGGCACGACCAGACCTACAATACCTTCGTCGATCAGTACGTGAAGACGGGTAAGGTCCGCCTGGCGTACATCAACTTCCCCCTGGAGAGCCACGTCCACGCCTGGCCCGCCGCCGAAGCGGCGATGTGCGCCGGTGCCCAGGGAAGATTCTGGCCAATGCACGACGCGCTGTTCACCACGCAGGCGCACTGGGAAGCGCTCCCCTCTCCGACCGAGGTTTTCGACTCTCTCGCGCAGTCCACCGGCGTCGAGATGCGCCGTTGGCGTGAATGCGTGTCTTCGGGCAGGATGAAGAGCCTTATCGCGGCCGATCAGGACCGCGCGTCGCGGGCCGGCGCCAACGCCACACCGACGTTCATGATCGGAGACCAGCTCTTCCCCGGCGCCCAGACGATCGAGGATCTGCGTCGGGCCATCGACGCGGCGATGGCGAAGACCAAGAGCACGGCACCGAAGCCTTAGCGAAAGCGCCCGTGAATTCGCTGCTGCGAATTCCCTATGCGCTGGTCGGCGGCGCCACCGACGCCCTCGTCGCGCTGACGCCGCGCGGGGCATCCAAGGTCACCCGCGGCCTCGGCGGGCGGCGCGGGCTCATCGATCGCTATCGAAAGTGGGCGCGCGCCAATCGGGATCGGTCGCGGCCTCTCGTCTGGATCCACGCACCTTCGGTTGGCGAGGGTCTCCAGGCGCTCCCGGTGATCGAGCTGATTCGAGCCCGTCGTCCCGAAGTGCAGGTCGTTTACACTTTCTACTCGCCGAGCGCCGAGCAGTTTGGGGAATCGGTCGGTGCGGATTTCGCCGACTACCTGCCGTTCGACACCTTCTCGCACGCGCGTTCGGTCGTCTCGGCCATCGATCCGACCGCGCTGGTGTTCAGCAAGCTCGACATCTGGCCCGCGCTCACCGAGACCGCCGCCGCCGCCGGCGTGGGCGTGGGGGTGATCAGCGCGACGCTGCCCGAATCCTCCGGAAGACGCGGCCCCTTTGCGCGGGCGCTCCTGGGCGATGCGTACCGGTCCCTTTCGCTCGTCGGGGCGATCGATCGCGGCGATGCCGACCGGCTCGGCCAGCAGGGCGTTCGGCCAGGGCGGCTCCAGGTCACCGGCGACACCCGCTTCGACCAGGTGTGGGCGCGCGCGCAGCGTCCCCCCGCCCCGTTGATCGAGCGATTGCGCTCGGCGCGACCGACACTCGTCGCCGGCTCGACGTGGCCAACGGACGACCAGCGGTTGCTGCCAGCGTGGCTGCGCATTCGCGACAAGATTCCCGACGCTCGTCTGATAATCGCGCCCCATGCAACGACCGACTCGCATCTCCGTGCCATAACCGACTGGGCCCGGGCCAGCTCGCTGCCGCTCGCACGCATCGATGCCGACGATGCCGCGAGTGCGGATGTGCTGCTGGTGGATCGGTATGGAATCCTCGGCGACCTCTATTCGCTCGCCGACGTCGCCTACGTTGGCGGTGGATTCCACGCGGCGGGAATACATTCGGTGCTGGAGCCCGCCGCGTTCGGGTCGCCGGTGTTGTTCGGTCCGCGGCACGAAAGGAGTCGGGAAGCGGCGCAGCTGG
>DASXGU010000281.1:0-5499 GCA_036488915.1 Gemmatimonadaceae bacterium | reverse complement strand
GCGGCGAGGCCGGCGATTCGCGCCGACGCTTCGGCGATGGCGGCAAGCTGGATCATTCGCTCGACGCCTTCGTCGATTCCAAGCCAGAGGATGCGCGCTCGACTGGCTCTGGGAAAAGCTCCCAGCTCGCTGAAGCGAATTACGAATGGGGCGCCACAGCGGGCAGCCTCGAGTCGCTCGACGATCGTGTCGCGCGGCCCGGCGAGGGTCGAGCCGAGGAATCTCAGAGTGAAGTGCCAGCTCTCGGGCGCGACGGGCGCTCCGGGCAGATTCTTCGGCAGCGAGCGGGCGATGGCCTGCCGCGCTTCTTCCGTCAGCGGGACTCCGATGAATAGCCGTTCCGGTGGCGCGGACACCTGGGACCGATCTACAGGATATATCGCCTGAGATCTTCGTCGTCGGCGATGGTCTTGAGCCGGCTGCGGACCATCTCCTGATCGACCCGGAGTGTCCTGGCGCCGCTGTCGGGGAGGCCGAACAGAACTTCCTCCAGCAGGGTTGTCATCACGGTGTGCAGCCGGCGCGCGCCGATGTTTTCCATGCGCTCGTTGACGTGGGCAGCGATGCGCGCGATCTCGGCGATGCCGTCGGCGGTGAACTCCAGCTTCGCGCCTTCCGCCTCGACCAGCGCCGAGTACTGCTTGGTGAGAGCATTCTCCGGCTCGGACATGATCCTCACGAAATCCGCTTCGGTCAGCGACTGCAGCTCGACGCGGATCGGGAAACGGCCCTGGAGCTCCGGAATGAGATCACTGGGCTTGGCGACGTGGAACGCGCCGGCTGCAACGAACAACACGTGATCGGTCTTGACCATTCCGTACTTGGTCTGGACGTTGGACCCCTCGACAATTGGCAGCAGGTCGCGCTGCACGCCCTCGCGTGAGACATCCGGTCCGCCCGCCGACGGCCCACGCTGGCCCGCGATCTTGTCGATTTCGTCCAGGAAGATTATGCCCATCGTCTGGACGCGCTCCAGCGCGTCGGCGGTGACGTCTTCCTTGTTGATCAACTTCTCAAGCTCTTCGTCGAGCAGGATGCGCCGCGCTTCCGACAGCTTGACTGTGCGCTTTTTCCGGCGCTTGGGCAGCATGTCCTTGAGCATGTCGGTGAAATTGTCCATTCCCTCCGGCGCGCCCTGCGGGACCATCATGTCGAACATTGGCGGCGCCGGCTGGGTCACTTCGATCTCCAGCTCGCGGTCCTCGAGCTGCCCGTCGACGAGCAGCTGCTTGAGCTTCTCGCGGGTCCGCTTGTATCGCACCTCAGAGGCGTCGGTCTCGGTGGAGACGGAGCCTGCCGGCGAGACGACGAACAGATGCGCGCCACCGCCGGCCGCCGCCGATGCGTGGGCGGGTTGCCTGATGTCGGGCGGCACGGGCAGGAGCAGATCGAGCAGCCGCTCCTCCACTTTCAGCTTCGCCGCGTCCTGTACCTCGGTCTCCCGCTCGCCGCGCACCATGGTGATGGCGCTATCGACCAGATCCCGCACCATCGACTCCACGTCGCGTCCGACGTAGCCAACCTCGGTGAACTTCGACGCTTCGACTTTCACGAACGGCGCGCCGGCGAGCCGGGCCAGGCGGCGCGCGATCTCCGTCTTGCCTACGCCCGTGGGCCCGACGAGGATGATGTTGTTGGGCGAGATTTCGTCGCGAATCGGCTCCGGCGCGCGCTGGCGACGCCAGCGGTTGCGCAGCGCTATCGCCACCGCCTTCTTCGCGTCGGCCTGACCGACGATGTAGCGGTCCAGCTCTTCGACGATCTGGCGCGGAGTGAGCCCGGCCAGCCTCTCCAGTGCCTGCTGCGTGCGCGGCGACGCCATCAGCTCGGCTCCAGCACTGTGATGTTGGAGTTGGTGTACACGCAGATCTCGGCGGCGATCTCGAGGCCGCGCTTCACTATCTCGCGCGCCGGGAGCTCGGTGTTCGCGACCAGCGCCCTCGCCGCCGCCAGCGCGTAGGGGCCGCCGGATCCAATCGCCAGGATTCCGTCGTCGGGCTCGATGATGTCGCCCGTCCCCGAGATGATGAACCCGTGCTCGCGGTCTGCCACTGCCAGCAGCGCCTCGAGGCGCCGCAGTACCCGGTCGCTCCGCCAATCCTTGGCCAGCTCAACCGCCGCTCGCTGCAGGTTGCCGGGGTAGCGCTCGAGCTTCTCCTCGAATTTCTCGAACAGCGTGAACGCGTCGGCGGCGGCGCCGGCGAATCCCGCCAGCAGTTTCCCGCCGTGGAGGGTACGCACCTTCTGGGCGTTGGATTTCATCACCGTCTGGCCGACGGTGACCTGCCCGTCCCCGCCGAGCGCGACCTTACCGTCACGCCGAACGGCGAGGATGGTGGTGGAGCGGACGCGCTCCCGTTGGCCATTCATCCCCGGAAAATAACAGTCTGGCGAAGGTTGGGTGCCATTCGACGCCCTTTACTCGCGCCCCCTTCTTGCATTTGAGAGAGGCATGAAGCTCGAACAATTCCCTGTCCTCCTGGGCATACTGGTAGCGCTGGCCGGATTGAGCATCCTCCTCGACGCCTGGCAGGCGGGTGGAGTCGCTCCGCTGCGGGAGCGGCGCCGCCGCATTCGTGCCACCCCGAACAAGGGCGGCCAGACGTTGATCGCACTCGGCGTAGTGTGCATGGGCGCGGCACTGATCGGCCGAGACACCTGGCGGTGGGGCACCATCGCGGTTCTCGCCGGCATTTGTCTGGTGGTGATCGGCGCGATCCTGAACCGCGTGTATCTCAAGGAGTCGCTCCTGTTCCGTGGCGCCGCCCGCCGTGGTGAAGCCGACAAGAATTCGCGGCTGAATCAGACACCGACCAAGACGCGAATCCGGTAGAGCCTCAGACGCCTCCGTACCACTCGTAGCCTTCGTCCGACCAATAGCCGCCGTTCATGCGCGGCATGAATACGATTTTGGTCAGGTACTTCGTGTTCTTGTAGCCGAGCTTTACCGGAGAATAGACGCGCGCCGGCGCCCCGTGGGCGGGCTCCAGCATCTTGCCGTCGAGACCGTAGGCGACGACGGTCTGCTTGTGCATCGCGCTTTCGATGTCCCAGCTCTCGTGATAGTCGTTGTCGAACGACTGGAAATCGACGAAGTGCGCGGCGGGATCCACGCGCACCAACCTGGCGAGCTCGGTGAATGGAACTCCCGTCCACGTCTCGACCGCGGTCCACCCCTCGACGCAGTAGTGATTCACGCGGTTCGACACCGTCGGCAGGCGCTGCAGGTCGTCGAGGGTCAGACGCACCGGATTCGCCACCAATCCGCTGACCTCGAGGGCCCACTTCCCCCGCGCGCCCTGGTCCCAGACCGGGACGGTCGGCGAGATGTAATAACTCGGCAGCTTGTTGCCCGCGTCGTACGCCCCAGGGCTGGCGACATCCATCGAAGTGTGTCTGAACAGCTTTCGCTCGACGACCAGGTTCTTGCGCTCGGCGTACTTGAGAAGCTTGTCGGCAGCCCTCGGTCCGCGCGAATTACACGCGGCCAGCAGCGCCGCCGAAAACGTCGCGGCGCCGCGCACGATGAAGTCACGGCGGTCGAGGCCGTTGATGGAGACGAACTTCCGCTCGCTCACATCGGCTCCGTCGGTGGCGCGGCCGCGACCGACGCAGTTTTGCGGCGCGGGAGGAGATGATAGAACGGCCGCGCGTTGCGCGCTTCGGGCGATAGCGAGGGATCGTAATTGCCGGTGATCATCGACGGAATCGAGTAGGGATCGACGGCGAAGACCATGAAGACGTGAATGACGCTGAGGACTACGATCAGCAGCATGGCGAGGAAGTGCCAGTAGCGCGCCCAGACGTACCCGCCGAAGAGTGCCGTGTACGCAGACAACTGCACGGGCTTCCAGATCGCGATGCCGGTGAGCACGGCGAAAGCGCCCGCATACGGCAGCAGGAAATAGGTCGCCTTCTGCAGCGCGTTGTGCTTACCCTGGCGGGGATGGTCCTTTCGCGTGAAGGCGTAGAACTTCACCATCTGCCAGCTGTCGCGGATGTCTCCCTTGCGGGGGACCAGATCGCGCCATTCGCCGTGCAGATAGACGAAGGTCATGTAGACGAGGCCGTTGACCACCAGCACCCACATCATCGCGAAGTGCCAGTGCCGGGCGCCACCCAGCCAGCCACCGAAGGTCAGCCAGGCGGGAATCGGTTTGTGCTCGAAGGGATAACAGCAAAACATCTCGCCCTTGCGGGCAAAGGCGGGATAGGCGTTGAAGATGCGAAGCCCACTGCCGGCCATGACCACGATGGCGACGACGTTGATCCAGTGCGTCGTCCGGACGATCCAGTGGTGCCGCTTCTGAGCCAACATTTCCTCGGCTATGGCGCTGTCGGAAGAAACTATACCCCGCTACGCCCGGGGGTGAGCCTTCTCGTAAACCTGCTTGAGCCGCTCGATGCTGGTGTGGGTGTAGATCTGGGTGGTGGAGATCGAAGCGTGGCCGAGCAGCTCCTGGACGGCGCGAAGGTCAGCGCCGGCGTCGAGCAGGTGCGTGGCGAAGGTATGCCGGAGCGAATGGGTCGAGAGCCCTGAGTTTTCGTCGATCTGATCGAGAAAACCCTTCACCGCGTTCTGTATGGCTCGCACCGAGATGCGCTTCCCGCGGGTGCTGAGGAAGAACGCTGTGCGGTCACCCTTCGCTCCAATCGCACGCAGGAGCTCGTCGCGCTTCGACTCGTAGTTTCTGAGCGCAAGCTGCGCGTGGTCGCCGACGGGAATGATGCGCTCCTTCCTTCCCTTCCCCCTCACCTTCACCTGCTGCGAGAGGAGGTCCAGGTCCATCCGGTTGATGCCGCGCAGCTCCGAGAGACGCATCCCCGTCGAATAGAACAACTCGAGCATGGCGGCGTTGCGGACATCGCTGAATTTTCCTTCCTGCGCCTTGAGACCAGCCGACTCGAACAGCACTTCGATCTGGGCGCGGTCGAGGTAGCCGGGCAGATACTTGTCCTGCTTGGGGGTGTTCACCCCTCGAGCTGGATTGGCTTCGACCTGCTCGTTGCGGTGCAGATACTTGTAAAAGCTCCGCACCGCCGACAGGCTGCGCGCGATCGACCGCTTGTTGAGCTTTTTCCGGGTCAGATGCGCGAGAAAGCCGCGGATCGCCAGTCGGTCCAGCCCCTGCCAGGTCCACTCTCGCGCGCCGTAGTAACTCCCCAGGTAAGAGACGAACTCGTCGAGATCGCGACGGTACGCGATGACAGTGTTGGGCGATACGTCGCGCTCTTTCTCGAGGTGGACCAGAAAGTCGTCGACGAGACTCGGTGCAGGATCCGCCTCCGGAGCGTCAGCGCTTCGGACAGCTTTGCTCATGCCCACGCGACCGCGGTCGAGGCGACGCCATTCGCCTCGATCCATTCCTGCATTTCGCGCAGCGCGCGCTCGGCGAGCATCTCGCGTTTCCTCTTCTTGTCGCGGATGGGCTGCGGCAGCTCGTCGAGCAACCCGAAGTTGGCATTCATCGGCTGGAAATGTCTCGGATCCGCTTCGCG
>DASXGU010000273.1:0-5703 GCA_036488915.1 Gemmatimonadaceae bacterium | reverse complement strand
GACGACGAGCCATCCGACTTCCTACACGCGATCGGTCAGCGTCTATATCCCCGCCGGATACGTCTCTGGTACGATCGCGCCATTCATCGTCGGCGCGGACGGGCCGGATCAGTCGTTGTTCACCGCACTCGACAATCTCATTGCAGAAAACCGAGTGCCGCCGATGATCGCGATCTCGATCGGCAATGGGGGCGGCGACGCGCAAGGGAGCGAGCGAGGCCTCGAGTACGACACGATGTCCGGACGCTACGCTGAATTTGTGGAAACCGAAGTACTACCGTTGGTCGAACGCCAGTACAACGTCAAGCTGACCAAAGATCCCGACGGCCGAGCGACGATGGGCGGCAGCTCGGGCGGCTCGGCGGCATTCATCATGGCCTGGTATCACCCCGAGTTGTATCATCGGGTGCTCGCGTACTCGATCACCGCCATCAACCAGCAGTGGCCGCACAGTGACGAGACTCCGCACGGCGCCTGGGAATTTCACGAGCGCCTGATCCCGAACACTCCGGTAAAGCCGATCAGAGTCTGGCTGGAAGTCGGTGACAGGGACTTGTTCAATCCAAATGTCATGCGCGACGACATGCACGACTGGGTGCTGGCCAGCGAGAACATGGCCCGGGTGCTCGCCGCCAGGGGCTATCACTACCAATTCGTGTTTGCCCATAATGCGCGGCACGTCGATCGGAACGTGAAGCAGCAGACGCTTCCGGAAGCGCTCGAATGGCTGTGGAGGGGGTACGCCAGCTCCACCCAGCGCGACGGTTCTTGATGCTGACTTTAGAACCGTTGACGATCGCTCGATCTAATCCTGCTCAGTAGCAGCCGCGGCGACCATGCTCATGCGATCAGACCCGACGATCCAACGTCAGGCCCTTTCGCGCTTCAGGCGAGCGGCTGGTCCCGCGTGACTGGCAGGCTGTCCGGCAACAGGACTTCGCGAAGCCGCTCGATCGGAGGAACGTAGTAGGGGTTCTCGCGGACGCGGCCGCCATAAATGACGTGCGAATGGGTGTGGAGGATCTCCATCATCATCCGTCCGCTGATCTCGGCGATGTCGTAGACGCAGAGGAGCGTGCAGTCGTACGTCGGCACCAGGAAGTTGACCCTGGACTCGTACTCCATGAGCTCTTCCACGCCGGCGTGCCCGCGGGTCGCCCAATCCATAACTCCGGAAGTTCGAACGCGCCGTCCCTTGTTGCGCGCATCCGCGAGCGCACTTTGCAGCATCTCGTACATCCGGGAGGCGGCGAACTTTCCGCCATTCGTGTACGTCTCCTCGGAGGTGAGGACGCGCAGCCGGCCGGCCTCCTGCGCCGCGTCGACGTCGATGGACTGGCCCTGCAGACGCTTCAGGTGGTCGGCCCTCCGGTCGCTATCGACGATATTGATGACCTCTTCATCGAGGTCGATCCCCTCTTTGTAATAGGGACCGAGGGTGTCGTACTCCTGCTGCCGGGAATCGAAAAAGGCGCAAACGTGGCCCGGCTCCGGCAAGGCTCGTCCGCAAAGAGTTACAGTCCTTGTATGGGACATGAATGGCTCCAGCTAATGAGTTTTTATACTCATATTTGCAAGTCCGGGACCCGCGGGGAACCCCTGATATCATCCCGGGCGATGACGGTCGCTGGCAAGGTAGACGTGGACGGAGCGAACAGCGGCTGAGCCTTCCCCGACTGCTGTCGCGACTCGTTTGGTAGAGCCGCAACGGACGTCGCCGGCCGCGAATAGCCCCGGATGGCTCGTCTCGAGCGGAAGGGGACCCCGCCCGAGCGTTTCCCAGCGCCCGGTCAATTGCTCACGCCCCAAGGACCTGTCGGTGAGCACGAACCCATCATTGTCGAGTGCGGCGAAGCCGGACAGCCACCCCGAGGCGGGCTCGGCGCCTATAAACGAGAAGAGAGCGCTGGCGGCGATCGTTTCCTCGCCGTCGGGGCCCTTTACCCGCACTCCAGCCAGTGATCGATCGCCCTCGAGCGACACTATCGTTGTGTTCCGGCGGACCGCAATCCGCCCGTCGGCTTCGATCCGGTCAACCAGGTAGCGGGACATGGTCGCGGCGAGGTCGGGGCCGCGAATCACGATCGTGACGGCACTCCCGCGCTCGGCGAGAAACAAAGCCGCCTGACCAGCGGAGTTGCCCCCGCCGGCGACCACCACCGGCGACCCCCCGCACATGCGGGCTTCCATGTCGGTTGCGGCGTAATAGACGCCGCGGGATTCGAACTCCTCTAGGCGGGCGGCATCGAGCTTCCGGTAACGCGCGCCGGTCGCTGCGATGATCGCCATGCCCGAGATGTCGGTGCCGTCGGACAGACGAACCATGAAAAGTCCGGCCTCTTCCCGGAGCGATTCCGCCGCGCACGGGCTGGTGAGCGCCGCGCCGAACTTCTGGGCCTGGACCATCGCTCGCTGCGTGAGCTCGCCTCCGGAAATACCGGTCGGAAAGCCGAGGTAGTTTTCGATTCTCGAGCTGGCTCCCGCCTGACCGCCGACGACGACCATCTCGATGACCAACGTGCGCAGTCCCTCCGATGCTCCGTACATCGCCGCTGAAAGTCCGGCGGGACCGGCGCCGACGACGATGAGATCGAACGATCGGTCGGGCAGATGCTCGAGCGTCAGGCCGAGGTAATCGGCGAGGAGGCCGGGCGTCGCGTGGCGCAGCACCGTGCCGGAGGCGATCACGACCGGAAGATCGCGGGGAGCGATGTCGAGCTCCCGCAGAGAATGCTCGACTTCCACGTCGGTGTCCGGGTCTACCCACTCGTGCGGGATGCCGCTTCGAATCAGGAACTCTCGAACGTGGCCGGAGTCGGGCGAGAATCTCGAGCCAATTACACGGATCGCCGACGATGCACCGCTCATCAGCATCGCGCGGCGAGCGATGAAGGCGGCGAGGATCTTGTCGCCGAGGCTCGGGTCGGTGGCTATCAGCCGCTTCATCGCATCGCGCGAAACGGCGATCACTTCGCCGGGCTCGGCGACGCGCGCGGAAACGAAAACGCGTTGACCGGTCAGCAGATTCAGCTCACCGAGGAAGCGCCCCGCTTCCTGGCGGGCGACGAGCTTCTCCTTGCCGCCGGCGTTGATGACGATGTCGACGGCGCCACTGACGACGGTGAAGAAGTCGTATCCGGCGTCGCCCTCGCGGTAGAGATACTCGCCGACCGCAATCGATCGGCGGACGCCGGCCCGCTCCAGCGCGGAGATCTCAGCGTCGCTCAGCTGCGGGTACGCATCGTTTTCAGCCACTGAACAAAACTACAGTTTTGTCTTTCGTCCGGTCAGACGACACGGAGTGTGCTGGCACTTGACCAAGCTCAGACTGCCCATAAGATGCTCAGACACGCCAGCTCACCCCTTGCGACGGCAACTTCTGCGCGGTCTATGGATTTGCGATCGCGCTGCCGGGGTTCCCGTTTCTCAACTTTGGGAACGACTGAAAAGGACTTCTTGAGAAACGCGATCGTTACAGACAAGGCGCCGAAGCCGCTTGGTCCCTCCCAGGCGCCGGAGCTCCGGCGGGTCATCGGTTTCGCCGGCGGAACTGCCCTGATCGTTGGCATCACCATCGGCAGTGGGATTTTTCGGACACCGCCGACGATCGCCGCGCTGGTGCCGAATCCACTGGTCATCATGGGCCTGTGGACCGCGCTCGGAGTGATTAGCATCTGCGGAGCGTTGGCGATCGCCGAGCTGAGCACGTTATTGCCGCGGGCGGGCGGCACCTACGTGTACTTGCGCGAGGCGTACGGCGACCCCGCCGCGTTCGTGTTCGGATGGTTGTACGTGCTGGTCACGACGCCCACCGCGGTGGCTTCGCTTGCCACTGTCTTCGCGGAGTTCCTGCTCAATGTCCTCGGACGCTCCACTGACGTGTGGACGGTGCAGGTCGTTGCCATCGGCGCCATCGTTGCGCTGACCCTCGCCAACATACTCGGCGCCCGGGTCGGCGCGGCCGTGAGCGAGGTGACGACTCTGGTGAAGGTGGCGGCGCTGGCAGTGATCATACTCGCGGCACTCCTGCTCGGACACGGCAATATCTCGCATTTCACTAGCGGCGGTCACGTGCAGCGGGGCGGGCTGGCCCGCGCCGTCGCTTCGGTCATATGGACCTACGACGGCTGGGTGGCGGTCAGCATGATCGCCGGCGAGGTCGTCGCGCCCGAGCGGCTGATGAAGCGAATCATCATCGTCGGGATGCTCGTCATCGTCACGCTGTATATAGGCGCGAACCTGGCTTACTTATACATCATGCCCGTCGGTGAAATGGCGCACCAGAAGGAAGCGATAGCGCGCACTGTAATGACCTCGATCGCCGGACCCGCCGGCGGAATCGCCATCATGATCGCGATCATGACCAGCATTTTCGGCGCGCTCAACGGCAACCTGCTGGCGAAGCCGAGGGTGGCGTACGCGATGGCGCGGGACGGGTTGATCTTCGCGTTTCTCGGGAAGACCGATCGACGCTCGTCGGCGCCGTGGGCGGCGGTGTTGATTCAGGGTGTGGTCGCCATCATCATGGTACTGACCCTGCGGGACTTCGACACTCTGACGACTTATTTCGTGGTGGTGGAGTGGGCGGCTTTGATATTCGCCGTTGGCGCCGTGATGGTGTTGCGCAGGAAAATGGCGGACGCGCCAAGGCCATTCCGCACTCCCGGCTATCCGCTGGTGCCACTGCTGTTCGTGGCCGGTACTGTTGTCGGTGTGTCGGCCATCGTCTGGGGACAATTTCAGATCGGCAATTTCTCGCCGCTTTATGGACTCGGAATAGCGCTGGCGGGATTCCCGGTTCATCAACTCTGGAAACGACTGAAGAGGACTTCTTGAGAAACGCAATCGTTACGGACAAGGCGCCGAAGCCGCTTGGTCCCTACTCGCAGGCGATCATCGACGGGCAATACATTTTCGTGGCCGGTCAGGGATGCACCAATCCACTGACGGGCAAGTTGGAGCTTGGTGATGTGAAGTCGGAGACGAAGCGCACGTTTGCGAATCTGCGGGCGATTCTCGAAGCGGCCGGCTCGTCGCTCGACGACGTCGTCAAGTGCAACGTCTATCTGCGCGACATCAAGGATTTCGCGGCCATGAACGAGGTTTACGAAACGGTTTTCGCATCGCCGTTCCCGGCGCGCACCACCATCCAGGCGGGCGCGCTGCCGGGCGGAATCGCGGTCGAGATCGAGTGCATTGCCAGGAAAGGCAGATAGTGGACGCTGTCGATCTCGACACACCCTCGCTGTATGTCGATCTGGACGTTCTGGATCGTAACATCCGCGAGATGCAGGAACGGTGTCGCGAATGGGGCGTCGATCTTCGGCCGCACGTGAAGACCCACAAGATCCGCGAGATCGCCCAGAAGCAGCTCGACGCCGGCGCGATCGGTATCACCGTCGCCAAGGTGGGCGAGGCCGAGGTGCTGCCGGGGGACGATGTGCTCGTCGCCTACCCGTTGGTGAAGGCGAAGCTGCCGCGGTTGCAGGCTTTGGCAAAAACGCGCCGCGTGAAGGTCGCCGTCGATTCCGCGGAAGTCGCCCGCGACCTGAAGGGAATCGAGACGCTCGTCGAAGTCGATGTCGGCGTCGGTCGAACCGGCGTCCAGACGCCGGAGCAGGCCGTCGCGGTCGCTAAGGCGTGCACTGACTTCCGGGGAATCTTCTATTGGCCGTCGTGGCTCGACGAGGCCGGCTTCCGAGC
>DASXGU010000194.1:0-3226 GCA_036488915.1 Gemmatimonadaceae bacterium | reverse complement strand
AATACCAGGAGCCTACCATACGGGCGTTTGGGAAAACCCGCCAGCCAGGAAGGCCGGCTGGGCGCAGGCGGCTCGCGGTTTGGAAGGGCGGCGGCTGACCGGTTTGGGGCTGGGGCTAGCTGGAGCCGTGCACCAGAAAGGCGTTTTCGATGTGCTGGACCCGGACTTTGCAGGGCTCCAGGATCACGCCGATGACGTCGAACCGGTAAGTGTCACCCGGCTTCTGAAAGCGCGACATCCAAACCTTGGCGGAGCGGCTCAACTCACGCTGTTTTCGCCAGTTGACCGCGCTTACGGGGCCACCGAAGTCTGCCGAAGCGCGCGTCTTCACCTCGACGAACGCGACGGCCCTCCCGTCCCCGTCGGCGCGGACGGCGACCAGGTCGATGTCCCGGTGGCCGTTCCTGAAGCGGCGATCGGCGATCTCCCAGCCGTGAATAGCGAGCCATCTCGCCGCGACCAGCTCGCCCTTGCGACCCATCGTCTGCCGCGCCGTCGACATGCGTCGGAACATAGGTTCGGCCACATCCCATGCGGCATCGCCTTCCGGCCGACATCAGCAATCCTGCTCACTTCTTGCATGGGTGTTTCCACCTAGGGGAACCTCCCAGTGCAGCGGTCCGCGGGAGGGGTATATCGTAAGAAATCCCCAGCAATTCCAGTCCACGACCCTCGCGGGTCAATCGAAACAGAGTCGAGGATTTTGAAGGCAGCCAATAAGCGCCAGGTTCGCGTTCTCCTGGTCGAGCAGAATACGGCAGACGCCGAGCTCGTCATTCGTGAGCTCCGCAAAGGAGAAACCGCGATAACCGTCGAGCGGGTCGATGCCGCCGAAGACTTCAGCGCGTCGCTGACCTCCTTCGCGCCCGACGTCGTCCTCGTCGAGCATCTCCTTCCGGGGCTGGACTTCAATGCCACGGTCGAGACGGTGCAGTCGGTGCGGCCGCGAACTCCAATCATCGTCGTCAGCGGACCGCTTCAGAATTCCGACGCGGGCCGGTTCATTCGCGCCGGCGCCGAGACTTTCATCTCGAAGACCAACCTCGGCCGCCTCGCGCCCGCGGTCTCGGAAGCGCTCAAGGCGCGCACTCCGCTCGACAAGCTCACGTCGCGCCAGATCGAAGTGATGAAGCTGGTCGCGCTCGGCTTTCGCACCCGCGACATCGCCGAACGCCTGCATCTGAGCGTCAAGACCGTGGAGAGCCACCGCCAGGAAGTCACCCGCCGGCTGGGACTGCGGAACATGGCCGATCTCGTTCGGTTCGCCGTCAGGGTGGGCCTGGTCGCGTCCGCCCAGTGAGGCGGGCCAGCGTTTTCTAACTGCATCTGAACTGAACGGGTGCGAGACGTCTCGTAACTGCACTGAACGGGTGCGAGACGTCAGAAGTAGAGTGCCAAGCTGTCAGCTCACGACGTCGGGACGTCACGGAGCGCCATTCACGACACAGGCAGTGGATCGGACGGCCACCGAAACAAGTCAGGGCGTCGTGAACTGTTAACTGAACCCTGTGCTACTGACGTCTCGCACCCGTTCAGTTAGTAGTTACCAGGTTCAGCGACGAGTGTTCACCTATCAGGTGCGAGGTCCGGCGATCCTCTCCAGATCATCCAACCCCGCCAGAACATCCCGGGGCTTGGCGCCATCGGGTGGCCCGAGAATCCCGGCCGCGTGCAGCTGGTCAATGATGCGGGCCGCGCGGCCGTAGCCGACTTTGAGCCGGCGCTGAAGCAGCGAGGTCGAGCCTTGCTGGTGCTGGATAACCACTTCGGCGGCTTCGCGGAAAAGCTTGTCCCGATCGGTGTCGTCGAACGAATCTGCGTCCGACCCGCCTGCTTCCTCGGCTTCCTTGCGGCGGATGCGCTCGATGATGTCGTCCTCGCTCGGAGCGTCGGCAAAAAGTCCCTGGGCCTCGAACGCGGCTTTCCGCTCCTCGCGCCGGGTCTCGTACCAGCCCATCAGACGCTCGGTGTCTTCGCTGGAGATGTAGGCGCCCTGTAGTCGCGACGGTTCCGACTTTCCCGGCGGTATGAACAACATGTCGCCGTTGCCGAGCAGTGCTTCCGCGCCGATGCCGTCGAGGATGGTGCGGCTGTCGACCTGCGAGGCTACGCGAAACGCGATGCGACTCGGGAAGTTCGCCTTGATCAGCCCGGTGATGACGTTCACGCTGGGACGCTGCGTCGCCAGAATGAGGTGGATGCCGATGGCGCGCGCCTTCTGCGCCAGCATCGCCAGCGGCGTCTCTATCTCGCCTTGCACCGTCATCATCAGATCAGCGAGCTCGTCGATCACCACCACGATGTACGGAACGATTCCGCCCTTGTACTCGAGATCCTCGAACGCGACGTCGGGGCGCTTGACGTTCTTGAGCTTCTGGCCTTCCTGAACCTTGCGATTGAAGTCCTGAATGTTGCGCGCCCCGTTGGCGGCGAGCAGCTCGTAGCGGTCCTGCATCTCCAGCACCGCCCATTTGAGGACCGCCGCGGCATCGCGGTTGTCGGTGACGACCTTGTGCCTCAGGTGGGGCAGCACGTTGTACACGGAAAGCTCCACCATCTTCGGATCGACCATCAGAAACCGCAGCGTCGTCGGCGTGTGACGATAGGCCAGCGACGTGATCAGAGTGTTGATGCAGACCGATTTCCCTGAGCCGGTCGCACCGGCGATGAGGAGGTGTGGCATCTTGGCGAGGTCGGCGATGATCGGCCGTCCCTCCAGATCCTTGCCCAGAGCGATCGGAAGAGCGGCACGCGCGCTCTGGAAATCGCGCGACTCGATCAGCTCCCGAAACGCGACCATCTCGGCGTTTGGATTGGGAACCTCGACGCCGACTGCTCCCTTCCCCGGGATCGGAGCGACGATGCGGATGCTCTGCGCGCGCATGGCGAGCGCGAGATCGTTGGACAAGTTCGCGATCTGGCGGACTTTCACGCCGGCGGCGGGGGCAACCTCGTATTGGGTGACGACCGGCCCGGTAGTGCGGCCGACGAGCTCGCCTTCGACGCGAAAGGTTCTCAGCGCATCCATCAGCTTCACGCCCATGGCGTCGAGCTCGCGCTTGCCGAGATCGACGTTGCGCGGCGGCGGTGGTGTCAACAGGTCGGGCGACGGAAGATCTTCGTCGGTGAAATCGAAGGCCTCGATTTCGGTGGCGTCGATCTCGGCGCCGATCTTCTCGGCGTGACGCGCCGCCTGGGCGGCTTTGGTTTTCTTCTCCCGCTTTTT
>DASXGU010000202.1:0-5362 GCA_036488915.1 Gemmatimonadaceae bacterium | reverse complement strand
CACCCGGACTTTGCCCGACTTGAAATCCTCGAGCGCGCGCGTCCGCTCTCCCTGCGACTTGTCGGCGTGCATGGCGGTGGCGGCGATTCCTTCATCCTCGAGATGCCGTACCACCCGGTCGGCGCCGTGCTTGGTGCGCGTGAAGATCAGCACCGAGTCCATTTCTGGTCGCTTGAGCAGCTCGGCGAGAAGCGTGCTTTTGCGCTCGCGAGGCACCGGATAAACGGCGTGCGTCACTGTGTTGGCGGCTTCCGAGCGGCGGCCGACCTGAACGACGACTGGCTTGCGCAGATACTTGCGGGCCAGTGCCTCGACTTCGGGCGGCATCGTGGCGCTGAACAGCAGGGTCTGACGATAAGGCGGAATCTCGCTGACGATGCGATTGAGCTGTGGAGCGAAGCCCATGTCGAGCATCCTGTCAGCCTCGTCGAGGACGAGAACCTCGAGGTCGTCGAAGGCCACGTTCTGTCGCTCCATGTGGTCGAGTAGCCGTCCCGGCGTTGCTACGATGACATCGACACCGCCGCGCAAAGCTTTCGACTGCGGCTCCACGCCGACGCCGCCGAAGACCGGGACGACCCGCAGGTCGGTGTACTTCCCGTACTTGCGGAAGCTCGCCTCGACCTGCGCGGCGAGCTCGCGCGTCGGCGTAAGAATCAGCACCCTGACGCGGTGCACTGCCTCACCGGCGGCATCGGTAAGGGGTGCGGTCATCAGGTTGTGGATGATAGGCAGAGTGAAACCCGCGGTCTTCCCGGTGCCCGTCTGAGCAAGGCCGATCAGATCCCGCCCCGCCAATGCGAGTGGAATCGCCTGCTCCTGAATCGGAGTGGGATGGGTGTAGCCGGCATCGCGAACAGCGTGGAGCAGTTCCGGCGCGAGGGCGAGGTCGCTGAAAGCGAATCTCGGCTCGAGAGCGTCATCGGGCATCTGATTCAATATAGACACTGGTCGGACTCGCCTGGTGCAATTGACCGACCGCCTGGCTCGCCGTCCCTCAACCCGCCCGTGCCAGCAGCTCGATCAGCCCTGCATTCACTTCAGCGGGCGTTTCTTCAGGGATGATGTGCCCCGCATCGGGAATGGCCCGCAGCACGACCTGCGGCAGCAGGGGCAGATAAACCCCCATTCCATCGTCGGGCATCATGTGGTCGAGGGTGCCCCAGATCCCGGTAGCCGGCACGTCGACCCTTTTCAGCCGGCGGTGATCGGCCGCGTTCCAGTCGTAGTTGTGCAGCAGCTCACGCATCGCCAGCGAGTATTCGGGGAATTGCGATGGCGCCGCGAACTCGTCGACGTCACGCTCGGTAAAATGGCCGCGTCGGCCATAAACTCTGCGCAGAGCGAGCTTGACGACGAAGCGCGGTCTCAGTTTTCGCATCACCGGAGTGATCGCGCGTGGCGTGAGGGCGCGGTACAGCCACATCAGCGGCACTCCCTTCAAGCCGACCGGTGACAACAAGCCCAGGCAGCGCACCCGCTCCGGGTACCTCGCCGCGAAATGGTAGATCAGTGACCCACCGAGCGAGTGGCCGACCAGAGCGGTACGGCCGAGACCTAGCGTATCCATGATGTCGCGAAGGTGCTCGACCATCGACTCGACCGTGTACTCGCCGCCGCCGAGCGGTTTGTCGGAGAGACCGTGGCCCTTCAGGTCGACGGCGATGGCGCGATAACCGGCCACGCCGAGGGCCGGCATGTTACGCCGGAAAATGTAGGCGGTGCATCCCCAGCCGTGGACCAGCAAGACGGGAGGCGCGCCCGGAGCGCCGCGCTCGACCACCCGGACCTTGAGGCCGGATGCCAAACGTGGAAAGCTGACGCGATACCCGGGATCGCCGGCTGGGAACATCTCGCCGGGAGGGATGATTTTCCGGCGATGGAATCCGATCATCGGATCAGATCAATTCAATTTCTCTGCCGAGAAGTTTTCCGATAAGTCCGATGCGGAACGTGACGTCGGTCCATCGTGCCTCGGCCCCAGTGCCGTCGTCGAGCGGGAACGTCGACCATGCCCACGAGTTCGCGGTCACGGGTCGGTCCATGCCTTTGTGCGGATGCCAGATGCCGTTGCGGTCGCGGTCATCGACGAATCGCTCGTAGAGCTTCATCCAGCCCTCGTTGCGCCGCAGGAAATTCAGGCGCGCCATCGTCTCCAGCCAAAGGAGCGAAAACGGGACGTCGGCTTCGACGGCGTTGCGGTGCGGCAGCATGTCCCCCATCACCAGATGTGGTTGCGGAACCATCCTCTTTCCGAAAAGCTGGACCGCCTCCTGACGCGGCAGGGGCTGAGTGATCCAGTCGTAGATCCGCTCGACTTCACTGAAATGCTCATGCCGGAAAATCGGCATGTAAGCGAGCATCGTGAGAGTGTAGATCGATGGCGGAGCGGATTCGGCGGCGAGCACATGGGTATTCCCGACGCGCATCCACGGCTTTTCGCCCAGCGGCGAATTGAGATACGAGACGGTCCTCTCGAGGATCCGGCGCGCGGCTCCGCGAAGTCTGGGATCGCTCTCGTAGCCCATTTGGGCGAGCGTTGCGGCGGCGGCCTCGCGGAAGAGGCCGCGGCTGCGCCGGACGATGTCGTCGTCCCTCGTCTTCGTCGACAGCTCGAACGTGAAGGCTGGATCGTTGTCCTCGGCCAACAACCGGAAGAGAATGCGCCGCGCCAGGACGAGCGGCGGCGACTCACGCTCCCAGCCGTACTCGGCCAGCCTGCGCACGGCCGCAATGGTCCCGATCCCGCTAAAATCGGACGCGTGGCGGCCCGGCAGGGACAGGACCGACTGGTTCCACATGCCTTCGCGGCCCTGAGTGACAGCGAGTCGGATGGCGGGGCGGTGTGAGTACGGGAGCCAGTCGATTCCCGCGACCGGAGCGTCGGCGGGTCGGGCCACTTCGGTGAGCGCGCGGTACTTTATCGGCGCCGCCGCGTGCTCGAGCAGCCAGCTGAGCGGAAAAGTCAGCTGCTCCGAGGCGGCCTCTGGCGTCGGTGGGGCGAGTTCGGCAGTGCTACTGGGCAGGGTCACAAACGGCACTCGGCGCGGGGAAGCAGCGAGCCTACTGAGCCGGAAAGCGCATGAGCCGGCGGTTTGCGCGGGGAAGAATAGCAGGTTTTCGGTCGGGCGCTAGCCCCAGTCAGCCAACTCTTTGCAGATTATAGACTTAAGTCGGAGGCAGCCGGTCTGAAGTGGGCTGGAGTGGGGAGGCGACAGGCACAGGTTCGAGCACCCCCGCCAGGAGGTTCAGCCAAGCCCAACCTTTTCGGCAACTGTGGCGTATAAAGCCAGACGCCAATCCGGCGTCACCACCCCACCAGGAGAGTAGGATGAAGGTTATTCGCATCGCCACGCTGGCCGCTGCCCTTTGCGTTGGCATGACAACGATCGCTGCAGCGCAGAGCACGGAACCGGCACAGGGTCAGGGCGAAGCCCGACGTGGCGGCGGAATGGGCGGCATGCTGCTCAAGGACATCACCTTGACCGACGCTCAGAAGGCGCAGATCAAGACGATCCGCGACAAGTACGTCCCCCAGCAGATGGAGCTGCGCAAATCAGCGCAGGCGACTGGCTCGATGGACGAGGCCACTCGCACCAAGATGATGGATCTTCAGACCAAGCAGTCCGCCGAGATCCGCGAAGTGTTGACCGCCGATCAGCGGACGCAATTCGACAAGAACCTCGCCGACATGAAGGCGCGGATGGAAGCCCGCCGCAACGGCAGCAGCTGACTTCGCTATGATCGCGGCTCCAGAGCCGCGATAGTGTAGTCGCTCCTCGGGTTCCAGAGTATCCAGCTCTGGAACCCGTTGTCGTATCCGGCCTTCTTCTGGGCCCGAACCTGCTCGGCGTAGTAGTGCGGCGGCCCGAGAGTGAAATCCTGATACCAGGGGATGATCTTCGCCGCGTTGGCGATCGGCTTGGTGCGCCTGATGGCATCCTTGAGCGCCTTGTCGATCGTTTCGTACGGATGGGCGTTCGGGTTGCGCAGCTTGTAGGTGCCGCGCGCGAAGTGCGACGGGTAAACCATCGGCAGCACCACATCGACCTGATCGACGAACATTTCCCAGCGTTGTCCGATCCCCATGTCGGTCGTGTCGGTGGCAGTCAGCCCGAAGACGTCGGCGGTGACGCGAATTCCGCTCGGCGTCAGGCTGCTGCGGAGAAAGCCGAGCTGCTCCCGAATCACCTGCGCGCGCTCTCTGCCGTTGGCGAGCGGATAGACAGTCTCAGCGACGAGCCTCTTCTCGTCGGGGAATCTGACGTAGTCGAACTGTACCTCGCTGAATCCGAGGTCGTACGCTTCCCGCGCCAGATCCGCAGCGTACTGCCAGACGGCGCGCTGATGGGGGTCGAGCCACGGATTCCCGTTCTTGTCGAGCCACGGCTTGAGATCGGATTTGCGCTTGATGGCGAGGTCGAGCTTCTTGTGCGCCAGCAGCGGGTCCTTGGCGACGACGATGCGCGCGATCGGATAGATGTCGTGGGCTCGCATGGTATCGAGCACCGCCCGCAGGCGCGCCGCGGACATCCAGTGTCCGTCGGCGGTGTCGGCTCCGATCTCGCGGGCGAGCGGAACTCTCGATCGGTAGAGCACGAAGCCACGATCGTCCTTGACGTCGATGACCAGGGCGTTGACCTCGGTGGTCCTGGCGATTTGGATGAGGTGATTCAGTCTCGAGCCAAGCGCCACCCATCGATTGACGTAGAGTCCGCGCAGGGTGTCGGGTGTAGGCACGTGCGCAACCGGTGCCACGGCATCGACACGGTGCTCGGTGGAGGACGTCGCCGACGCCGATTTCCCGCGAGTCGAGACGTCGCCGCCCGTGCCGCAGCCGACGAAGAGAAAAAGCAGCGCCGGCATCAGCATTCTGCTCGAACGACTCATGGCTTGTGTTTGCGGTGGCGCGTCGCGCCGGCGATCAGAGCGCGTTGAGCTCGGCGTTGGCGTCGGAGAGATAGCTCATCTCCCGTACCACGCTTTGGGCCTGCTGGGTGACCATCGTCAAGCCGGTCGGCTGCGCGTTGAGACCGCCGGTTCTGAACCGGACCAGCTCGAGGCGCATCGATCGAAGGAGCTGGCGACAGTTATCAAGCTTGTCCTGGGCTTCCTTTTTCTTGCGCGAGACGTCCGCCAGCGCGCGGCGCTGGCGGCGCAGCATTGCGAGACGACGCACCCGATCTTCGCTGGCTCGATAGTCGAGCGGGTTTGCCTGCGACTCCAGAGTCGAGATCTCCTTCTCTACGCTCTCGGTGCTGTCGCGACCCGCGCTCTTGTCGATGTCCGACAGCGAGAGCGCCAGCTGCTGCACTTTTCTGAACACTGCATCTGCCGATGTCGCAACCTCAGGAATCTGCTC
>DASXGU010000201.1:0-6927 GCA_036488915.1 Gemmatimonadaceae bacterium | reverse complement strand
CCAATCATGGTGAGTGCTGCCGGCGACAGTATTGTCGTCTCCGCAGCGCCGTACGCCAGCGTCAGAAGGAAAGGCGTGCGCGTAAGCACGAGCGGCACGCTTCGTTTGCAGAACGGCGGCCTCACGGGCATCACGACGGCGCGCTACCGTGTGAAGACCGCCGATTCCGTCACCACGCTTACGACGACCGGAACACGGGCGAAATAGCCGCTAAGCGCTCGCGCCGGATTCGGCAGGCGGCTTGATCGGGGGCAGTGACGCCTCGATCTCGCCGCGGTGGGGCTCGAGCCATGGGGGTAGAACCAGGTGCTCCCCGAGTGTGGCGGGATCTTCGTCGATCGCGAAGCCCGGGCCGTCCGTTGCGATCTCGAACAGAACCCCCCCGGGCTCGAGGAAGTAAACCGACCTGAACCAGAAGCGGTCGATCACTTCGGTCGGACGCCGCCGCGCGCGATCGATTCGCTCGCGCACTTCGAGCTCTGTGCTGTCGTCCGGGACCCGCCACGCCACGTGATGGACGCCTCCGGTTCCCCACCGCCCGCGCTCGGCGTCTGGCAGCTCGCGGATCTCCAGGTATTTGCCCGACCCGCCGCCGCCGATCGCAAAGCCCGCCCAATCAGATTCGGACCCGACGTCGACGAACCCGAGCACACCGGTCAGGAATGAGCTGGTGAGCGCGAGATCCCGCTCCCAGAGTCTGACCGAATGAAGTCCACGAATCTGCTTTTCAGCCGGCACCGGACCTTCGCTCCACGGCGAGAACTCGCGCTCGTCGGCGGTTTCGTGCAGGGTGAGCGGCAAGCCGTGCGGGTCGGTGAAAGTGAAGGCAGAGTTGCCTCGTCTCGTCTCTACGTCGCCGACGGCGAGATGATGCTCCTGCAGGCGGTCACGCCAGTAGTCGATGCTTCCGACAGGAATCGCCAGCGACACCTCCATCGACAAACCGACGCCGGGTTTCGCGGGCGGCATCTCCGGCCATGGGAAGAACGTGATGTCCGTACCGGGATGGCCGTCGCCGTCGGCGTAAAAGAGATGGTAGGTGCCGGGCGAATCCTGATTCACGCTCTTCTTCACCAACCGCATGCCGAGGACGCCGGCGTAAAAATCGACGTTCTCCTGCGCATCGCCGGCGATGCAGGTCACGTGGTGGAGCCCGGTTATGGTTGCCATTCGCTCATCCTGGTGAAACGGTTCTCTTGCTGCAGCCCGCCCCTAAGGGGTGAGAGCGCGCGTCTCGATCTCCGCCGTGAGCCGCACGAGGAAGTCGCTGACGGTGAACACTTCCTGCTTCTTCCCCGCTCCCCGCACCCGCAGTGCGATCGAATCGGCATCGGCCTCCCTTCTTCCGACCACCGCCATGTAGGGGATCTTGTGCACCTCGCCGTCACGAATGCGGTAGTTCAACGTTTCCGAACGGTCATCGAGATGCGCGCGGACACCCGCTTCCTTCAGTCGATCGACGACGGTTCGGGAGTACTCCTTCACGTCGTCGGCGATCGGAATGACGCGCACCTGCTCCGGCGCCAGCCAGAGCGGAAACGCGCCCGCGTAGTGCTCGATCAGCCCGCCGACGAACCGCTCCATCGAGCCGACAAGAACGCGGTGCAGCATCGTCGGACGGTGCGGCGCGTTGTCGGCCCCAGTGTACTCGAGTCCGAACCGCTCCGGCAGATTGAAATCGAGCTGCACGGTCGGCCCCTGCCATTTGCGTCCGATCGCATCGATCAGCTTGAAGTCGAGCTTGGGTCCATAGAACGCGCCACCTCCTTCGTCGAAGACGAACTTCTGGCCACGGTCTTCGAGAACGGCGGCGAGGGTTTTTTCTGCGTGTAGCCACTGCTCGGGAGTGCCGAGCGCCTTCTCCGGTCGAGTGGCAAGCTCGATGGTATACGGGTACCCGAACGTCTTGAGCATCTCGTCGCAGAGGTCGAGTAAACGCACGATCTCCGACGGTACCTGCTCTGGTGTGCAGAAGATATGGGCGTCATCCTGAGTGAACCCGCGGACGCGCATCATGCCGTGCAACACCCCACTCCGCTCATAGCGATAAACGGCGCCGAACTCGGCGTAACGGATGGGCAGGTCGCGGTACGAGCGCTGTTGCGACTGATAGATGCAGATGTGGCCCGGACAGTTCATCGGCTTTGGCCGATAGGCGGCACCCTCGACGTCCATCGCGCCGAACATGTTTTCCTTGAAGTTCTCGAGGTGCCCCGAGATCTGGAACAGCTTTTCGCTGACGATGTGGGGTGTATATACCAGCTCGTATCCGTGGCGCAGAATGAGCCCCCGCTCGTACTCCTCGATGGCGTTCCGGATGATCGACCCTTTGGGGTGCCATAGAATGAGGCCGGGACCCACGCGCGGATCGGTGGAGTAAAGGTCGAGCTGCTGAGCGAGCGCGCGGTGGTCGCGCCGCTTGGCCTCCTCGAGCCGGTGGAGGTGGGCCTCCAGATCTTCCTTTTTCCAGAAGGCGGTGGCGTAGATGCGCTGGAGCATCTGCCGGTGCTCGTCGCCGCGCCAATAGGCGCCGGCGGTGTGCAACAGCTTGAAGTTCTTCAGGTACGATGTGTCGGGTACGTGCGGGCCTCGGCACAGGTCGATGAACGGGCCGTCGGTGTAGGTGGAGATGATCTCGTCGTCCGAGAATTCACCGAGCCGCTCGAGCTTGAGTGGGTCGTCGGCGAAGCGCTTCCGCGCTTCCGGCTGCGACACTTCCTCGCGCACGAACGGGTACTTCTCGGCGATGACCTTCTTCATCTCCGCCTCGAATTTTTCGAGATCCTCGGGGGTGAACGGCTGAGCGACCTCGAAGTCGTAGTAGAACCCGTCCTCGATGGCGGGGCCGAATCCGATTTTGGCGTCTGGCCGCAGCCTGCGCACGGCGGTGGCAAGAATGTGGGCTCCGGAATGGCGGAGCACGGCCAGCGATTCGGGGTCCTTCTCGGTGAGCACGCGGAAATCCCCCCCTGCGCGGAGGGGAGTGTTCAAATCGATGATCTCACCGCCTACCTGAACGGCGATCGCATCGCGCAGGAGCCGGGGCCCGATCGAGGCGACAATGTCGCGTGGCAGAGCGCCTTCGGGTGCTTCACGGGTGGCGCCGTCGGGGAGCCTCAGCGTCAACATTTTTTTCGTATGATTTCGGGTACTGCGGATGGCCTTTCTTTTGCTCCCCGGTAAGCTATCGTTTGCAAATACCCTTCGCCACAGGTTGCGACTCCATGCTGCCCTTTCGCTATCGTAACGAGCCCCCGTACATCATCGCTGAAGACGAAGAAGAATCTTCGTCGCGAAGTGCGCTTTACATCGCCATCGGAGCCGCGGCCGGCTTCGCGGCGGGCGTTCTCATGGCGGAGCGATTCGGCGGATTCAAGGGGCTCAGCGACAGGATCAAGGACACGTTCGGCGGTGGCACCGAGACCGACGAAGAAGAGTTCGACTACGAAGGGCTGGACGAAGACGAGTTCGACCCCGACTTCGACGACGATCTCGACACCCCCAAAGCATCTCTCGATGGGTCCGAAGAACTGGAGGAGCGGGTGCTGGAAGCGTTCCGCAACGATCCGACGCTGAGCGAGCGCGCCATCGACATCGGCGCCGTCGAGGACGGGATTATCGAGCTCACCGGCTGGGTGAACTCCGATGACGAGTCGCACCAGGCGGTCGTGGTCGCCCGGGGAACGCCCGGCGTCGATACCGTGGTGAACAGGCTCACCATCCGCACCGAAGAGGAGCTCTTCGACGACGCCGCGCACCGGTACGAAGACGGCGATCCCAGCTTCACCGAGCGGCACTGGGAAGGCCAGCAGGTCGGCACCGGCCGCCGCCGGCAGGGCAGCTCCGACGAGATCGACCGCCACGCCGATCCGCGCAACGTTCTGGAGGACAAATCCTTGCGGGAAGACAGCGCGTTCATGGCGGCCGCCGAAGAGATTCCCGATGCAGCGGAGCGCCGGAGAACCACCAAGAAGGCGCGGGGCGGCCGCACCGATGGCTCGCCGGTCGCGCCGAGCGGCGTTCCCAAGGCGGATCACGTCGCCGATCCCGAGCACGCGCCCCCCACCAACGGCACGCGCGCCAGACCAACCACCTGACGTCGTCGTTTGACCGCACGCGCGGGTAGGACTTCGGTCTTACCCGCGAAAATGGCGCCCGTTAACTTGCGCCGTAGATGAGCACAACGCAGGAACTCAGCGAATTGCCGGCGCAGTACGACCCCGGTCAGACCGAGCGCGCCGTGTACGAGCGGTGGGTCGATGCCGGAATTTTTTCCGCCGACGAGAAACGCAGCCGTCGCAACGGCGGAGATCGCGATCCCTTCGTCGTCATCATGCCGCCCCCCAATGTCACGGCGGCGCTGCACATGGGACACGGTCTCAACAACACCGTCCAGGACGTGATCGTCCGCTGGCGGCGCATGGTCGGCGACGAGACGCTCTGGCAGCCGGGCACCGACCATGCCGGCATCGCCACTCAGAACATCATAGAGAAGCAGCTGGCCGCCGAAGGCAAAACCAAGTTCGATCTCGGCCGCGAAGCGTTCGTGGCGCGCACGGTCACGTTCGTCGAGCAGACGGGCGGCGAGATCTTGCGGCAGCTGCGCGCCATCGGTGCATCGGCGGACTGGAGCCGGACCGCGTACACGCTGTCGCCAGAGCTGTCGGTGGCGGTGCGCGAAGCGTTCGTCCAGCTGTATGAGCGGGGTCTCATCTATCGCGGTCATCGCGTCATCCACTGGTGTCCGCGGTGCCTGACGTCGCTGAGTGACGAGGAGGCGGAGCACACCGAGGAGACCGGCAATCTGTATCGGCTGCGCTACGCTCTTGCCGACGCAGACTCGGAGTATCTGCTGGTCGCGACGACGCGGCCGGAGACGATGTTCGGCGACGTCGCTCTCGCCGTTCATCCCGACGACGAGCGATACCGCCATCTCGTCGGCAAGAACGCCCTCATTCCGATCTCGGAAGTGAGGATTCCGATCATTGCCGACGAGTACGTCGATCCGGCCTTCGGCACCGGCGTGGTGAAGATCACGCCCGCTCACGACGCCAACGATTTCGAGGTCGGGAAACGGCACAGCCTGCCGATGCCGGTGATCATGGCGCCCGACGGCACCATGGCCAACGGCGTCGATGCTGAGTCGAGGGTCCCGGCCGATCTCGTTGGAGCCGACAGATTCGAGGCGCGCGAGCGCATCGTACGGACGCTGGAAAAATCCAGGCAACTGGCCGGAGTCCAGCAGCATCAACACGCGGTCCGGCACTGCTACCGCTGCGATACCGTCGTCGAGCCGAGGCTGTCTGACCAGTGGTTCGTGAAGATGGAGCCGCTGGCGCGGCCGGCGCTGGCTGCGGTGCGCGACGGCACCATTCGCATTCTGCCAGAGCGGTGGGAAGCGGTGTACGTGAACTGGCTCGAGAACATTCGCGACTGGAACATCTCCCGCCAGCTGTGGTGGGGACATCGCGTCCCGGTCTGGTACTGCGACTCGTGCGAGCAGGTGACGGTGAGCCGCACCGAGGTCAGCGCCTGCGAGAAGTGCGGCGGCGCCGTGCATCAGGACGAGGATGTGCTCGACACCTGGTTCTCGTCCTGGCTCTTCCCGATCTCCACTCTGGGCTGGCCCGACAAGAGCTCCGCGGCGTTGGTCGCCTTTTACCCGACCGACGATCTCATCACCGCTCCGGAGATTCTCTTCTTCTGGGTGGCGCGGATGATCATGGCCGGCTACGCCTTCCTGGACGCCGCGCCGTTCCACACGGTCTATCTCACCGGCACCGTGCGCGACATGAATCACGTAAAGATGTCCAAGTCGCTCGGCAACGGCATCGATCCCCTCGACGTCGTGCGCCAGTATGGCGCCGACGCCCTGCGGTACACGGTGATCGCCGGGATGGGCATGGGCGCCGATCTGATGCTCGACCATCGGGACCTCGAGCGATCGTTCGCCCCTGGACGCAACTTCGCCACCAAGCTCTGGAACATCGGACGCTTTCTGCTGGGCAACGTCGGAAGCTCTCCGGTGCGGACCGTCGACGAGCTGCGCGACGACGAGCTGACCCTCGCCGATCGCTGGATATTGGGCCGGCTCAACGCCACCGTCCTCGAAGGAGATGCCGCGCTGGGCTCGGCGCGTCCGGAGTCGGGCAAGTGGCAGCCCGAGGAACGGTACTCCGGGCTGCGTCTGAGCGAATTCGCCGAGATTGCGCGACGCTTCGTCTGGGACGATGTCGCCGACTGGTACCTGGAGACGACCAAGGGGCGCATCACCGCCGCTGGAAACGACAGCGAAGTCGCGCGGGCGGTGCTCACCCACGTTTTTGATTACGCTCTCCGACTGCTTCACCCGGTGATGCCGTTCATCACCGAGACACTCTGGCAGCGGCTGCCGGCTCCAGTTGCCGTCGATCGCTGCGAGTTTCTGGCGGTCGCTCCCTGGCCGGCGCCCCATCCACGTTCGGAGAGCGAAGAGCGCTCAATGGCGCGCTTCGATCTAGTCAGAGATGCCGTGAGCGCGGTGCGGCGCATTCGCTCCGACTATGCCGTCGCGCCGGGCAGGACGATCGAGGTGCTTCTGCAGTCGGCGGCCAGCGCCGCGCTCTTCAACGAGCATGCGGCGCTCATCGGTCGGCTATCGCGCTCGAGCGTCAGAGTCGGAGCCCAGCCCGTGCCCGCTGGCGCTGCGCACGCCGTGTTGCCCGACGGGAGCGAAGTCATCGTTCCCCTCGGTGGGCTCGTGGATCTTGCGAAGGAGTGCGCGAAGCTGCGCGGCGAGGTGGCGCAGCTCGACACGCAGCTCGAGTCTCTAACGGCGCGCCTGCAGAATCAGGGATTCGTCGGCCGCGCGCCGGCAGCGGTGGTGGAAGGAGAGAGAAAGAAGCATGGCGAATGGACGAGGCGTCGCGAGCAGCTCGCGGAAAAGGT
>DASXGU010000153.1:0-4480 GCA_036488915.1 Gemmatimonadaceae bacterium | reverse complement strand
CGGAAGCACACCCGTCGCGTACGCATCTTTACGCCGGCGTCAGAGCTGCCGTTTGCCGGACATCCGACGGTCGGCTGCGCATTCGTGCTGGCCTCCGTCGGCGACCTCCCCCTGGACGGTGACGAAACGAGCATCGTTCTCGAGGAGGGCGTGGGACCGGTACCGGTTCTCATAAAATCACGGAGCGGCAAGCCAGTGTTCTCCCAACTGACCTCGGCCAAACTGCCGGAGATCAACGATCCGCCACCGCCGCCCGAGACGCTGTGCGAGGTTCTGTCGCTGGAGCCGAGTCACATCGTGGCTGACGACATGATCGAGCCGGAGGCGGTATCGTGTGGCGTGCCCTACCTGTTCATCCCACTCAAGAAGCCCGAGATGCTGTCGTGGGTGAAGGTGGACGCGCCGAAATGGGAGCAGGCGCTGCGCGACTACTGGGCTCCGGAGATGTTCGTCTATAGTACCGACGAATGGAGCAACATCTTCGAGGGCGGGCACATCCGCGCCCGGATGTTCGCGCCGGGTCTGGGCATCGGCGAAGACCCAGCCACCGGCAGCGCGTGTGCCGCGCTCGCCGGCTTCCTCGCCCTCCGCGCCGAGACGCGCGATGGAACCCTGCGCTGGACGGTCGATCAGGGCGTGGAGATGGGACGCCCGAGCCGGCTGGAGCTGGAGGCCGACGTGAAGAAAGGACAGCTGGTCGCCATCAGAGTGGGCGGCTCGTCGGTGCTCGTCAGCTCCGGAACTCTGCACCTGGCGGGCGAAGGCTAGCGATCGCCCCGGTCAGCCCGTCGACCGAGCTCTCCAGCGCCGACGGTCGCCGGGCGCCGGCGGTGGAACCACGACGCGCTGCGAGTAGTCGGTCAGCGCGACCACGATAAAGGTCAAGATCGCGAGTCCGACGAAGAAATTTCGCGGCGCGGCGGCACCCGAGAATCGGAAGATCCACGGCGCGACGAGCAGAAAAACTCCCGCCACCAGATCGATCGCGCCATGGATCCTGAACGGAATCCACTTGAAGACGCCGAGTGGAAAGTCCGTGCAGCCGGTCATCAGCAGGTGAATGCCTGCCAGCCAATAGCAAATCTCCGCCGCAGTGGTCCCGGTGAAGCCAAGAACCATGGGTGCATTCAGAAACGCCGCGACGGTCGCGTAATCCAGCACCCCATGCACGCGCGCGGAGATTGGCTTCTTCACCCCGGACTACTCCAGATAGTGATACAGTCCGAACAGCGCCATTCCAGCTCCGGCGATGACGATGATGGTTCCGGCCGTACCGGCCACCAGCGCCCCGACGATCATCGCGCCGACGCCGACGGCCATTAGCGCGACGTCCTGGCCGGCGCCACGATGAATCGCCGGCGCCGACGACCTGGCGGATGCGTCGACCCTCGAATCGTGGAAGCCGACCGCGGCTGACTGCAGCGTCGGACCGGTCGCTGCCGTCGCTTGCTGCGCGCCGCTGACGGCGGGCAGGGCTGCAATAACAAAAAGGCTGAGTGCCATGAAACGCATTTCGATCTCCGGTAAGACAGAAGCGTTGGGAGAGGACGTCGTTCACGTCCTCGGCTTCTGAGTAGTTCCGGGCGCTGTGCGGCAATAAACGTGCACGACAGCGAATGTTTCGTGCGTTTGGGCCCTAGCGATCGGCTCCGGAGCGATACCTGTCGCGATGGCGTTCCGGGATGTCGATTCGTCCGGCGACATCTGCGTATTCGATGCTGCCGCTGCCCTTGTTCTCGATGCGCAGGTCCTTGCCGACCTTATTGACCTCGATGGCTCCCGATCCGTCGTTCTGCACGACGACCGAGCCCTTGACGTCGGTGGCGAAAATACCGCCCGAGCCGTCGCTCTCGACGATGAAGGAGCCTGTGACGTTGCGGACGTTTATGTCGCCGGAGCCGTCGTTGACTCTGACGTCGCCGCCGACGTTCTCGATCGTGAGGTCGCCCGACCCGTCGGTGACGTGCACCGATCCGGTCGCGCCAACGATCGAGAGTCCGCCCGAGCCATCGCTCATCTCCAGCGAGCCGACATTCAGAATCTTGGCGTCGCCGCTGCCGTCCGCGACGTCGGCGTTCATCCCCTGAGGGATCTCGATGACGAGATCGAGCGCTGCCGAGTCGTTGTCGCGCCAGGAGTTGTCGTCGTTGTCGGGGATGTCTGCCTTGATGAACACCACGTCACCACGACGCTCGGCAATCAGCTTGATGCGGCTGAGTCCCTGCTGCGAGGACGCCCACGCGGTTCCCGTGACCTGAACCTGATGCAGGCCAGGCTTGCCTTCCACCCGCAGCGAACCGGCGCCGGCCTCGACTTCGACCTCTTTCGCGCCGGCGGCGTCGACCACCGCGTTCCGCGGCGCCGAAAACGGACTCTGGGCATGCGCCGCCGAGCCTATTAGAAACGGGGCGGCCGCAAATGCCGCCCCACGAAATGATCGCTTCATCCGCTGACTCCATTCGGGTGTGACCGGTTGGACAACACCAGTCTCCCTACGGTTTGAACGGGGTCGGGTTTCAGTCGGGCATGAGCTAGAATGTCGCCGGGCTCAGCTTCCAGATGCCGTTGAGCATGTCGGAAGCGTAAACGTTGTTTCCGGTGAATTGGACACCCCAGACGTACACCGGGCCGACGTCACCCAGTCCATGCGCTATCTCGCGGCCCTCTTTGCCGAGATCGCAGCGCCCGTCCGCCGCTTCGGCCGACGGGTCGCACGTCGACAAGTCGCCGGTGATGTCGATCGCTCTGACGCCTCCGTTGTAGTACGCGGCGTACAGAATTCCGCGCGCTTCGTCAACTGAAAAGTTGTGCGTCCCGGCGCCGTCGAGATGGTAGAAAGCGACTTCTCGCGGCGAGGCGAAATTGCCGACATCGATCACGTGTATGTCGCCGCTCGACGCGATCCCGACGGCGCCGGGCCCCTCCTGGCCGACGAAGGCGAAGCGCCTGGCGCCGGTTACGGGATTATGGTACCACCAGATGTTGTGCACCTCACCGCCAACCGTCGCCACGCTGCCCAGCGCCACCGGATTGGAGACAGTCCCGGCGCCAGCGCCACCGATGTCCCAGATCTTTACGCCGTTGTTCCACAACGCGGTAAAGAGAATTCCGTCGCGCACGAACACGTCGTGCACAAAGGGCGACCCCATCACCGCGGTGAAAACCTGGTTGGGCGCGGTTGGGTCAGACAAATCCACGATTACCAGTCTCGCCGGGCTCGTGCTGTTCGGATCCACCGACAGGAACGCGTACAGCGTTCCGTTCACGCGCTGAATCTCCGCGGTGTGCACCCCAGGGTCGGTCAGCGGCGTGTTGTAGCGAGTAATCAGCTGTGGCTTGAGCGGATCGGCGAGACTGTAGATCATGATCGATCCACCGGCGAACTCAGTCGCCACGACGAGGAGCTGGCCGTCGTCGCTGGCCTGAATGTCGCCGAGCGTGCTGGCAGTTGGCACGATGACCGAGTCTACGAGAGCCGGCACGTTTCCGGAAACATCCCAGATCTTGATCGCGTTGCCGCGGACGTCACGGTTTCCCCATGTCGTCGTGTAGGCGACGTTACCGCGGACCCAGAGCTCGGCGGTGTATCGCTCGCTGACGGTGCCCTCGCCGAGAACCGTCATCGGCAGCGAGTTGTGTGGGACAACCGGATTGTCCGATCCACACCCCGGGAGAAACGCCGCGCAGGCGATCGTTGCGGCGCGCACGAGCGTGCGAGCCAAAGTGTGTTCCATTAACTCGATTCCGCCATGGGACATTCCTCGCTACATCGGGTCCATCGTCATTCCACCCATCTTGCCCGCAGGCGGCGCGGTTACGGCGACTCCGTAACGCCCCATTCTCATGTGGGCCATTCCGAATCCAACGCGGAGTCCCATTGATACACCCCAGATGCGGTCCGATCCATAGAACTGGCGCGGATCGAATCCCGACGGCCTCAGAGTCGGGGAGACCCGCGCCCGCGCGATTTCAGCGAACGGCACTATGGTCAGGTTTGTCGTCGCGATGAGATCGGCGGCGAGGCCGAAGGTAGCGGTTGTCCAGCGCGAGCGTCCAGCGATGCTCAAGTCGGTCGCGGGAACCGGAGTTCTGAATTCGTCGGAGAGACGGGCTTCGTCGGGACGCTCGGTGCTCTCGACGCGGAGACCGCCACTCAGTCGATCATACCGTGTCCACGTTTCGGCCAGCAGCGAAGAATAGGTGAACGAGCGCGTGGATCCGACGTATTCACCGGTACGCGCCCACTCCAACAGAGCGTATCCGGAATGCTGGGCGTCCTCCAGGCGCAACGAAGCGCTCTGCTTGCGCTGATCGGCTCCCAGTCCGCTCGGATCTTCGGGTGATTTCACCCGCGCGTAACTCGTCTGCAGCTCGCCCTGCCGCCATGGGAGGAAAGTGATGCGACCAGACCACGAGTCCCAGTACCGCTTCCGGTCGGGCACATCGCCGGGTGCGGTCGGCTCGTCGCCGTTGAACGATC
>DASXGU010000125.1:0-15122 GCA_036488915.1 Gemmatimonadaceae bacterium | reverse complement strand
ACGCGATGACAGTGTTGGGCGATACGTCGCGCTCTTTCTCGAGGTGGACCAGAAAGTCGTCGACGAGACTGGGTGCAGGATCCGCCTCCGGAGCGTCAGCAGTTCGGAGCGCTTTGCTCATGCCCGCGCCACCGCGGCCGAGGCGACGCCGTTCGCCTCGATCCATTCCTGCATCTCGCGCAGCGCCCGCTCTGCGAACATCTCGCGTTTCTGCTTCTTGTCGCGGATGCGCTGCGGCAGCTCGTCGAGCAACCCGAAGTTGGCATTCATCGGCTGGAAATGTCTCGGATCCGCTTCGCGCATGTAGCGGTAGAGCGCGCCGAGCATCGTGGTCGGAGGCGGAGTGATTGGCTCGTCGCCGGCGAGAATGCGGGCCAGGTTTATCCCCGCCAGCAGGCCTGTCGCCGAGCTCTCCGTGTAACCCTCGACGCCCGTTATCTGACCGGCGAAAAGAATGGTCGGATCAGAGCGCGCGGAGAGATGGGCGCTCAACGCCGCCGGCGAGTTGAGGTACGAGTTCCGGTGGATCGAGCCGTAGCGGAGAAATTCGGCGTCGGCGAGTCCCGGAATGAGGCGCAGGACGCGCTGCTGCTCGGGAATGCGCAGCCGCGTCTGGAACCCGACCAGATTCCACATTCGGCCCGCACGGTCCTCCTGTCGCAGCTGGACGACCGCGTATGCTTCGCGTCCGGTGCGCGGATCCCGTAGACCCACCGGCTTGAGCGGACCGAAGCGCATGGTGTCGCGGCCGCGCTGCGCCATTACCTCCACCGGCACGCAGCCCTCGAAGTACGGGACCTCGTCGAACTCGTGGCCGTGGTACTGGTCGGCGGAAATCAGGGCATCGAGAAACGCGTCATATTGCGCGCGCGACATCGGGCAGTTGAGATAGGCGCCGCCCTCGTCGGCGCCATCCATTGTTTCCTTGCCGTAGCGCGACGCGCGGAAGGCGATCGTCTCGTCGATCGATTCGCGGGCGACGACGGGAGCGATGGCGTCGTAGAAGGCCAGTGCGCCGACGCCCAGCCTGTCCCGAATCGACTCGGCCAGGCGGTCCGACGTCAGAGGTCCGGTGGCAATCACGCACGGAGCCGTGATCCCGCCGACCTCGCCGCGGACGACGTTTATCCGGGGCTCGGACGCGATGCGCTCGGTCACTGCCGTCGCAAAGACATCGCGATCGACCGCCAGCGCGCTCCCCGCCGCCACCCGCGCTGAGTCTGCCGACTCGAGTATCAACGAGCCGAGCAGCCGCATCTCGGCCTTGAGCAGCCCGTGAGCGTTGCTCAGCTCCGTGCTCTTGAACGTATTGGAGCAGACCAGCTCGGCGAGGCGGTCGGTCTTGTGCGCCGGCGTCGTGACGACGGGACGCATCTCGTGCAGGGCTACATCGATGCCGCGGGTGGCGAGCTGCCAGGCGGCCTCCGATCCGGCGAGGCCGCCTCCGACTACCGTGACGCGCTGCGTCACACCGCCACTGCTTCGGGCTCTGGTGACGGCACGACGTCCCACTCGTTCGCGCACTTGATGCAGCGGCGATAGTCGCCGCGTGCCTTGGTGAACTTCGCCTCGGCGCCGACGTAGCCGCACTCCGGGCACGTCTCCGCGACCGGTTTGTCCCACACCACGAAGTCGCAGTTGGGATAATTGGAGCAGCCGTAGAACGCCTTGCCACGCTTCTTGGACCGGCGCACGGCGATGTCGCCGCCATCCTTCGGGCATTTTACACCAGTCGGCATCGAGCGGGTGCCGCGGCATTTCGGGAATTTGCTGCAGCCAAGGAACTCGCCGGAGCGTCCGTGACGAATCACCATCGGTGCGCCGCACTCATGGCAGATCTCGTTGGTCGGCTGCGCCGGCTTGCGATCACCCCGCAGCGGCTTGGTGTACTTGCAGGATTTCGGGTGATTCTCGCAGGCGAGGAACGGTCCGAAGAAGCCCCCGCGCGGCTGGAGCTTTCCACCGCAGTCGGGACATCTGTCGGTGGCCAGCGACGACAGATCGTGCGCCTCCCCGATCAGCGCCTCGATGTCGGCGCCCTTCACCGACTCGGCGAACGGGCCGTAGAAATCCTTGAGCATCTTGCGCCAGTTGACGTCGCCGTCCTCGATCTTGTCGAGGTCGCCTTCCATGTGCGAAGTGAACGTGACGTTGAAGACGTCGGGGAAGCTCTTCACCATCACCTTCTCCACCTGCTCGCCGAGCTGGGTGGGGAAGAAGCGACGCTGCTCGAGCATGGCGTAGCGACGATCCACGAGCGTCGATACGATCGACGCGTAAGTCGACGGCCTGCCGATGCCGAGCCGCTCCAGCTCTTTCACGAGGCTCGCTTCGGAGTACCGCGGAGGCGGCTCGGTGAAGTGCTGCGAGGGCGTGATCGACTTGACCGGGATCTCCTCACCCTTCTGCACAGCCGGCAGGCCCTGCTCTTCCTCGAGAGGCTTGCCTTCCTCGGCTTCGCGCGACTCTTTGTACAGGCGCTGATAGCCGTCGAACTTCATGACACTGCCCGTCGCCCTGAACAGGAACCTGTCGAACTCGAAGTCGATGGTGGTGGTGTCGAAGACGGCCGGGGTCATCTGCGACGCCATGAAGCGCTGCCAGACGAGCTCGTACAGCTTGTACTGGTCTTCCTTGAGATAGCGGCGAATGAGCTCCGGCCGGCGCGACGGATCCGTCGGGCGAATCGCTTCGTGCGCATCCTGAGCGTTCTTCGATTTCGAGTCGGCGTAGAGCCGCGGCGCATCGGGCAGATATTCCTTGCCGTACATCATCCTGATGTAGTCGCGCGCCTGCGCGGCCGCCGACGGCGCTATGCGCGTGGAGTCGGTGCGCATGTAGGTGATCAGGCCCACCGAGCCCTCGGCGCCGATATCGATACCCTCGTACAGATCCTGGGCAAGACGCATGGTGCGCTTGGACCCGAACCCCAGCTTCTTGGCTGCGTCCTGCTGCAGGGTGCTGGTAGTGAAGGGCGCGGCGGGATTCTTTCTGCGCTCGCGTCGCTTGACCTCGGTGACCTGGAAGGTCCTGCGCGGCTTGAGAGCCTCGAGAATGGCGTTGGCCTCGCGCTCGTTGCTGATTACCGGCTTCCTGCCGTCGAGCAGATGCAGCTTGGCGGTGAACTGCTGGCCGTTTTCCTCGAGGAGAGCCTCGACGGTCCAGTATTCGACGGCCTTGAATGCGCGGATCTCGCGCTCCCTCTCGACCAGAAGTCTGAGTGCGACCGTCTGAACTCGCCCGGCGGAAATTCCCTTCTTCACCGTCTTCCACAGCACCGGGCTCGCCTTGTATCCGACGAGGCGATCGAGCACGCGACGCGCCTGCTGCGCTTCGACTTTGCGCTCGTCGATCTGTCCCGCGTTGGCGATTGCCAATTGCACGGCGTCGCGCGTGATCTCGTGGAAGAGCACGCGTCTCACCGGTGCTCCGTTCTTCGATTTGATCTGCTGCGCCACGTGCCAGGCGATGGCCTCACCTTCGCGGTCGGGGTCGGTCGCCAGGAAAATCTCGCGCGAATCACGCGCCGCGCTCTTCAGCTCGGCGACGGTCTTCTCTTTTCCGGGAATCGTCACGTACTCCGGCTGAAAGCCGTTCTCGATGTCGATGCCCATCTTTTTCTCGGGCAGATCGCGCACGTGGCCGATCGTCGCGCGCACCTTGTAGGAGCGTCCGAGGTACTTGCCGATGGTCTTCGCCTTCGCCGGGGACTCGACGATGACCAGCGAGGTCGAGCCCGGCTCGGACGGTTGGTCTCCGTCGAGCTCCTCCGGCGCCTGCTTGCGCGCTTTCGTCGCGCGCACCGGTTTCGTAGCAACTGTCTTCGCCGCGCGCTTGGTCGTTGTCTTCTTGACTGTCTTGGCTTTCGCCATTCTCAATGCACCGTTGTGTTGTCGCCGCCGCCGGACGAATCCTCGAGCCCCGTCCCTTCCAGCAATCCGCGCAGATCGTCGAGCGCAATGCGCCCCTCGAACTGCATCATTGCCCTTTCGATGATGTGCTCGAGCTCGAGTCCGTTGATGGCACCCGATCCACTCAACGAGAGCAGGTGTCCCCACGCTTCGGGGGCAAACCGCCCCCGCTCGTGAGGTCCCATGACTCGGAAAGTGGGCTGCGAGGGAGCTCGTTCGTCCATTGGCGTCAATTAGGTTATTTCATGGTCGAGGCAAGCTCGACCACCTTCGCTATAAGTTGTTGCCGTGCAAGCCTTTCCGTCTCCAGCACCACGTCGGCAGTCTCGTACAGCGACCGCCTCCGCTGGTACAGCTCGCGAAGGGCGATCACGGGATCACGGCCCGCCAACAACGGTCTCGTCTCGACCCGGCGCAAACGCCGGGCAACCGCCTCAGGAGACGCTCTAAGGTATATGATACGTCCAGCCGAGCGCAAAAGTTCGACTGACCGCTTCTGGGTGATCCAGCCGCCGCCCGGCGACAGTATCATCCCGCTTTGCCCACTCAGCTCCTGGCTCAGAGCGAATTCCAGATCGCGAAAATGATCCTCGCCCCTCAGCCGGAAGATCTCACGCACGTCAAGTCCCGCCCGCCGCTCGATCTCCTGATCGAAATCCAGAAAGGGTCGGCCAAGATGTCGCGCCACCGCTTTGCCGATTGTCGTCTTCCCCACTCCCGGCAGACCGACCAGGATCACATGCGGCGCACGCGCGCCTCCCTCAGCGCCCTTTTCTGCCACTGAGGCCGGAAAGGTAGCTCTCGAAGCTCCGTCTCGTCTCGCCCAGGGAGTCTCCGCCGAATTTTTCCAGCACCGCCTGCGCGAGTATGAATGCTGTCATCGCTTCGGCGATTACCCCCATCGCTGGAACGGCAGTGACATCACTCCTTTCCGCGACCGCCTGGGCAGGCTCGCGATTTTTCATCTCGATGGTGCCAAGCGGCCTCATCAGGGTGCTTATCGGTTTCATGGAGGCGCGCAGGATGATCTGCTCTCCGTTGCTGATTCCTCCCTCCAATCCGCCGGCGCGGTTGGTGCGGCGACGCACGCGTCCGGCGCGCGCATTTCCCTCATCGGCGTCGATCTCGTCGTGGACCTCGGATCCCAGGTGACGGGCTGCTTCGGTGCCCATGCCGATCTCCACCGCTTTGACGGCGGGAATGGACATGATCGCCGCGGCGAGTCGACCATCGAGCTTCCGGTCCCACGACACGTGCGAGCCCAGCCCGACGGGCACTCCATCGCAAATCACCTCGGCTACCCCGCCCAGCGTATTGCCATCGGCCTTGGCGGCGTCGATGCGGGCGATCATCTCACGCTCGGCGTCGGCATCGAGAGTGCGGACCTCCGACTTGTCGGCGGCGGCATTGAGATCGGCGGGAAATTTGTCGGGTCGTCGGGCGTCGACGCCGCCGAGATGAACTATGTGACTGCCGACCGTGATGCCCAGCTCGCCGAGCAATTTCCTGCAGATGGCGCCGGCGGCGACGCGCGCCGTGGTCTCGCGGGCCGAGGCGCGCTCAAGGACGTCGCGCGCGTCATCGCGGTCGTACTTGAGCATCCCCGACAAATCGACGTGACCGGGGCGGGGGCGGGTGACTGCGCGCTTGCGATCGGGGTCCCCGTCGCGCGGCGCCGGATCCATGATCTCCTGCCAGTTCTTCCAGTCGCGGTTGTGAATGAGCATGGCGATCGGCGAGCCGAGGGTTTGGCCGGCGCGGACTCCCGAGACGAGCTCGGCGCGATCGGATTCGATCTTCATGCGACGCCCGCGGCCGTAGCCCTGCTGCCGGCGAGCCAGCTCGACATCGATGTCGGCGGCCAGGAGCGGCAAGCCCGCGACCATCCCCTCGAGAATCGAAACTAGCGTCGGCCCATGGGACTCGCCGGCGGTGGTGAATCGCAGCATTCCTCTCCGGAAAAAAAAAACGAGCCCGGCTTTGACCGGGCTCGTCGATGAAGCGTGGTACCCGCGTCCCGCGGGTCTTACGGGCAGGTCGTGGTAAACGTATTCGGAAGCTGGGCGATGACAACCCCTCGCGCCGTCGCGGCAACCAGCACCAGCTGGCCCGTCGCCGAACTGAAGGCAGCCTTGATTGGGCCGATGATCGGATCGCGAATCGGGATCGACGACACTCTCTGGTAGCAGTGGGTGTCGAAGATGTCGATCTGAGGCTCCGACGAAGCTGCGAAGAGCAGTCGCGTGTTCAGCGGGAACGAGTTCGGTCCGGTGTTGAGCGGATGGAAATCGAGTCCGGCGTTGCTGACTGTGGTGCCGAGTACGCCCTGCAGTCGCAGCAGCGGGTTAAGCAAGTAAGTCGAGTCGGCGCGTATCGCGGAGAGCGAGCCGTCGAAATTGATGGCCACTCCCTTCACCTCGGCGAACGTGTTGGCGATGAAGTCCGAGACCGCCGTTGAAGGCGAGACCCCCATGTCGACCGAAGGAATCGGCACCGCATTGCCGTTGATCGTGGTTTGGTAGCCGCGATTTACGTCGTACGAGACGGCTCGGCTGCCGAATACGCTTCCGCCCTCGCCGAAGATGGCGCGCTGGAAGCTTCCGGAGTTGCGTGCGAACGTCGTGTCACGGAAGGCGATCTCGGGCAAGCGGACGACGATCGAGTACGGAGCGCCGCCCACCTGCTGCGTGTACGGCACCAACACCGTTGTATCGATGCCGTCCGCATCGTAGCGGATGATCTCGAGCGTATCAGAGCGACTGGCTGACTGCCCCATCGCGTGCTCGAAGAAGAAGTGAGTCGTGTGGAAGTCGGTCTTGCCGGCGGCAGTCACGCCGCGGGTCAGGTTTTCCCAGCGTATAGTGCCGTTGTTCGCGTCGAACGGCGAGCTCTGGCCGGGTGTCGGGGTGGTTGTGTAAGTCAGCACCGTCTCTGTGCAGGCGATACCGGCGACGATACAAGTGGCGGCCACGAACTGCGGACGATCGCTGAAGTCATGCCGGGTGCGCTGCTGGAACGGCAGGCCGCTGGGCCCCGACGTCACTGTCGTCACCGTGTAGACGATGGTGTTGGGCAAAGCATAGCGGAACACTTCAGCGCCGCTGCCGCTCAGTCCGGCGTCGAGATCGACGTAGCTGATGTCTGTTCCACCCGAGTTAGCGATCAGGAGCGTGTCACCCATAGTGCCGTTGCGGTCGCGCGGCCAGGCGGTGAGGCCCCATGGCCGCGAGCCAACGATGACCGGCGCCTTGAACGACGAGTCGCCGAGATTGAACACTTCGACTTCGTTTCGGGTGAGGTTGGTCAGATACAGACGGTCCTTGCCGGCGTGATAGAGCGCGTCGGCAACTTGTCCACCAATTGGCAGCGGACGGGTCACACCGGCCACCACTACCACCGTGTCGATGCGGTCAGCTCCACTGGCCAGCTTGGCATAAGCGCGGACCCCGTTGGTGTTCTTCGCGAAGACCTGGATGTAAGCGGTCGTCGGGAACGTCGTGTACGGCAGCTTCATCGAGAACGTGTGCGGCTGGAACGTCAGCTGACCATTCGAGGCGAATGTCTGGGAGTCGTCGATTGGTCCGCCGACGGTGCTCCTGACCTCGTAGCCAAGCTGGGCGATGCCGCTCGGATCGTCGGCTTCGACGTGCACCGTGTCTGAGACCTCGACGCGCTTGCCATGTCCACAGGCGTTATCGAACGCCTGGCTGGAGGTGCAATACCCGTTGACGACGGGCACCGAGTTGATCTGGGCCGCGGTCTGAACTGTGATCGTGATTGATGGACCGGTCGCGCGCTGTCCGAGCGAATCTCTCAGGAACGGCGTGATGGTCAGCGTTCCGGGCGATGCGTTGGCCGGAATGGCAATGGTGTCCTGCATGGTCAGTGAATCCAGCAGCGGGCTCGAGTAGATCAACGAGTCGGCGCGCACCACCGGTCCGGTGGTCTGGAGTCCAAGCGAGCGAACTTTGATGGCGGTCTGGCCCATCACGGTTACGAGGATCGACTTGCCGAGCACCGCGGAGCTGCCGGAGAACGGACTGATGACTTTGACTACGGGCGGCGGGACGTTACCCGTCGCCATGCGGAGCGTGTCGACACCCGAGCTGTTCCCAGCTCCGTCGAAGGCCTCCGCCGTAACGGTGACCGGAGTTCCCGCCGGCACCGAGCGCGACGCAAAGAGCGTGAACGGGAGCTGGATGTCAGTGACAGCACTTGTAAACACTGTGTCGAAGACGAAGCCGACGGCGCCGATTGCCTGCACGTGGATGGTCTTCAGGCCGAGGTTGTCCTTCGCCTCGGTCGTGAAGGCGATCACCGTGTCGGCCTGGCCGCCCTTCGCGGTCAGACTGAGCGTCGGCGGGACGCGGTCTCTCTGTGGATCGATCGATGTGCTGTCGTTGCAGGCAGCGACGGCAAGTGAGATCGATGCTGCAACCGCGGCCCACGTGAGGCTGCGGTTGAGTCCACGAACAAGTGCTTTATGCATGCGAGTCACCTTTAACGGGTGGCTGGTGGGATCGGATTCGTCGACGAGCCTGGAAGCGGAGCGCCGTCGTCGATGATGTGGGGCGTGACTAGAATGAGGAGGTCACGCTTTTCGTCGTCGGTGCGCGTCTCGCCGAAGAGTCTGCCGATCAGCGGCAGATCGACGAGGAGCGGGATGCCCGACTTGGACTGCGTGGTCTGGGTGACGGTCAGTCCGCCGATGACGGCGGTCTCGCCGTCGCCGACCAGGAGCTGGGTGTCGCCAGACTGCTTGCCGAAGATGAAGCCGACGTCCGACGCCGCCAGCTGCGCATCCGAGTTCTCGGCGTGCAGCAGCAGGAGGATCTGACGGTTGTTGGTGATGTGCGGCGTAACGGTGAGGATGATACCGACCTGCTTCATCTGCACCGTGGCGCGGGGCTGCTGATTGGGCGTCGCCGCGCCGCTCAGGTTCGCGGTGTTGGCGTCGAGGACGCGGATCGGAATTTCCTGACCGACCTGGATCGAAGCCTGGCGATTGTCGAGCGTGACGATGCTCGGCTCGGCCTGAAGGTCCGCAAGGCGGACTTCCTGGAGGGCGTCGAGGAAGCTGGTGAGCTGGAACTTGCCGAGTGCGGTCGAGAACACGACGCTGAGCGCCGGGTTCACGACTCTGGCGTTGGCGTTGGCGATCGCCGACAGCGCATTGCCGCCAAGGAGGATTCTGTCCCCTTGGAACGGTGTGCCGCCGCCGAGAGCGTCGGGTACACCGTCGCCGTTCGTGTCGATCGGCTTCAGCGTCGCCGGGTCCGGACGCTTGACCAGCTGACTGAAGAACTGCTGGGTACCGGTGCCGAGGTCGTACGAGAGCCCGATGTCTTCGATGTTGGTTCTGTTGACGAAGATGATCTTGGCCTTGATGCCGACCTGCGGCGTGCGAACGTCGAGATTGCGCACGTACTGCAGGACGTCGGCGAGCCGGGAAGCCGTCTCGGTGATTATGAGCGTGTTGGTGACGCTGTCAGCGGCGACGAGGCCTCGCGCGACGCAATTGGGGCGCGCGTTGTTGACGACGTTACCGCTGGTTGGAATCTGCGGGCAGTCCTTCTGCAGCAGCTGCTGGATTGTCGGTACGAGGTTCGAGGCGCGGGCGTAGTTGATCGAGACCAGCTGCGTCTGCAGCGGCTCGGACGCCTGGCGGTTCAGGATGTTGGCGTAGCTGTCGACGGTGATGATGCCGGAGACCGGATCTTCCGAAGCGGCCAGACCCTGGCCCTGGAGAATCGCGCGCAGCGCGACGTCCCACGGCTGGTTCTTGACTTCGGCGGTGACGGTGCCGGTGACATCCTTGCCGACGACTATGGTGCGCCCGGAGAACGCGGCGAACGAGCCGATGACGTCGCGAATGTCAGTGTCCTGAAACGTTACGCTGATCGGCGGCTGCTGCGACTGCTGAACCTGGGAGAACAGCGCGACCGGTCTGCCATAGGATGACGAAGCCCTCGGTGCCGAGACTTCGGCGGCCGGCGGAGCGGGATCGTCCTGGGCATCGGTCTGCGCCGACGACGTTTCGACCTGCGCGACTGCCTGGGTCGACTGGGTGATCGGACGTGCGGCGACTGTCTTTACCGGAGTGGGCGCTTTGTACGCCGGCGCCGGCGTCGGCCGGGTGACCGGCCTGGTGTCCGTGGCGGCAGTTGCCGGAGCGGACGCGACGCGGGGTGGCGTGGCGGGGGCGGCGGCGTAAACCGGGTTGCGGCCGGGCGTCGAGGTCCAGGTCGAGTAGTCGGCGGTCTTGCCACCGGTTATCGAGACGGTGACCGCGCCGTTGGTGCGGGCCACTTGATAAGGGTGCCTGCCATCCATTTCGATGACGACGCGGACGACGTTGGCCTTGTATTGCGAGTAGCGGATGTTGACGATCCCGCCGCGCGACACTTTGTCGTAGCCGCGGTGGGACATATCGAGGGTGGCTCCATTCAGATCGACCACCACCCTGGCGGGCGCGTCGAGCGTGAAATCCTGTACTTCGACAGCGGCGTTGACCCCGATCACCACCTCAGTCTTTCCCGATGAAGGGACTACACTGAGCGAGTTGACGGTAGCAGCCGAAGAAGGCAGAAACAGGAGCGCCGCGGCGGGCAGCGCTTTCAGCAAACTCATTGACGAGGCCTCATTTTAGTCGAATCGGGCGGCGCGATCGGCAGGAGCTCCTGGCGACTGTAACCGAACTCTTCGATCGTGAAAATCACTGCTTTTGGCTGGATGGCCGCGACGCGCATTCTGCCGATCGTCTGGCCAACTCTCACCTTGTACTGGTCTTTAGACGTGACATCTCTCAAAACCGCAACAGAGTTCTGACCGCGCGGATCGTACGCAACGCCAACGAGTTTGAGGTCGTTGAGCATCGGCTTGAGGTCGGAGGTCGTGAGCAGCGATACAAATGGATCACGCCGCCCGTCGCCCTCGTACTGAAAGACCTCGCGGTTGATCAGCACTTTGGGAGTCGTGTCGGGCGCCGGGAGCGGGGGCTTCGCTACCGCTTTGGAGGCGGTTGCGACCGGTGCCTTCGAAGCAGTGACGACTGGCGCCTTTGGAGCGTTGGCGACGGGCGTCCTGGGTGCTGCCGGGCGCGCCGCTGTACTCGGATTCGGATGTGACGCCGCTTGCGCGCGCGCCTGGCCCGATGCGACGCCTGCCAGCGCGGCGACCGAGAAGAGGGCAAAAGAGATCGAGCGCTTCATTTATTTCACCGCGGAAGGCGGCACGTACGGTGTCGTGCGCGCTACGTAGGTCTGGACCTGGAACTCGGTGTCGATGAGCGATTCGCCCTGCTTCACGCGAGCTTTGGTTTTGTCGGCGATTGGATGCAGCTTGATCGCCATCGTCACCGGCGCAATGATCCGGTTGAGCGAGCCGACGTTGCTGAGGAACTGACCAACCGGGTGGTAGCCGCCGATGACGGCGAGCTTGTACCGGTAGGTATCGAACTGCTCGCCCGGCAGAACCGGCATCGGCTCGACGGTGGCGAGATCGAGCCCGACGCGGCGAGCCGCCGTCGAGATGTCCTCGAGGAGTGCCGGAACCTCGTTGCTCCTCGGCACCAGCTGACGCATCACCTTCAGGCTCTGCTCGTACTCGGCGGACTGCGCCTTCAGCTTCTGCAGGCTGCCCTGAGCGATGTCGGCCTTTGCCTGCTGATTCTTCTTGTCCAGAGAATCGACGTGCGCCGCGATCGTCGCGAGCTCCGCTGACTTGGGCTTGTAGAGGAAATACCAGTAGGCACCGAGCAGCAGCACCGCGGCCGCTCCGATTGCCGCGAGCGTCTGCTCGCGCTTGGTCATGTTTGCGCCGATTGCCATCTTAACGCACCGTGGAGACTACGAGTGGCACCGTCTTTACAGCGAACGGGGGAGGCGTCTGTGACTCTGCCTCCAGCGTGAATTCCGTGACTTCCTTTCCTTCGGTCTGCACCAGATCCGACGATTTGAGCTGCACGTTCTGGATGAACGGCGAGGCCTCCAAGGACTTCATGAAACGCGTGAGCGCCTGGATGTCGACGGTGTGACCGACGATTCTGAACTGGACCTGCTTGGCTGAAGCAAGCAGCGAGTCGGAGTGGACCTTTCTGGCCAGCTCCCGCTCGGCCGCGCGCTGACGCGGCGATTTGGTGTTGTTGGCGCTGTCGGCCGCCGCGGAAGACTTTTTGGCGGTGGTGTCGGCGACGGCCACGCTCTTGGGCAGGCTGGTCTGAGTGACTTCTCTCAGCCAGGTGTACTGCGGCAGGGCGTTGGAGATCTCGTACATCAGGTGGGACCACAGGTAGCGCTGGTCATCGATCGACTTGATGATCGCGATCTGCTGATACAGCGAATCCCGCGTTGCCTCGGCCTTCGCCTTGGCATTGAGCACGGCGCTGTATTGGGCTGAATCCTTCACTGCCTTGGTCTCTCGCGCGTCGAGCATCACTCCACGCGCGGTCTGACTGACGACCATCAACACGAGGAGGGCGCCGCATACAACCGCGGTCCCGACGGCGCCGAGCATGTACTTGTCGGTCAACTTCCCCGACAGATCGGCGAGCCAGGGTGGCGGCTTGAGACTGAACTCGAACTTCGTCGAGGTCGACGTCGAAGACCGCTTTTTCTTTTTGCCGTCCCCGGGGAGGAGATTGATTTCGATCATGGTGTCGTTGCTCCGGGGTCAGTTCTTGCGCAGGGCGAGACCGATCGAGAGCATCAGAAGCGGTGCTACCTCGTCGGTGACCAGCGATTCCAATGCGCCCTCCCGCACCGACATCGTCGCCAGCGGGTTCGCGAGCTCCACCGGCTTTTTCAGCCGCTGGCCAAGCGCTTCGGTGAGACCCGGCGTGCGTGATCCGCCGCCACAGGTATAGACGGCCTTCATCTGACCGTCGCCCTTCAGCGAGGTCGACAGGAACGCGATCGCGCGCTCGAGGCCGGTAGCAATTTCTTCGGTGCGCGCCGCGATTACGGAATCAAGCTGCGGCGAGCGGTCGTACCCTCTTATGAGAGCTTCGGCGTCGGCGGCCGAAAGGCCGTGCTCGCGCTGAAGATCTTCGCGGAGACGGCGTGTTCCCACCGGCAGATCGCGGGTCAGGATCGGGACGCCATCGTCCAGGATGTTGATGTTGGTTACTTCGTGGCCGATGTTGACGAGGCCGACGGCGCCGGTCATCGCGGCGGGATAGTTCACTTCGAACGCGTTGTGCAGCGCGAAAGCGTCGACGTCCATGGAGCTGGGCGTGATGCCGGCTTCGGCAAGGATCCGCAGCTTCGCTTCGACGAGGTCGCGCTTGGCGGCGACGAGGAGAACGCTCATCTCGTCGCGGCTGTCGCCGTTCTCGTCGAGAATCTGGAAATCCAGCTCGACGGAGTCGACATCGGGAACGTGTTGTTCCGCTTCCCAGCGCATCAGCTCGCGCGCCTGCTGTTCTTTGACGCGCTCGGTCTTGATGCGCTTGATGATCACGTCGCGACCGCCGACTGCGGCGACGACCGCCTTGGTGTTGGCGTCAACCGACTCGATAGTCGTGCGGATGACGTCGGAGACCAGATGCGGATCCATCACTTCGCCCTCGACGATTGCGTCGTCGGGAAGCGGAGTGATCGCAACCTTGACCAGTTCTGGAGTAGACTTCGAGTGATCGACGACGGCGACCTTTACAAGGCCTGAGCCGATGTCGAGCCCTACGGTAGTCTTCTTCCGGCCAAATAACCCCATCGCGGTCCTTGGTGATGAAAGAGACGGGCTTTACTCGGGTGCGCGCCCCACTTCTATCTCTCTTGAAGCACGCGGTCCCAAGAACCCTGTTTGCTTGCATTTACGATGAGACCAACCGCGTGGCACTTCTGCTCAAGAGGTCCGTCACCAATCGTTCGAACTAAGACACGATTCAATTGGCGCGAAAGTAACGATGGGCTACCATCGCCTCACAAAAGCTCCGACCACCATCGCTCGGGAATTCGGTCGACTGTTGTCGAACCGTCGGCGGATGCTCTCGTCCTCACGAACGCACCGATGCGGCTGCGGATCACCGACTGAGGACGCGGAGGGCCGGCATCGGCAACGATCCAGTACACCGTGGAATCGAGGCGAGTGATGTACACTGTGGCGGGCATCCCGGCGGCGTCGTCGCTCGCGGAGCTGGCCTGCCCGACGGGCGCGGCGCTTCGCACCCCGAAATTCCACCCTGCCAGCGCTCGCTCTATCGAGGCCTCAGCCGCCATCCGCGCCAGGTTGCCATCGACTCCGGCCACGCCCGTACGGGTGACCTCGGTCGATGCGAAAAAGACTCCTGCCACCAGGGCCGCGATGAGCAACAGCGCCAGCAGCGCCGACGCGAGAACGAAACCTTTCCGCCCTCTCGATCCATTCGGCATCATGGCAGGCGATTCCGCAGGGCGACTGAAATCGTCGCCGAATCTGCGGGACGCGAGAAGCCCCGCTCGAGCGAGATCTGCTGACGGCTCTCCGCGCGGGCCGTGACATCGACCCGCGCCAACGCGAGCGCCGGCGGCCCGGCTCCGATTCTCCCACCAGCTGCGTCGAAGTATTCGAACAGCAAGCCCGTCCGCTGGGGGTTCGCGCTGTACGCCTTGTACGGGCCGCTCAAGGGCTGGATGCTCCCGCAGATCGAAGGACCGAGGGCGTTGCAGCGGCGGTAGCCCAGGTACCACTCGCCGTCTGACGCTTTATAAAGGCTGTAGCGCCCGCGGCGGACGAAACGCACCGGGGTACCCCGTGCTACGCCGTATGTCAGGGGAGCCGCGAGGGTAACGACGAACGCTTTAGCACCGGTGCCGGACGCCAGCCCGCTCGGATCGGGACACCCGACCCCTGCCGCCCGAGACGCAAACGCCGAGACCCTGGCTCGCTCCCAGGTTCCGGTGGCGTCAGGCGTCGCGGCGTGGTAGAAGACGGCCAGGTCGCCGGTATCAGGCTGAGTGAGCATTGCGGTCATCGTATTGCCGCGCGCACCAGCCACCCCCGGCAAGCCGATCTCCACCGGGCTCACGAGCTGACACACCACCGAGCTGCCGAGTCCGGCAAAGAATTCCATTGCCGAATCGGCCGCCAGCCTGACTGTGTCGGCGGCGGACAACCCACGAATGTCCGTCGAGAGAACCTCGAGCGCATCGCGGACGGCGCCGCGGGCGTAAAGGAGCTCGGACGCCCCGCGATAAAATCGTTGCTGCCGCAGAAGGGTCGATCCAATTGCGG
>DASXGU010000079.1:0-8258 GCA_036488915.1 Gemmatimonadaceae bacterium | reverse complement strand
CCCCGTGCCAGAAGCGTGGGATCGCGCCGACGACGAGACGATAGAGCAGTGGTGCTGCGTTGCGAAGCCGGTAACCCGGCGGGCCTCGGGAAGGCACGGTGAGGCCGGAAGCGCGGGCAACGACAGCAACGGATTGGGTGGGCGGAGGGGGTAGCACATTGGAAACCTCTGCAAGCCATTAGGCGGAGGCGGGAGTATCCCGCTTCCCGCTTATTGATTTAATTCCGTCGTGCCACAAACCGTGTGGGGAGGTCCAATGTCCGACCGGGTTCCCGCTGCGATTGCGGTCGTGTCTTCGATCATCATCGTCGCCTACGCCTGCGCGACGACTCCGGCCACGACCACCACTGCCCAAGGTCCCACGCCCAGCCAGCAACCCGCGGCGCAGCAGGCGCCGGGTGGTCCCGGCGGTCCAGGCGTGCGGCCTCCGCTGACAGATTCGGCGCGGCGAGTGCGCGATAGCGTCACGGCGGCGCGGCGCGACAGCGGGGCGGCGATGATTCTGCGCTCGATTGCCGGTCGGGAAAATGAGCCTGCCGAGAGCGTCTTCAAGAACATCAAAATCTTCAAGGGTGTGCCGGCGGCCCGGCTCGTCAACATCATGAACAACGGCTTCGGTCGGTCACTCGGCGTGAGCTGCGGCTTCTGTCATGTTCCGGGCAAGTGGGACCTCGACGACAAAGAGGAGAAGAACACCGCTCGCCTGATGTTCGCGATGGTCCAGACCATCAATCGCGACTATCTGGCGAAGGTCCCGACCGACCGCGGCGATCCACCGGTGGCCAACTGCTTCACCTGCCATCGCGGAAACCCGAGACCGATGGGACCGGGAGGCCCTGGCGGACCGCCGGCGGGGGCGCGGCCGCCGGGGGAGTAGCGGATCTGTAGTCAGTTCAATCTCCTCCTCCCCAATCCCGACCCACCTGCGACGCCTCCGTCTGCTCCTGTCCGCCTCGATCGTCACCGCCGTCGCTGAGGCGAGTGGCCAGACTCCGATCGAGCTCCGCCCCGGACTCGTCATCACTCAATCCACCCGCATCCTTCCGCGCACGTACAGACTGGCAGCGAGCTCGTCGCTCGACTCGGCGGTCGTCACCATTCGCGGTGACAACATCACCGTCGATTTCGCCGGGGCGACGATGGAAGGCTCGTCGAGCGACGCCGCTCCGGACGCTGCCGCCGGCGTGGCGATCCGGGTCGAGGGCGGGCGCAACGTCCGCATCGCCAACGCCCGCGTTCGCGGCTACCGATTCGGAGTCGTCGCGCGCGGCACCCGCGGGCTCTCGCTCGTCGGCAACGACCTCGGCTACGGCTGGAAGCCGCGTCTGTACAGCGGCGTCGAGCACGAGAGCCTCATCGACTGGCTGTCGTTTCACCATAACGAGAAGGACGAGTGGATGCGCTACGGAGCTGGAGCGTACCTCGTCGACGTCCAGGGCGGCGAGATCCGCGACAACACCGCCGATCAGGGCATGGATGGTCTCATGCTCGTGCGCTCGAACGGGATGCGCATCTGGAACAACGAGTTCTCGTTCAACTCGGGCGTCGGCATCGGGCTTTATCGCTCGAGCGGAAACACCATCATGCACAACCGCGCCGATTTCAACGTCCGCGGCTACAGCGAAGGATTTTACCGGCGGGGTCAGGACGCCGCCGACCTGCTCATGTACGAGCAGAGCGACAAGAACATCGTCGCCTACAACTCCATGACGCACGGCGGCGACGGCGTCTTCATCTGGGCCGGCCAGAGCACCATGGACGGCGGCGAGGGCGGGGTCAACGACAACGTCTTCTACCTCAACGATTTCAGCTTCGCACTGGCCAACGGAATCGAGGCGACCTTCAGCCGCAATTCATTCGCCCGCAATTACGTCGAGGGCTCCGAGTATGGGATCTGGGGCGGATACAGCTACTCGTCGCGCATAGTCGGCAATCGACTCGTCGACAACCGCACCGGCATCGCCATCGAGCACGGGCAGAATGACACCATCGTCGCCAACATCATCATCGGTGACTCGACGGCCATTCACCTGTGGGCCGATTCGATCGAGTCTTCTGACTGGGGCTATCCGAAGCACCGCGACACGCGGAGCAGGGGGCATCTCATCGACGGCAACCTCTTCGGTCACGCCCGGGCCGGGGTTCGCGCCGCCAATACCACCAGCCTCACCGTCACCAACGATCGATTCATGGATGTCGATTCGGCGGTAGTGCTTCGCGACAGCACCGGCTACTCGTTCACCGGCAACACCACCAGCGACACCGCGCCGTGGCCGCGCCGCTTTCTCCGACCGCCCGCCGAGCTCGTCGACAGCGTTCTTCCAATGGCCGGCGGCTTTCTTCCCGTCCGCCCCGACACCGCGCTCGCCAGTCGTCCGCGCTCGGCGATAATCGTCGACGAATGGGGACCTTACGATTATCGCTCGCCGAAGCTGTGGCCCGTCGACAGCGCCCGTGCAATTCCGTTGCGCCTGCGCACGCTGGGGCCGCGTGGACGCTGGCGCGTCGTCGCTCGCCGTGGAATCGCTTCGCTCTCTTCGGAATCGGGCACCACCGGTGACACCATCGCTGTCACCCCGAAGCCGGATTCGACCGGAGACTGGGAGGTGACGCTCGAGTACACCGGCGCCGCGACCGTCTCACCGCGGGGAGCGCAGCTCGCCGCCGGACGACCATACACTTTCTCCTACGGCCGGTTCGACCCGCCGATCGAGTGGAGCGCTCGGTTCTTCAAGTGGACCGACAGCACCGCCGATCCGCGTAAAACTCCTGACGCCATGCGCGTCCTCACCGGGAGCGCGCCGATTCTTTCGGCGAGCCTCCCGCGCCTCGATTACATGGGCTACCGCGCCCTGCCGGGACTCCCGCGCGAAAACTTTGCGCTGGATGCAACGGGCGCCGTCGACCTCGCGCCCGGCGAGTACACCCTGCGCGCGATCAGCGACGATGGGGTTCGCGTCTGGATCGACAACAACCTCGTCATCGACGACTGGCTGCCCCACGAGTCAAAGGTGGATTTTGCGGCGCTCACCGGCGGCCACCACACCATTCGCGTGCAGTACTACCAAGCCGGCGGATGGTACGAGCTCGAAGTAGCGATCATTCGTGGGCACGACCGTTCGGCGGGGTCGCCGGGAGCGCACGGGAGCTAGCCGAATTTCGTGAGCGCGGCGCCGAGCCGGGTCAGCCCCTCCATGAGGACTGCCTCGTCCATTCCAAAGCCGAGCCGGAAATGGTCGGGTGTGCCGAAGAAACGCCCGGGGACGACCAGCGTCTCGTATTCGGCCAGCAGACGATCGACGAATTGATCTACGCCACCGCCTTCCAGTCGCACGAATCCCACGGTCCCTGCTGCCGGCCGCACCCACGACAGCTTCCGATTCGACTCGACGAACTCAGTGGCGAGGCGGAGGTTTCGTCCCACTCTTTCCCTTGCCGCGGAAAGCATGGAATCCGCACGATCGAGAGCGCGTGCCGCGAGTCGTTCGGTGGGATGGGCCATCGAACTGGTGAACAATCCATTGAGCTGTCGCATTTCATTCGCCAACGGCGGCGCGGCCAGAATCCAGCCCGCGCGCAGCGCCGCCATCCCATAGACCTTGGTCAGGCTGCGCGTGGTCACGAATCGCGGAGAAATGTTGATGGCCGAGCGGGGCTCACCCGAGCCGTACATCCACTCGAGATAAACTTCGTCCATCAGGACATGGATGTCGTAGGTGTCCGCCAGCTGGGCGAGGGATTCGAGCTCGCCGCGCCCAGCCAGCACGCCCGACGGATTGTGCAGGTTGGTCGCGATCACGAGGCGCGTCCGCGGCGTCAGCGCGCCCTCGATCCGCTGGATGTCGATCCTGTACTTCTCGCTCTCCTTACGCTCGAACGTTCTGACCTCGCACTGCAGGTACTCGGGTACCAGCCTCAGCGGATCGTAGCCGGGGCTCTCGAGGAGCACCTGATCGCCCGGCTCGAGCAGCGCCGCGAACGCGAGGTGATTGGCCATCGACGTCCCGTGAGCAAGCACCACGCTCTCCGGAGCTACGTTGTAGCGGTCGGCGACCAGCGGGCGCCAGCCGTATTCATTGTCGGCGACCATCGTGAAATCGTCGATCGACGGCGACAGCAGCGTTACATCGCAAGGCGTCACGCCGCTCACGGCCAGGTTGTACCTGGCGTTGCCGTGAGCCTTGGACCACTCGAGGTGACCGCTCGCGAAAGGTCTTGGGCGGGTTTGGCTAGCGCCCGTCATCGGGACCGTCCGGTGCTGCTCGGCTTGGCATCGGGCATCGCTGAACGATACCATTTGGCCCGCGCGCGGTACACTTCCGGCATTATGAGTGGCGATGGAGACCACGAACGCAGAAACGACCCGCCGATCTTTCGACGCCGCCTTTGGTGGAGAGCCAGACGTCATCGGTTCGGCGCCGGGCCGCGTCAACCTGATCGGCGAGCACACCGACTACAACGGGGGCCAGGTCCTGCCGCTGGCCATCGATCGACGAACCTGGGTCGCAATGCGCGCGACGAGCGGCGACGCCAGCCGCATCATATCGGACGATAGGTCGGCACCGGCGGAGTTCGACGCGCGCAAGATTGCGCGCAGCGGCCAGTGGTGGGATTACATGACCGGGGTCTTCGCTGCCTTCGGATCCAGCGATGTGCGCCTGCCCCAGGTCGAAGCGATCGTCACCAGTGATCTCCCGACCGGATCCGGGCTCAGCTCGTCGGCGGCTCTGGAAGTGGCGACGGCGATAACGCTCGCGCGGCTGGTCCGTTACGGCGAGACATTCCGCGATCTCGCAATGATGTCGTGGCGGGTCGAGACCGAGTTCGTCGGCGTGTCATCGGGGGTGATGGATCAGTTCGCTTCTGCGCTTGGCGAGCGCTGCCACGCGCTTCACCTGTGGTGCGACACGCTGGAAACCGAGCAGGTGAAGATGAGCGAAGCAGTTCTCATCTTCGACACCAACCTGCCCCGTTCGCTGCGCGGCTCTCAGTTCAATCAGCGGCAACGCGAGTGCGAAGAAGCGCTGCGCTTGCTGCGCGAGCGTGACCCGAATCTGCGCAACCTCGCGTCGGCGACACCCGAGCAGGTTCGCGCCGCCAAACTGCCGGGCACGCTGGAGAAGCGGGCGCTGCACGTCGCCGAGGAGAATCTGCGCGTCGAGAAGCTGGTGGAGAGCCTGAAAGAATCGGGAGCGGTGGATGGCGAGCTGCTTTACCAATCGCACGAGTCGTTGCGCAGTTTATACGAGTGCTCGACGCCCGAGCTCGACTGGTTCGTCGATCGGGCAAAGGAAATCCGGGGTGTCCGCGGCGCGCGACTGACCGGCGCGGGATGGGGAGGATGCGCGATCGCAGTGGGCGACCGGGGCGCTCTGGACGCCGCCCGACCCCAGCTCGCCGGCGACTATCGCTCGCGCTTCGGCATCGATGCCAGAACCTGGCTCACCCACGCCGAGTCCGGGGCGCGACTCGAGGGCGAGTGGGAAGGGGAGGCACCGAGAAAGTGACCGGGACGGTGACGAAAGCCCTGATACCGTGCGGAGGCAAAGGTACGCGGATGGCAACGCTTACTCACGGCGGCGCCAAGGAGTTGCTGCCGATCGGCGGCAAGCCCCAGGTGCTGAGAGTAATGGAGGAGTGCGCAGCGAGCGGCATCACCGACGTGTTGATCGTATCGGCGCCCGGCAAGACGGATCTCGAGCGAGTGGCGCGAGATGCCGCCGGTAGTTCCGGGATGCCGGCCAGGGTCGATGTCGTAGTCCAGGAAAACCCCCGCGGGCTTGCCGATGCAATCAGACTCGGCCGTCACTTCGCTGGTCAGTCGTCGATGGGTGTCGCGCTCCCCGACAATCTTTTCATCGGAGACCGGCCGGCGCTCCAACAGCTCATCGACGTCCACTCGAGCACCGGCAAGAGCGTCGTCGCCATCGTCGAGCTGACCGAAGCCAATCGAGAAAGATATGGCCCCACCGCGATCTATCCCGGACATGTGGAGGGCCATGAGTTCGTGATCGAGCGAATTCCCGACAAGGGCCCCAAGAGCAAGACGTTCGATCTGGGAGGAGCCAGATCCGCTTTCACGGGAGTCGGTCGTTACGTATTCCTGCCCGAGGTTTTTTCAACGATCGACGCGGTCGATGCGACGCTGCCCAAAGGCAGGGAGCTCGACGACATTCCCGTAATGCAGCGACTCCTGGCGGCCGGAAGACTGACGGGTTGTCTGGTGCGCGGAGATTTTCTGGATATCGGCCTGCCGTCGGGCTATCTGGAGGCCGATACCCGATTTCGCTCGGCTTAGACGGTAGCTGCCGAGCTCTCGCGAAACTGCTGGACCTGCCTTTTCTGTGATGCGCCAAGGGAGTCCGTGCGTCTGACCGTATCCCGAACCGCGGCGCTGATCTTTTCGAATTGCCGCCCCGCGATCCAGTCGGGCGGAGTCATCCACGGTCCGCCGCACGCCACGACGTTCTTGAGCGCCAGATAGCTCTCGAACGTGGCGCCCGTGACGCCTCCGCTCGGATTGAATTCGACTCCGCCGAATGGTCCCGCCAGAAAATTCAGGTATTCGACTCCGCCAAGCGTGGCGATGGGCCACAGCTTGAAGAGGTTGAGGCCGATCTCCAGCCCCGCCTCGATCTCGCTGGCGGTGGCTACGCCCGGGTACACCGGGACATCGTGCTCGAGGCAGTAATCGACGACGGCGCGATTAAGTCCGGGCGAGATGACGAAGTGCGCGCCCGCCTTCCTCGCCTGTTCGGCCTGACGGACGTTGAGCACGGTCCCCGCACCGGCGAACATCTCCGGCTGCTCGCTGGCGATGCGCGTCAGCGCTTCGATTGCCGCCGGGGTGCGCATGGTGATCTCCGCGATCGGCAGTCCGCCACCGAGCAGCGCGCTGGCGAGCGGCACAGCGTTCTTGGCGTCATCGATCACTATCACGGGGATGATGCGCCAGCGCCGAAGCGCCTTGGTCATCATCGATTGCTGCACGTTCATGGGAGCTCCACGGTTCTCGCGATGAGTCTCCTAAGATAAACCGACCCTGGGCCTGACACAAAAAGCCCGGCGACTTTCATCGACGCGAAGTGGTGTCGCGGTTGGCCCGCCCCTGCTGCTGTTGGTGCCGGATTAGCTCGTAGGTGGCTCGCTGCTGCGGCGTAAGCACCGCTTCTATCTGCTGGTCGGCTTTCTCCTGAATGGCACGCGCTTCCGGGGAACCGAATCCGCCACGAGTCTGTCCGCCGCCCGCGCTGTCGGGTGGAGCACCCCCGCCCCCGTTGCGACGACGACCTCCGCGTCCGCCGCCGCCGCCCCCACGTTCTCCACCGCGCTGCCCACCGCTGCCGGGTCGCAAGGCTTCCATTTGCATGGTCTCGTCGGCGAGTACGGAGCGAACCTTGGCCTGCTGGGTGGTGTCGAGCCCCAACTTTTCCGTCAGGAAAGCCAGTCGCCGATCGATGATCTGGCGCGGATCAGTCTGCTCCCCACTTGGCGGACCCTGGCGAGGCTCTTCAGTCTGCGCGCCGGCCGCCCGCACCAACACGAGGCTCGTTGTTGCCGCGGCGGCGACCGCGCCCGCGAGCACGAGTCTTCTGGACCGGAGAGAAATCTGACGAACCTTCATTTCAGCCTCGTTGCTGTGTGGGTGGATCAACCGACGCTCATGAGGAGATCGATGGTGCCGGCGCACTTCGCGTCCACGATCAGAGAACACCTGACGCGCCGGGTTCCCCACTCCCTGACGAAATCAGCCTGGTATGAGCCGTGCTTTCAACGCACCAGCCGTGCATTTCATGACCGGCTCATTACAGGGACGCGCACTTGATGAGCACGAGGGGGTTCCACGGACCTCGGGTGTCTGTCTTCGGTACGATCAACGGCGCCCACGCTCGAACATTCATGATGCTGCTGCTTCAACTGATGGCTGTAGGCACCCTCTCCACCTCCGTCCCGGCTCCGACAGGACCGAGGCCCGAACCGCTTGGATTCACCCACGTGGAAGCATCGGTTGTCGATAGCCCGGCGGCACCAGACACCGTCACGCGCAAGCGCGCGCGGCCGCGCGCCATCGAGTACAGCGACGCCTACTATACGCGGCTCCGCATCCACCAGATCGCGAGCTATACGGAGCTGCCGATGTTCGCCGCCGAATGGTTCCTCGGCCAGCGCCTGCTCAACGAAGAAAAGACAGGGTTCCCGTCGAATGGACTGAAGACAGCGCACACCGCTGTCGCCCTGGGACTGGGCGCGCTCTTCAC
>DASXGU010000076.1:0-13843 GCA_036488915.1 Gemmatimonadaceae bacterium | reverse complement strand
AATGACCTGGCGAAGGGCGATGCGTTCTCGACCGCGCGCGTCGCCGGGATCATGGCGGCGAAAAAAACCGCCGAGCTGATTCCGCTCTGTCATACGCTCGCGCTCACCGACGCGGGCGTCGATTTTCGGGTGGATCGGTCTCTTCCGGGAGTCCGGGTCAGCGCGTGGGCGTCGACGCGCGGCCGCACTGGCGTGGAGATGGAGGCGTTGACCGCGGCCACCGTCGCGCTGCTCACCATCTACGACATGGCCAAGGCGCTAGACCGTGAGATGCAAATTTCGGAGGTGCGACTCACCGCGAAAAGCGGCGGCAGAAGCGGCGACTGGAAATGCGGCTAGACAGTCGCTCAGACGGGCGGCAGACTCAGCACAGCCCCTTCGGAGATCTTTCCGTTGGCACGGTATGGCTCCATGTGGACGAGCACCGCTATGACGCTGGGAATCGCCTCCAGGATGGCGTATTTCACCTTCGCGGCAATCTCGTGGGCGTCCTCGAGGGAAATTCCCGGATCCGCCTGCACGTGGAGATCGACGTAGAACCCGAGCCCCGAGCGGCGAATGTTCAACAGCTCGATTCTTCGCACCCCGTCGACGGTATTGGCGGCTTCGCGCGCGCGGTCGTGGAGTGTTTCGTCGGGTGCCTCGTCCATCAGACCGGATATCGCCGGACGCAGATTTCTGACGCCGTTAACGGCGACGATCACGGCCGCAACGAGCGCCGCCCAATCGTCGGCTGCCTCCCATCCCTTTCCGCCCAGGAGAGCGATGCTGATTCCGATGAACGCGGCCAGTGAGCTGGCGGCGTCGGCCCGATGATGCCACGCGTCGGCGGCGACGGCGGTGCTCCCGACGTCCTTCCCCACCCGTGAGACGCGCCGATACAGCAGCTCCTTCACCAGGATCACGCCGGCGGCGACGAACAACGTGAATGGCGCCGGAAGATGGTGCGGATGGAGAATCTCGCGAATGGCCAGAATCGAGATCCCGGTCGCCGCGCCGAGCAGCATCAGCGACACCACCGCCGCGGCGAGCGGCTCCGCTTTGCCGTGCCCATAAGGATGGTCGGCATCGGCCGGCTTGGCGGCGATGCTCAGGCCCATCCAAACGATCAGCGATGAAAAAATGTCCGCCGACGACTCCACCGCATCGGCGACCAGCGCGTTGGCGTGGCCGACGATGCCGGCGACGAGCTTTACCAGTACGAGAACCGCATTGACGAGAAGCCCGGCTTGCGCCCAGCGAATGCTTCGCTGCGTGGCGTTATTCACGGCTCAAACACGGACTAGAAGTCGACCCTCTCCAGCTGCTGGGCGGCCTGATTGATGCGCGCGGCATATGCCTCCGCGTCCTCGCCCGCCACGCGCTGCGGAATCACGAAGTGCGGATCTTCCGGCTGATCCGAGAACGGAGTGTTGACGAAGAGATCCCCTCCGCGGGCGACGACCGCTGCCTCAAATCGTTCGACAGCCGTCATCAGATCGTCGAGCTCGCCGCTCGATTCGCGGCCGGTGAGAAGCACGCCTCGCTGTCCAAGCCGGCCCGCGTTCTCCAGCGCTGCGCCGTCTCGCTCCTGGCGCCGGTGCGGATCCAGGTCTTCCTGCTGCTCCTCGTAGGATTCCTCTCTCATCAAGCCTCCATGATCTTGGGTTACCCGCATGATCTGCAAGTCCCGTGATAGCGGCGTGAAAGCTGCGACAATCACAGAGTTCCGTCGAGAGTTGCCGAATATGTCGCGCGCATTCGTGAAAGAAGATGCAGGGTGGGGTGATCCGGGAAAGCGCTACACGCTTCCCCCGCGCACCGATCCGTCTTACGACGAGGCCGCCGCCGAAGCCCTGCTCGAGGGCGCCCGGTCGGGCGACACCGGCAGCGCCGAGAGTGCGACCGGATACTACTGGGGAGAGAAGAAGCTCCGGCCATTCGTCGAAAAAATCAGAGAGCGTGCCGCGCGTGAAGGCGATGAGCGCCTCGCCCAGCTCGCCGAGCGATTCCTGCGCTAGCGCTCCGACGGCGCGGTTTCCGTCCACCCGTGCTACTTGCCGAGCGTGTGTCGGCTTTGCTACATCCTAGCGGCCCTTCACTAACGCCCGCCCGGAGAAATCTGTCGTGACCGCCCGCGTTTTTCGCGCATTCCTCGTCGCTCTAGCCGCTGGTTCGGCATTTCCGCAAGGCGCTGCGGCCCAACGCGTGCCGGCGCCGGCGCGAGGCCCTGCCCTCGCGATGCCCGTCGGCGGATATGACAGCAGTGTGTTCGCTGCGCTGCGCTGGCGCGAGATCGGACCTTTTCGCGGCGGAAGGTCGGTCGCGGTCGCGGGGTCGAGCAAGCGGCCGTACGAATACTATTTCGGGACCACCGGCGGCGGCGTCTTCAAGACCATCGACGGAGGGATCACCTGGGCTCCCGTCACGGACAAATATTTTGGCGGCACCATCGGCGCGATCGGTGTCAGCGAATCGAACCCCGACATCGTTTACGTCGGCGCGGGCGAGTATCCGATACGAGGCAACGTCTCGCACGGTGACGGTGTCTGGCGCACCAGCGACGGCGGCAAGACCTGGGTCTCGCTCGGGCTCATCGAGACTCGCCAGATCTCGCGCGTGCGGGTGCATCCGACCAATCCCGACATCGTCTACGTCGGCGCGCTGGGTCACGTCTTTGGCCCCAACGGAGACCGCGGCGTCTTCAAGACGACCGACGGCGGCAAGACCTGGCGCAAAATCCTGTATCGCAACGACTCGACTGGAATAGCCGACCTCGTATTGGATCCCAACAATCCGGAAATCATTTACGCCGCGTTCTGGCAGGCGTGGCGGACCCCGTGGCAGCTCGTGTCGGGCGGGGCCGGCAGCGGAATCTTCAAGTCGACCGACGGCGGCGAGCACTGGACCGAGATCACGCGCAACCCCGGGCTTCCGCAGGGCGTCATCGGCAACATCGGTCTGGCGGTTTCGCCGAGCAACTCCAACAAGGTCTGGGCGATAATCGAAGCCGACTCCGGTGGCGTGTTCCGCTCGTCGGACGGCGGCGCGACGTGGACACGCACCAACAGCGAGCGCCGGCTCAGGCAGCGCGCCTGGTATTACACCCGGATTTTCGCCGACCCCAAGGACGAGAACAGCATCTATGTCCTCAACACCGGCATGTACCGCTCGACCGACGGTGGCAAGACGTTCCGCAACATCCAGGTGCCGCACGGCGACAACCACGACCTCTGGATCGCGCCCAATGACGCGCAGCGGATGATCGAGTCCAATGATGGCGGCGCAAACGTCTCGTTCAACGGAGGCAAGGCGTGGACTGAGCAGGACCAGGCCACCGCGCAGTTCTACCACGTCGTCACCACCAATCATTTTCCTTATCGCGTCTGCGGGGCGCAGCAGGACAACTCGACGCTATGCGGGCCGAGCCGCGCCAACGGCGGCATCTCCATCGACGAGTGGTACGACGTCGGAGGCGGCGAGAGCGGCTACATCGCCGTTCGGCCGGACAGCCCCGACGTCGTATTCGCCGGATCCTACGGTGGTCTCCTGACCCATAAGGACATCAAGACGGGCTTCGAGCGCGACGTGAACCCCTGGCCCAACAACCCGATGGGCCACGACGCCGCCGACGCGAAGTACCGCTTTCAGTGGACGTATCCGATCGTGATCTCGCCCCACAATCCGTCGCGGATGTATGTCGGCAGCAGCGTGATCTTTCAAACCGACGATGAAGGCCAGTCCTACAAGGTGATCAGCCCCGACCTCACCAGGCACGATCCACGCACGCTCGGCGCTTCGGGTGGCCCGATCACCAAGGACCAGACGTCGGTCGAGTACTACGCGACGGTGTTCACCATCGCCGAGTCCCCGCGAACGGCGGGCGTCATCTGGGCTGGTTCGGACGACGGACTGGTGCACGTCACGCGAGACGGCGGCAAAAGCTGGAAGAATGTCACCCCAGCCGGACTGCCCGAGTGGGCTCGCATATCGATGATCGACGCCTCGAACTTCGCGCCTGGCACCGCGTATCTCGCCGCCAATCGCTACCAGCTCGACGACATGCGGCCGTACTTATACAAAACCAGCGACTACGGCGAGCACTGGACGTCGATCAGCAACGGGATTCCGCCGACCGAGTTCACCCGCGTGCTGCGCGAGGATCCGGAGAAGGCGGGACTGCTGTACGCCGGCACCGAGCGCGGCGTCTGGGTGTCGTTCGACGACGGGGCGAGCTGGCAAACTCTGCGTCGGAATCTGCCGATCGTCCCGATCCACGATCTCGCCATCAAGGAAGGCGATCTGATCGCCGCCACCCACGGCCGCTCGTTCTGGATTCTCGATGATCTCTCGGCGCTGCGGCAGCTCACTCCGTCGATCGCGCGCGAACCCGCGCACCTGTTCAGGCCACGCAAGGTTTACCGCGCCGGCTTCGGCGGGGGCGGAGGCAATGGCGCCGCTGGCGGACATCCGAGCGGCGCCAATCCGCCTTCGGGCGCCGTCGTCTACTACTGGCTGACCCAGCCGCGCCAGGTGGTGACGATGGATTTTCTCGATCCGCAGGGGAAAATCATTCGCAGCTTCACCAGCCAACAGGATCCGACGGTCGCCTCCGATTCCGTGCGCGCCGACAGCATCCGTACGGCTCGCAACGACAGCATTCGCCGCGCCGGCGGCACTCCCGATACGACGGTGCGCTCGGAAGCTCGCGGCGAGGAAACCGGCGGTGAGGAGGGACCGGTGCGGCGGCCGCCGCCCCCCAGAGTCGCGAACAAAGCCGGACTCAACATGTTCGCCTGGAATCTCCGCTACCCGGAGGCGACCGCGTTTCAGAACATGATCATGTGGGCTGGCAGCCTGGCTGGTCCAACTGCACTGCCCGGCACCTACACCGTGCGCATGAGCGTCGATGGCCGGCAATACGCCCAGCCATTCACGGTGGTCAAGGATCCGCGAAGCACCGCGACCGACGCCGACCTCAAGGAGCAGTTCGATCTGTTGCTGCGCATCCGAGACGAGACCAGTCAGGCCAATGACGCGGTGAGAACGATTCGGAACGTCAAGACACAACTCGCGGATCGCTCCAGGAAAATCGCGGGCCCGCGCGCGACGGCTTTCACGCAGGCGGCCAACGATCTTTCGGGCCGCCTCTCCGCGATCGAAGCCGAGATATATCAGGTCAAGAATCAATCGAGTCAGGACCCGCTCAATTATCCGATCCGATTGAACAACAAGATTGCCGCGCTGGCCGGCGTCGTCGGCGGCGTCGACGCCAAACCGACGAGCCAGTCGTATACGGTCTTTGCCGACCTGTCGTCGCAGCTCGATCGCCAGCTGCAGGCGATGCGGGGTGCCCTGATCGTGCTGCCGGCGCTGAACGCAACGCTCAGGGAATCCAATCTGCAGCCGATAGTTCCGAGCACCGAGGAGCTGAAGTCGCCGGGCGTGCCGGCGCCGGCCGGTGCGGCGGAGCCCAGTGATGAGGGAGGGAAATAATTCCGATGGACACGCGGGTCTTGGTCATTGCGGCTGGAGCGGCAGCCGTCGTCATCGCTGGTGCCTGCGACCGCGAAGACGCACGGTCCGCGACGCGCGTCAACGTCATCGACTCCAGTTACACGACTTCGTGGCAGCCGATGGAGGACACGGGGACCGTCTATCGCATCGAGGTGGTGTCGCCGCTCGGCGCCGACACCATCCGCGACGTGATTCCGCCGGCACCGATCGTCGTCGGCGACACGCTGGTGATGGGACTCGTGCAGGCGTCGGAAGATTCATCGACCCCGACGCGAGAGATATTTCGGCTCCGCCTGGGAAAGCATCAGGTGCAGACCACTCCGCTTCCCAACGACGTCTGGCCGTCGTATCAGGACGTGCTGATCTCACCCGATGGACGCTATCTCGCTTACGTCGGGGAGGACACCACGCCCGCGAATCCGGGGACGTACGCGATCGTGCGCGACCTGGCCTCGGGGCGAATCGTCGTTCGTGGACCGGGCGGCGGCGGCTGCGACTGCGATGAGGATTTCAACCACGCTCGATGGTTCCCACCCGACAGCTTCGAGATCGCGGTCAGTCATGCCAATAGCAATGGCACCTGGCAGCGCTTCTCCGGCAAGGCGTCTTTGTCCAGGGTGCACGTCGATACGCTGACGGACGAGCCGGATTGGCATTGACAGATCAGTCGCGCGTGTTTCTCCGGTTTACTCTGGCCACCATCGCCTACCGCGCGGCGAAGGTCGAGCGCGATGCGCCGCCGCAGTTTGCGGCGTTTCAGCTGGGACACGGCGCGCGCACTCCGATCGAGATTCTCGCCCACATGGGAGACCTGTTCGACTGGGCGCTGCGGATGGCCGCTGGAGGCTCCGAGTGGACCCAGGCCAAGCCGCAGTCGTGGCGAAAGGAAGTCGATCGTTTCCACGCCTCGCTCCTGGCATTCGACAGATATCTGGCCTCTGATTCCCCGCTGGGGACGACTGTCGAGGAGCTGTTTCAGGGACCGGTCTCCGACGTGCTGACCCACATCGGGCAGCTTGCAGTGATGCGGCGACAGGCGTTGTCGCCGGTTCGATCCGAGGTGTACGCCAAGGCAGACATCGCGCCGGGCCGTGTGGGAACGGAACAGCCGAAAAGTCCTTTCGAGTTCGACAGCCCGCCCGCCGGGGTCAAATGACGTGCATTTTATGGGGGCAATGCTTGTAACCCGTATGCTTATCGGATCGTAGAGGCAGCATGCAGACCCCAGCTTCGACGCCCCAGACGCCAAGGCAGCCCGACATAGTCGTCTCCATTCCAGGACTCAACGGCAGCGAGGCGATCACCATACCCACCCCTCGCACCGCGCGCGACATCGAAGCGCTCAAGGCGCGGCGCGAGGAGCTGTCGAATCAGCTCAATTCGGTAGACGGCCGCAGGTCCAGGCTCATGAGTCAGCTGAGGCAGACGGGCGACCCGACGGCGATCAAAGGCCTCGAAGCTCGGCTCGCTTTGCTCGACGCCCGGCAGCTCCAGCTGGAAACCGACATCCAGACGACGGGAGAGCAGCTTACCAGTCCCAGCGCCGGCTTGCTTGCCGGCACCACGGTGACGCCACTCATCGCGGGACTTACCTCGAACGAAGTGGCGGCACTGTCGATTCTTTCGATCATTTTCATTTTTTCGCCGATCGCCATCGGGATAGGCCGCGCCATCTTCAAGAGGGCGGGCCGGCCCGGTCCGCCGCCGGCAGTGTTCACCGAAACCGCGCAGCGCCTCGAGCGGCTCGAGTCGTCGGTCGATGCAATTGCCATCGAGATCGAACGGATCTCCGAGGGCCAGCGTTTCGTGACCAAGCTTCTTTCCGAAGGCCAGCCGGCGCCCCTCATCGGCGCCGGCCAGCGCAAGCCGGAAAACGTCGGCGGCTAGATCGCGGGCGGGCCCCCGCGGGCTTCGCCTTCGCTGAGCGTCTGCTGCCTGAGCGCGGCCGCGCCCATCAATCCGCCGAGTCCCATCGACTCCACCGCGGTGCTGGGTACCAGCATCAGCGCTCCCTTCTCCTTCAGCCCTTCGTAAAGAATGTTCATCGCGCGCAGGTGCAGCGCAGTCGGATTGTTCTGATACGATTTCGACGCCTCGAAGAAGAGACTGGCGATCTCGACCTCGGCCTGGCCGAGGATGATGCGCGCGGACTTCTCGCGCGAGGCCTGCGCCTCACGTGACATGGCGTCCTGCAGCGAAGTCGGGATGACGATGTCGCGCATCTCCACCGACTGCACGGTGACGCCCCACGGGTTGGACCGCTGATCGATCAGCGTCTGCAGCTCGGCCTCGATCCGCTCGCGGCCGCGCAGCAGCTCGGAAAGCGAGGTGCGCCCGATGATGTCGCGGAGGCCCGTTTGCGCCGCCCAGCTCACGGCCTGGGTGTAGTCCTGCACTTCCAGCGCGGCCTTCTCGGAGTCGTGGACCATCCAGAAGAGAACCGCGTCCACGTTCACCGGAACCGTATCCGAAGTCAGCGTCTCTTCGGCGGCGAAGCTGGTGGTGATGACGCGCTGATCGATAAAGAGCGGAATCGTGTCGATGAATGGCGTGATCCAGAAAAGGCCCGGACCACGCAGACCCGTGTAGCGACCAAGACGCAGCACGACGGCTCGCTCCCATTGCTTGGCGATCTTCGGCGACTGCGCGAAGATCAGACCCAATACGATCCAGACGACGAGCCAGACGGGATTCTGGGTTGCTCCCATCATCAGGATTCCGATCACGAGCGAGAACAGCAGAATCGCGAACCCGACTACGTTTGCACGACCCTTCGACCGCGAAGCCCGCGCGGCGCGGCGTGCTGCGAGAACTTCGTCCATGCCAGCCATTTATTTCTTCTCCTCGTTTCTGAGCTGATCGATTAGCTCGGGTAAAGTGAATCCCAGCATTGCTGCATCGCCAATGAACCGGCGTATTAGCTCGCGCAGCTCGCGCTCACGGTGTCCGCGCGCCGCCTGCGGCGACGCCGGAACCAGAACGAAAGTGCCGACCCCGCGTCTCGTCTCCAGAATTCCGTCGCGCTCGAGCTGGGCGTAGACCCTTGCGACCGTGTTGGCATTCACGGCCAGGTCAACCGCGAGCTGCCGCACCGTGGGCAGCTGCGTTCCCGGCTGGAGCTGTCCGGTGGCGATCGCCGCTCTGATGGACCGGTCCAGCTGAGCGTAGATCGGGGTGGGGCTGGCGGAATCGACGTCGAAAGTAGGCATTGTGCGCTTGTACTATCACATTGGTACAATACGGGGGCAAGGGGCAACGGGTTTCGCCTGCTTTTGCGGGCTCTGGTGTCAGTCGACCGTGCCGCGGGGTGCGAGTGAGAACTGAGGACTAACGACAGCGATACACGCGTCCAACCGTAACGCGGTAAGGGGTGGGGGTAGCGTGGTTACCTGGTACCGGAGTACTGCGCTGCGATCCTTCTGTGAGTGTCGTTTCCGGTAACCGGGACCTGTGCTACCCCCACCCCTTACCGCGTTACGGTTGAATGCGAGTAGAGCTCTGCCCGTCGTTTTGAACAAGGATACAGCAACCCAGACGGTGCCCCCACTATCTGCTATGTGTTCGCATGAGGTCGACGATCTCATCGTACATCCGATCCGCTTCCTGCCCCCCGCTTCGAATCGCCGCCGTCGCGCAGTGCTTGAGATGATTGCGCATGAGCTCGCTGCCCACGCCGCGCAGCGCTTCGTGTACGGAGGAGATCTGGGTCAGGATGTCGGCGCAATAGCGGTCGTCGTCCACCATTTTCTGCAACCCGCGAATCTGGCCTTCGATTCGCCGCAGACGCGTCAGATTCCTCGACTTGATGTCCGGATCGACGCCGGCGGCTTTGCGCGAGGAATCGGACGCAGCGCGAACGGCGCAGCCGCATTCGGCACCGGCTGCCGCGCCGTGGTGGGGAGTTTTGGCTTTTGTTGCCATCCGTGATCCTCTAGGCCAGGCTCGCCGTGCGCAGCCGCAGGCTGTTGGCGATTACGCTCACCGAGCTCAAGGCCATCGCCGCGCTGGCGATGATCGGACTCAGGGTCAGTCCGGTCATGGGATAAAGAGCGCCCGCTGCGATCGGAATGCCGATCGCATTGTAGACGAACGCCCAGAAAAGATTCTGCTTCATCGTCCGCATCGTGCGGCGGGAGAGCGCGATCGCGGTTGGGACGGCACGCAAATCAGCGCGCATCATCGCAATGTCACTGGCCTCGATCGCGATGTCGGTACCCCTCGGCATCGACATGCCGACGTCGGCCCGCGCCAGAGCGGGGGCGTCGTTGACCCCGTCACCGACCATCGCTACCACGCGCCCTGCTTCCTGGAGCGAGCGCACTTCGGCGACCTTGCCAGCCGGAAGCACTTCGGCGATGACCTTGTCGATCCCGGCGGCCGACGCAGCCGCACGCGCCGCGGCGAGCCTGTCGCCGGTCACCATCACGACGTCTATGCCGAGCATTGCGAGCCGATCGACGGCCTCACGGGAGGACGATCTCACCGTATCGGCGACGAGGATGTTGCCGGCGATTCGGCCATCGATCACCACGAACAGCTCGGTGGCGGCGTCGTTGGAATTGGGCGGCGGCACGGTGCCGTCGCGGGAAAGACCAAGCTGCTCAACGAGCACGGCGCTGCCGACGGCGACGCTTCTGCCCTCGACGCGCCCAGCCACCCCTGCGCCGGTCAGCGAGCGGAAATTCGACGCCTCGCCGGGCCGAATGCCGCGCGCTTCTGCCGCACGCACGACTGCCATCGCAATGGGGTGCTCGGAGTATCGCTCGAGCGAAGCAGCGAATCGCAGCAGATCGCCTTCACTGACGGCGCTTTCGGCGCTGATACCGACGACCGTGGGCGCGCCCTCGGTAACGGTGCCGGTCTTGTCGAGCACCACCGTATCGACGTCGCCGGCACGCTGCAGGACCTCGCCCCCCTTGATTAACAATCCCAGCTCGGCGCCTCGACCGGTGGCAACCATCACTGCCGTCGGGACCGCCAGTCCCATCGCGCACGGGCAGGCGATGATGAGCACCGAGACTGCGGCGACGATCGCGCGCGGCAGCGCTGCATCTCCAGCCGCGAAGTACCAGACGAGGAAAGTGACCATGGCGATCGAGACCACCACCGGAACGAACACGGCGCTGACTTTGTCGGCGAGCTTCTGGATTGGTGCGCGTGAGCTCTGAGCGTCGCGCATGAGTCTGACGATGCGGGCCAGCACGCTGTCCTCGCCAACGCTGGTGGCGCGATAACGGAAAGCACCGGTGGTGTTGACCGTTCCACCGACGACGTTGTGGCCCACGCGTTTGAGAACGGGCAGGGGCTCTCCGGTGAGCATTGATTCGTCGATTTCGCTCTCGCCATCGACGATGAGCCCGTCCACCGGTAGCCGCTCGCCCGGGCGGACCATCACGATGTCTCCTGCCCTCACGGTTTCGAGCCCGACTTCGATCGAGCGGCCATCGCGCTCGATCCGGGCCCTCGGGGGCAACAGGCTGACGAGCCGGCGCAGCGCGTCACCGGTTCGTCGGCGCGCGCGCGACTCGATGGCACGACCGGCGAGAACGAGCCCGATGATGAAAACCACCGCCTCGTAGTAGACGTCGGGCACTATTCCGTGCCGAGCGAACAGCTGCGGCGCGACCGTCGCGACCGCTGAATACGTGAAAGAGGCGCCCGTGCCGAGCGCGACCAGGGTGTTCATGTCGGCGGACCGGTGTCGCGCCGCCTTCCAGGCGCGGCGGTAGATGTCACGACCGGCCCACGCGAGGATAGCGGCGGTTACCACCAGCAGGGCGTAGTTGACGGCAGCTCCGCGCGTCACCGTCATCGACACCAGCATCGCTGCGATGCCGGTCGCAACACTGACGCCGGCCTTCACGGACAGCGAGCGAGCCTCGCTCGCCTCGCGATGCTCCGGCGGCGTGGTGAGGGTCGGCCGGGTCTCGGTCGGCGGAAGCTCGGCGTCGTACCCGGTTGCGCGCACGGCGTCGACGAGCCGCTGTGGTCCGACGGTCGCCGGGTCGTAACGCACGGCGGCGGTGTTGGTGAGCAGGTTCACCGACGCGTCAACGACCCCGGGCTCCGACGAGAGCGCGCGCTGCACCCGCGCCTGACACGCCGCGCACGTCATTCCGGTCACGGGGAACGATACTGTTTCCTGTTCCTGGCTCACTGAATTCGGTTCGATCCGGGTAGCCACGCTCGCCTCCATGTGGCACAATCTACATACCCCCTCCCCCTATATCAAGCCGTCCCTCAGTCGATGACGCGGTCGAAACGGAGCGGGTTAGGCACGTCGTAGCTGAAGTGCCACCATTCCTGGTCATAGTTGACGAACCCCTCGGATTCCATCGCCGATTTCAGCCGCTGGCGATTGGCAGCGGCGACGCCGGTCGCGTTGGCGGTGTGGGCGTCGGCTGAAAACGTGTCGAAGGGTGTGCCCATCTCCAGCTCGCGCCCGTTGGCCAGCTCGATCAGCGTGCAATCGATGGCGAGACCGAGGTTGTGGCGCGACCGGCTGGCGATGTACCCGTTGGCCAGCAGGTCAGGCCGGTTTACGCGCTTCGTCCATTCCACCATCGCCAGCGTCGCGCGGACGGGCCGATAAGCGTCGAAGACCTCGATCCCCAGCCCGGCGGAGCGAAGCCGTGCCTGGACGCGCGCCAGGGCGACGGCGGCCTCGCGACGCAAGAGCGCCTTGTTGGCGAGATAGCCGGGCAGCGGAGCGCCGGTGAAGTTGTTGCTCGTCGCGTAGCGGAGGCGCACTACGATGCTCGGGTCGAGCGCGCGGACATCGGCGAGGAGACTGTCCGCGGTTGCATCGGCGGCAATCGGCAAATCCGCGGTGTTGACCGGGGGAGCGACGGAGGTGACGCGCGTCTCGGGCCGGCGCGTGGCACATGATGTCAGCGCGCCCGAGAGAAATACCGCACACGCAATTCGTTTCAGGGGGGGTTGCATGTCCAAAGAATAACCCGGCGCCCGGCGCGGCGAGAGCCATTCCTGCTACGCAGGCGTTGGCGCATATTGCGCCATGGCAACCTCCGACGGGATGACGCCGGCCGCGCTCTCTTCGACGCAACCCCCGTCGCGCGGCCATCGGGCCGCCGTCTTCGCCAGCTTCCTCGGCTGGACGCTCGATGCGTTCGATTTCTTTCTCGTCGTGTTCACCCTGACGGCGATCGCGAAGGAGTTCGGCAAGACCGACGCCCAGCTTGCGCTCAGCCTTACCATCACCCTCGCTTTCAGGCCGATCGGCGCATTCATATTCGGGCTGATGGCGGACCGCTACGGCCGCAAGCTGCCGCTGATGATCGACCTCGTGTTCTTCTCGGTCGTCGAGGTGCTCTCGGGGCTGGCGCCCAGCTATACCGCCTTTCTGTTCCTGCGCGCGCTGTTCGGAATCGGAATGGGCGGTGAGTGGGGGGTCGGGGCTTCACTGGCCATGGAGAAAGCGCCGACGGGTCGTCGCGGAGTGCTGTCGGGACTTCTCCAGGAGGGCTACGCCACCGGCTACCTGCTCGCCGCCGTGTGCTATTTCTTCGTCTTCCCGCGCTGGGGCTGGCGGCCCATGTTTTTCATCGGCGGCTTGCCGGCGCTGCTCGCGTTGTTCGTGCGGTATCGGGTCGAGGAGTCGGAGGTGTGGCAGCGCACCCGCCATAAAGACTGGAGCAGTCTCGGCCGCGGCATCGCCTCGCACTGGAAGTTGTTTCTCTACCTGACGCTGCTGATGGCGGGGATGAACTTCGTGTCGCACGGCACCCAGGACATGTATCCGACCTTTCTGCAGCGCGACTGGGGATTCTCGCCCCAGAAGCGCGCTGCTCTGACTGCTTTTTCAATGATCGGCGCGATCGTCGGCGGGATTTCGTTCGGCTACTTGTCGGATCGAATCGGTCGACGTCGCTCGATCGTGCTGGCGCTGGTTCTGGCGATTCTGATCATTCCGGTCTGGGCGTTCTCGCCGTCGCTTGCCGGTCTCGTCATCGGCGCGTTCGCGATGCAGTTCATGGTGCAGGGAGCCTGGGGTGTCATTCCGGCGCACATCACCGAGCTGTCGCCGGATTCGGTGCGCGGGTTCATGCCGGGCTTCGCCTACCAGTGCGGTGTGCTCGTCGCCAGCTCGGTGGCTTATCTCGAGGCCCTTCTGGCGACCCGAATTACCTACGCGCAGTCGATGGCGATAGTCGCCGTCACTGTATTCACGGCGGCGGCGGTGATCGCCTGGGTGGGACGCGAGCGACACGCCGTCGAATTCGGATCCGTCGCGAGTGGGGACGCAGAGCCTCGGCGCGCCGGGGCGTCAGGCTGATTCGATCTTTTTCGCCTGCGCCGCGAGGCCGTCCAGCAACGCCTTGACGTG
>DASXGU010000177.1:0-4594 GCA_036488915.1 Gemmatimonadaceae bacterium | reverse complement strand
GGATCCGGTGAGCTCACGACCCCGACGGGCGCCGCGCTGCTGCGAGTGCTGTCGAAGGGCGCGCCGCCCGCGGAATACATTCCGCGGCGCAGCGGTTACGGAGCCGGCACCCGTGACATCCACGGCCAGCTCAACGCCTTGCGAATAATTCTTGGCGAGGCGGTGGTCGAGCAGCACCACCATCACCATCACCACCACGAGCACGTACACACGGAGCACCTGCACGTTCTCAGCGCCGACATCGACGACATGTCCCCCGAGGAGCTGGCGGGCGCCGCCGACATTCTGCGCGCGGAAGGGGCGCTGGATGTGGTGCTGTTGCATACGACGATGAAGAAGGGACGGCTCGGCACGCGCGTCGAGGCGCTCGTCCAGACATCCGATCTCGCGCGGATCGAGGCAAAGATCTTCCTGCAATTCACCACTCTCGGCGTGAAGACCTTCGACGTCGTACGCAACGCTCTCGAGCGGGAGTCGCGCCTGGTGCGTTACGACGGCCGCGACATCAGAGTGAAAGTCGCGACTCTGCCGGACGGCACCCGCCGAGCCAAGCCCGAGTTCGACGATCTGAGGCGCGTCGCGGAGGAGACTTCACGCCCCCTCGCCGACGTCAGGACCGAGGTGATGAAAGCGCTGGACGGACTGGAAGCAGACACCGCCGCAGTGGGCGGAAACTAATGCAGCTCGAGGATCGGCTTCTGTCCGCAATCAGAAGCGCTACCGGCGATCGTGTCGCCTTCGTCTGCTACTCGGGTGGCGTCGACTCTACCGTCGTGCTGGCCGCCGCAGTGCGGGCGGGCGTCGAGACGGTGGCGCTCCTGGGGGTGAGTCCCTCGCTTGCCGCCGGCGAGAGGAGCGACGCGCATCGCATCGCCAGTGAGATCGGCGTCCGGGTCGAGGAGATCGAAACCAGGGAAATGGATCTCGCCGGCTACCGGGCCAACGCGGGAGACCGCTGCTATTACTGCAAGAGCGCCTTGTACGACACCGTCCAGGCTCTGGCCGATGTCCGAAGCGGTGCCGGTGTCATCTTCGTCGGCACGCACGTCGACGATCTGGGCGAACACCGGCCCGGGCTGCAGGCGGCGATGGAGCATGGCGTGGTGGCGCCGCTCGTCGATGCGGGATTCACCAAGGCCGATGTTCGCTCGCTGGCGCGCCAGTGGAGGCTGTCCAATGCGGAAAAGCCGGCCGCTCCGTGTCTGGCGAGCAGAGTGCCGGTGGGCAGCGAAGTGACGCCGGAGCGGCTGGCGCAGATCGAATCGGTGGAGGAATTCCTCCGCGCCAACGACGTCTGGCCTGCCCGCGCCCGCTGGCACGAAAGCGTGGTGCGACTGGAGATTCCGGCTGAGATGTTCGAAAAGGTCGTCACCGACCCATTTCGGGGCGAGCTGCGTCGCGCCTGCCGCAAAGCAGGATTCAGGTTTGTAGCGCTCGATCTCGGCGGTCTGCAAAGTGGCAGCATCTCGCTGCCGTTGGTGGCATCGTCGTGACCGACGTCCGGTGGGACCGTGATCGGGAGGCGCGGACAGGAGTGCCGGAAGTCGTATACGGACCCGGAAAGACCAGCGCGCATCTGCGGCAGATCTTCGAGGGAACCGGCGAGCTCCGAATAGCTTCCCGGCTCAGCGAAGACCAGATGGAGGTGTTGCGGGACCTGGCCACCATTCACCCTGAAGCGAGGATGGCGGTCCGGAACCCCAGACCGATGCGCGACATCGCACCGCTGCCGGTAATCACGGCGGGCACCGCCGACATTCCTGTGGCGCTGGAAGCATCGACGACCCTCGAGGCGATGGGCGTTCCGACGGCAACCCACTTCGATGTCGGCATCGCCGGCATTCACAGGCTGCAATCGATCCTTCCGCAGCTCGCGGCCGCCCGCGTTTGTATCGTCGTCGCGGGAATGGATGGCGCACTCCCTGGCGTGGTCGCCGGGCTCCTTCGCTCGCCAGTCATCGCGGTGCCTACGTCGGTCGGAACCGGCGTCGCCCAGGGAGGGATGGTAGCCCTCAACACCATGCTGGCTACCTGCAGCCCCGGTGTCGCGGTGATGAACATCGACAACGGCTTCGGCGCTGCCTGCCTCGCGCTCAAGATCCTCGGCGGAAATACTCCCGACTGAGTCCGCAAATCACATCCGACGGCCGGAAAACACCCCGTCTGCTCGCGTGCCCGTGAAAATCGTGGAATGGAGAGTGCGTTAACGACGCGATAACTCCCCTGGAGATAAGCAATTCTGCCCGTCAATCAGACACTCGGCGCCTACTGGCTGGATCAGTCCCGGAGTGACGTGCCTCATTCTCGCCAGGAAGCCGGAGAGAGATAGCGCGGGATGATGGAAACCACGATGAACCCTCAGGAGAGCACTGAATCGCCGATATCTGTCGGGCACCGACAGATCCTCATCGCGTTCAGCGGACTGGTGCTGGCGATGCTGCTGGCCGCGCTCGACTCCACCATCGTCTCGACCGCGCTGCCGACGATCGTGAGCGAGCTCGGAGGCCTCGAGCACCTGGCCTGGGTGGTGACCGCCTACCTCCTCGCTCAGACGATCGTCACTCCGATCTACGGCAAGCTCGGCGATCTGTACGGCCGCAAGAGCATCATGCAGTCCGCGATCGTGCTGTTCCTGATCGGGTCCGCGCTCTGCGGGCTGAGTCAGAACATGACCGAGCTGATTCTCTTCCGGGCGATCCAGGGTCTGGGCGGCGGCGGACTGGTCGTCACGACCCAGGCGGTGGTCGGCGACATCGTGCCGCCGCGAGATCGAGGGCGGTATCAGGGAATCTTCGGCGCTGTGTACGGGCTCGCGAGCATAGCCGGGCCGCTTCTGGGCGGGTACTTCACGACGCACTGGTCGTGGCGCTGGATCTTTTACATCAATCTTCCTCTTGGCCTGGCGGCGTTGATCGTCCTGGCGGCAACGCTGCCTTCGGCGTCGCGGCGGATCTCGCACGCCGTCGACTACCTAGGCGCCGGTCTGCTCGCGGTAACGCTGAGCAGCATCACGCTCTTGTCCGATCTTGGCGGCACGGCCTACCCCTGGTCGTCGCCGATGTCGATCGGCCTCATCGCCATCGCCGTGCTGTCGCTGGTGGTGTTCGTCATCGCCGAGAGGAAGGCAAAAGAGCCGGTGCTGCCGATGCGACTATTCCGGCAGCAGACCTTTGTAATCACATCGGCGGTTGGACTCATCGTCGGGTTCGCGCTGTTCGGATCGGTGACCTACTTCCCGCTCTACCTCCAGGTGGTGAAGGGCGTGAGTCCGACCGCCTCTGGAATGCAGATGATTCCGATGATGGTTGGCATGCTCGTCACATCCATCGCTTCTGGCCAGCTGATCAGCCGGTCTGGACGCTACAAGATCTTCCCGATCCTCGGCACGGTGATCATGTCTGCGGGCCTGTTCCTGCTCTCGAGGCTGACTCCGCAGAGCACGAGCATCATGGCGGCGTCGCTGCTGCTCGTGCTGGGCGTGGGGCTGGGACTTGTGATGCAGGTGCTGGTCATCGCCGTACAGAATGCGGTCGAATATCGCGATCTCGGCGTGGCGACTTCTGGCGCGACTTTGTTCAGGCTGGTGGGAGGGTCGCTCGGCACCGCCATCCTCGGAGCGGTTTTCTCGTCGCGACTGACGGCAAACCTGTCCCAGCTCGGCGCAGGCCCTGGGGCGGGATCAGCCCAGAACCTGAGCATGCAGGCCATGGCTCGTCTTCCGGCGGCGACGCGGGCGATATATGCGTCCGCCTTTACGGCTTCGCTCGATACGGTGTTCTTCGTCGCCACCGTCGTTTGCGCCGTTGGCTTCGTGCTCACGTGGCTGTTGCCCGAGCGCCCCTTGCGAGCGACGGTCGCAGCCGGCGCGCGTGACATCGGCAACGAAGCGGGCGAAGCGTTCGCGCGGCCGCAGGGTGAGCGGGCCGTGGCGGCGCATCTGTATGCCGCCCTTTCCTCGATGGCCGATCGCGACGTTCAGCGCGCGCACATCGAGAGGATCGTCGCCCGCGCCGGCGAGACCCTGACCCCGCTGGCAGCGTGGCTTCTCGTTCAGGTAGAGCGGAATTCTGAAACTTCCCCGTTCGACCTGGCGAGAAGTCGCGGCATTGCACCCGAGCGCGCGCAGGCGGCGCTGGAGGAGCTGAGGCGGCGTGGGCTCGTCACCGTCCCGAAGCCGAACTCGACCCATTCATCACTGACACCCAACGGCTGCCAGGTGCTCGATCGAATCGTCGACGCCCGGCGCGCGCATCTGGCGGAGCTGGCCGAAGAGTGGGATCCTACACACGAAGATGATGCGGTGAGTTACCTGCGGACCGCCGTCCGCGATCTGGTGCCCGATGTAAAACGCGTCACCTGATTCAGGAAGGATCCACGGGAGGCAGCCCATGAGCGATGCCGTTGGCGGTTGGGACAGTTTCTACGTCATCATCGGATCTTCCGCGGCCGCGCTCACCGGTCTGATGTTCGTGGTGATAACGCTCACCGCCGAGATGAGGTTCGGGGCGAATGATAGAAACAACGGCCTCGACGCTTACGCGACACCGACAGTGGTCCACTTCTGCCTCGTGCTGTTGCTGGCCGCGCTGATGAC
>DASXGU010000019.1:0-1541 GCA_036488915.1 Gemmatimonadaceae bacterium | reverse complement strand
CTTACCGATCTTGCTGTTCGGCAGATCGAGCATGGCAACGTTGCGCGCCTTGTCGAAATGCCAGACGAACAAACGGTCTGGCGCGGGGGGCGTGACCATCATGGTTTTGAACTCGGGTCCGAGCGTGCCGAAGTAGGGGATCGATGCGCCCCAGCCCCAGTCGCGGTTCGGCTCGATCTTGTCGAGATGGACGGCGAGGGTGTCACCCGGCTCCGCTCCCTCGATGTAGAACGGACCCGTCTGCGGGTTCACTTTGGCAAAGTCGAGCTTGGCAAGGACCGTCTTGTCGGAGACCGAGAACACGTCGTTGGACGCGTCCCGCGTCCGGGTCGTCACGGTATCGCCGGGCTTGATGCGGGCGGCGACGGGATGGGAGTAACAATAGGTGAAATAGACTGTGTCACCCGGATCGTACTTCACGACTTCGGCGGCCGCCGGCCGTCCGAGTGTTGTCGCCGCGACGGCGAGCGACGCCAGCGTTGTCTTCATCAGAGTTCTGTTGATCTTGGACATGAGTGCCTTTCCCCTTATCGATGTGCAGTTTTTTCAAGTGCATTTTTCTCAAGCGAAGACGATCATGTTTCGTTCCGGCTATGGTTGGGCGTTTTCCTCCTGTGCTGCATGGATTCCGTTCCACGCGGCGCTCCGTGGCGCGCCGGCGTGGTTGTAGTAGTCGCTATCGAACAGCACTCCAAAAAGCTCGGAGTCCGCCGGCAGGACCATCGTGGTGCTCTTCTGGATGAAGGCGCGGGACGCCTCCATCGTCCGGAGGAAGCGATAGAAGGCGGGATCGGCGCTGAGCGCCTCCGCGTAAATGTGCGCTGCCTCGTTCTCGCCCTCGCCACGGTAGCGCTGCGAGGTTTCGATCGCGCGCGAGAGGATGCGAGCTTTCTCCTCCTCTGATACCGCGCGGATGTTGAGCCCGACCTCCTCGCCCTCCGAGCGGTAGCGCATGCTGATGGCGCCGCGCTCCGAGCGCATCCGGGCGTAGACGCGATCGCGGTTTTGCTTGGGGAAATCCACATTCTGTAGCTGCACATCGACGACTGCGATGCCGTAATCCCTGAGCGCAGCCTCGCGGCACTCTCGGCTGACCTCGGCGAGCACGGCATCGGCGCGGTAGGCAGTGGGATCGAGCGTGACGAAGGTGGTCAAGGGACTCTGCCCGATAACCGCGCCGAGCGCGGCGAACAGAATGTCCCCAAGTCTCGACTCCGCCCCCGCGCCATCGAAGACGGTCTCGAAAAACCTTCGCGGGTCGGCGATGCGCCAGATGATCGTGCTCGAAGCGACAATGGGGGTTTTCTCGAGCGACAGGAATTCGCTGGCTGGCGGCCTATATGTGAACATGCGGCGATCGAACATGCGGACGCTTTGGTACGGGGGCTTGAAGCGTAACCCCGAGTCGGTGACAACCTGGACCGGCTTGCCGAACTCGGTGACGACGGCATATTCGCCGGCATCGACCGTGAAGAGGCACAGGCTGGCCAGCAGCACGACCGCCGCTGAACCCGCCATGAGGGCCGCACGCCTGTGACGCC
>DASXGU010000013.1:0-19139 GCA_036488915.1 Gemmatimonadaceae bacterium | reverse complement strand
ATCCGCCGACTGAGATCAATTTCCAGAGCGGCGGCGTCAATTTCTCCGACGACCACACCATGGCGTGGGATTACGGCACTGTCAGCCAGACGGCGACCGTCAAGGGCAAGTCGGCGAGAACTTCCGGCACCTACCTCAACGTGTGGAAGAACGTCGGCGGCCGATGGAAGATCGTCGCCGAGATCAGCAGCACGTCGTGATCCCCTACAGTCCGAATGGGCTTCTCCAGCACCATTCGTAGTGTCCGGGCAAAGGGACTCTCACTGTCGCGGCCGCGCACACGTTCGAATTGTCGGCCTCGCGGGGTGCGTGTAGGCACTCGGCCGGAGCGCCAGGCGCGCCGTCGATCCCGATCTGAAAGGGAATAACGTCTTCGTAGTTTGAGCCCAGCGCAGTCACCCGGATGAAGTAGCCTCGCACCCTCCAGTATTTCCACGAGCTCGGTGGCGCTGCTGTTGGCGCAAACTTGCAGGCATAGGGCGCTCCGCCCAAGGCGACCAGAGAGCGCGATACCGAGTCGACATCCTTCGCCCAGCTCGTCGAATCAATATCCACCCATCCTCTACTCGCCGAAACAACCCTTCTGGTGACCGCGTCAACGACCACACCCTCGTGCGGGGTGAATAGCGAGGCCCCGTTGAAGCACATTTCCCGTCGCATCGGAAGACTCAGGAACACCGCGCGGTAATGGCCGGCCTGGCAGCGGCGCCCCGAGTTGGCGCGCGGGCCGCTTATTCCCATCACGGGGAGAAGCGATGACCGCGGATAGTATTTCTGCCACGCGATCGCGAACAGCCCAATGCCGAACAGGGAAGCAAAAACCACGGATGAGCGATGCACGGAAGGTTCGTTCCGCACGAGCCGCGCCGCGCATCGCGCGCCGAAACCGCGTTACCGCGACTAACTTTCTGCTCTCACGTTCAACCGACCAGGATGATGGCCAAAGCCTCTTCAACCAGGAAAAGCTCAGAGCAGAAAGAATCACCTTTTGAGCTGCTGTTCCCGGACTTCGAGTCCGAGATCGCCGCGACTCGTCGCATGCTCGAGCGCGTCCCCGATGGCAACAACGACTGGCGTCCGCATCCGAAGTCCCGGACACTCGGCGAGCTCGCCGGCCACGTCGCCCAGCTGCCGGGATTCGGGCTGATGATGGCGTCGACCGACGAGTTCGATGGACTCGGCGAGCGCCGGCCTGAGCCCAACCTGCCGACGGCCGCCGACCGTGTTCGATTGTTCGATCAGCTCAGTGGCCAGCTCCGCGGCGCGCTCCAGCAAATGAGCTGGGAGCAGAGCAGGCGGCCGTGGACGCTCCGACTCGGGCCGCGGGTGGTCCTCAACGCCCCGCGCAGTACGGTCATCCGCACCGTATTCCTTACCCACTCCGCCCACCACCGCGCCCAGCTCGGCGTCTACATCCGCCTGCTCGATGTCCCGGTGCCGTACACCTACGGCAGGTCGGCCGACGAGGACCCGCCGGCTATCTCGTAGCCGGTGTGCCGGTGAAGCGATCGTACGTGATCGAGGTCGGAGTACCGTCGCCGGCCCTAACGATGCTCACCGGCTCCCAGTAAGCGCGGTCGATGAGATGATCGCGGTCGAGCGGGATCAGCGGCGTCAGCTCGCCCGTTGGCCAGTAGTCAACGCGCTGAGGCGGCCCCCGCGGTGTGGCGTTACGAATTCGTTCTGGTCTGCGAACGCCACCCTTCCTACCTTAGTCTGGCTAAAATCCCGCTGCTCCTGTCCTCCCGAGGCCACATGAAATACGTATCTCGTCGTTACGCGCTCGCGCTCGCCATCACCGCCTGCGCGCCGGCGTCCATCGTTGCGCAAAGTGCCAAGGTCGCCCCGCTCATCGACCGCGAGCTGTTCTTCGGCAACCCGGAGATCTCCGGCGCCCAGATCTCGCCAGATGGCAGGTACATCTCATTCCTGAAGCCGTACAAGGACACCAGGAATGTGTGGGTCAAGCGTATCAGCGATCCATACACGGCGGCAAAGCTCATAACCAACGACACCAAGCGCCCTGTCACCCAGTATTTCTGGAGCAGGGACGGCAAGTACATACTCTTCGCCCAGGACCAGGGCGGGGACGAGAACTTCAACGTTTACGCGGTCGATCCCGCTGCTCCGGCCGCCGCCGGACAGGATGTCCCGCCGGCGCGCAATCTCACCGCCGCCAAAGGCGTACGGGCGACGATTTACGATGTCCCCAAAAATGATCCCGACGTCATGTACGTCGGCATCAACGACCGCGACAAGGCGTGGCACGACCTGTATCGGGTGAAAATCTCGACCGGCGAAAAGACGCTGCTTCGGCAGAACACGGAGCGAATCGTCGGCTGGGTGTTCGACAACTCGGGAGCGCTCCGCCTCGCCGTCCGCACCACCGACAAGGGCGACACTGAAATCCTTCGCGTAGATCCCACCGGATTCACCCAGGTTTATTCGTGCAACGTCTTCGAGACCTGCAATCCGATCCGGTTCGACAAGACCAACAGCAGAGTCTATCTGGAGACCAACAAGGGCGATCCAGATCTCACGCGTCTGGTTCTGTTCGACCCGGCGAGCAAGACCGAGCAGCTCGTCGAATCGGATCCGCTTGGACGCGTCGATTTCGGCGCTGCGACTTTCTCCGACGTCACCAACGAGCTCGTCGCCACATCGTACGTCGATGATCGCACGCGCATCCTCTGGAAGAACCCCGAGTGGCGCAAGGACTACGAGATCATCAAGAGCAAGCTGCCCAACAAGGAGATCAACGTCACGTCTTCCACCGCCAACGAGCGGGTGTGGATGATCGTGGCCAACAGCGACCGCGAGCCTGGCGAGCGATGGCTGTTCAATCGCGACACCAAGAAGCTGACCTTCGAGTATCGCGTCTTCGACAAACTGCCGCGCGCCGCACTCGCCGAGCAGAAGCCCATCTCGTACACGTCGACCGATGGGCTGGTGATACCAGCGTACCTGACGCTGCCGGTCGGCACGACCCCCAAAAATCTGCCACTCGTCGTCTACGTGCACGGGGGACCGTGGGGCCGTGACAACTGGGGCTACTCGCCGATTCCGCAGTTCCTCGCCAATCGCGGCTACGCTGTGCTGCAGCCCAACTTTCGCGCGTCCACCGGTTACGGCAAGAAATTCCTCAACGCCGGCAACAACGAGTGGGGCCAGAAGATGCAGGACGACATCAGCAACGGCGTCCGGTATCTCATCGCGCAGGGCACCGTCGACCCCAAGCGCGTCGGCATCATGGGCGGATCATACGGCGGCTATGCAACCCTCGCTGGGCTGGCGTTCACCCCCGACCTGTACGCAGCCGGCGTATCCATAGTTGGGCCCAGCAACCTCATCACTCTGCTCAACTCGATTCCGCCGTACTGGGAATCGGTGCGCACGATCTTCAATGAGCGGATGGGGAACCCGAACACTCCCGAAGGCAAGGCGCAGCTGATCAGGCAGTCGCCGCTCACCTCCGCGGCTCGGATCAGAGCGCCGCTGCTGGTGATCCAGGGCGCCAACGATCCACGCGTAAATCGCGCGGAGTCGGAGCAGATCGTGGTGGCGCTGCGCGACCGCGGCTTCCCGGTCGAGTACATTCTCGCGCCCGACGAAGGACACGGCTTCGCCCGCCCGATCAACAACCTGGTGCTGTTCACCTCGGCTGAAAAATTTCTGGCCAAGTATCTCGGCGGCAGATATCAGGAGAGCATGACGCCGGCGATCACCGCACGGATGGCGGTGTTGTCGGTCGATCCGAAGATGGTGGTACTGGCCACCAAGACCGCGGCGCCGTCCGCGGTCGCGCCGAAGCCGGCCACCGGTCTCACCGCCGGAACCGCCAACTACAGAGTGCGCCTCGAGGCCCAGGGCCAGACGATGCCGATGGAAGTCACCCGCACCTTCAAGGACTCAGCGGGCGTCTGGGTGGCGTCGGAGAGCGCGGTCACCCAGATGGGGACGATGTCGGACGAGACGATTATTGACAAGTCGACGCTGGCCCCGCGGACCCGGGTGATTCACCAGGGTCCGGCAGTAGTGGAGGTCAGCTACACCGATGCCAAGGCGACGGGCAAAATGTCGATGAACGGTCAGGATCGGCCGATAAGCGCCGACCTGGGCGGAGCGCTGTTCGCCGACGGTCCCGGAGCGGGAGACATCATTGCGACGCTGCCGCTTGCCGACGGCTACGCGACGACCTTCCGCAACTTCGACCTCATGGGCCAGAAGGAACAATCGCGCGCGCTCAAGGTGACGGGGAGCGAATCGGTCACCGTTCCGGCTGGGACATTCGACGCCTGGAAAGTGGAAATCACGCCGGCCGACGGAGGAATGGGTGAGACCACTACGCTGTACGTCGACAAGGCGACGCACCGGGCGATCAAGTCGGTGACGGTCTCGCCGGCGATGAACGGTGCCGTGATCACCTCCGAGCTGGTGAAGTAGCGCGGCTGCCGACGTGGGATTGCTGGAGGGAGTCAGCGCGGAAGGACGCGCTGCTCTGATGGAGCGGGCGGTGGAAAAGCGGTTGACGGCCGGGCAGGTACTCTGGTCGGCCGGCGACCGCGCCGAGGGCGTGGCGCTGGTGATCGAGGGCAAGGTCCGGGTGGTGCGCGGGAGAGGCGGCCGACAGGTGGTCATCCACTCCGACGAAGTCGGCGCCACACTCGGCGAGGTGCCTTTCTTCACCGGCGGAGTTTATCCGGCGACGGCGATCGCATCGGAGCCGACGCGAATTCTGATCTTCAGCCACGCGGCAGTGAGGAGGGCGATGACCGTCGATCCGGGCATCGCCTTCTTTTTTCTGCGCGGCCTGTGCGAGCGGATCCAGGGGCTGGTTGAGAAAGTCGACCATTTGAGCGCCAACAGCGTCCAGATGCGACTGGCGCGCTACATCCTCGACCGGCAATCGGCCTCGCCGGCGACAAAACGCCTGTCGAAGTCCGCGGCTTTCTCGCTAGGCATGACGCAGCGGGATCTGGCAGAGGAGCTCGGGACAGTCCGGGAAGTGGTCGTGCGGGCGTTGCGCGGGTTGAGGGACCTCGGTGCCATCGAGGCAGCAGGGGATGGCAAATACCGGGTTCTCAGCCAGAAGATTCTGGCCACGCTAGCGGCGCCTGGAGGCTGAGGAACTTTGGTTCCTGCCAAATCGAATTCCTCCCCTTACCCTAACGCTCATAGACGTTCGCGACGGTAATAAGGCTCGGTCCCGGAGGCTCGATGTTTTCTGTCAGGCAGCTTGTCCAGCTTGGAATCATGTTCAGCCTCGTGGCAGTTCCTTTGACCGGCCAGACCGGCTCAGCGTCATCGACTCCCGTCGAGCATGGCACGATGACCGCTGATCAGCATGCAGCGATGCACGGCGGCAAGTCGAGCTACGCCCAGGACAGCGCCTTCGCAGCGCTCCAGGAGCGAGGGAAGATGGCGATGGGAGTCGACCAGTACCAATCGGCGCATCGCTTCGAGGTTCTCCCTGACGGCGGACGCATCCAGCTGCAGGTGAAAGCCTACGATACGCTGGCGGTGGCTCAGATCCGCGCCCACCTCAAGCTCATCGAGCACGCTTTCCAGGCCGGAGACTTCAGCACGCCGGAGTTTGTCCATCTGCGCACAATGCCAGGCACAAAGGAGATGGCGCTCAAGAAAGACGTGATCAGCTATTCGTACGCCGACCTCCCGCGCGGCGGCGAAGTGCGCATTAGATCAAACGATCTCTCTGCGCTGGCGGCGATTCGGGAATTCCTGACTGCACAGAAGGAAGATCATAGGTCGCACTGAAGGCGGGAGGGGGGAAGTGGGAAGAGGGAAGGGGAACTCTAGCTTCCCGTTTCCCGCTTCCCGCCCTGTTGCGGTCTTTCCATGGCCAACGGATATTCTCGCCGTGGACGAGCATCGGCATGACATAGGCAAATACCACATCATCGAGCTGGTGGGTGAGGGCGCGATGGGGGTGGTGTATCGGGCCACCGACTCGGTGCTCGATCGCACGGTCGCCATCAAGGTCATGAACGAGTCGATCGCGCGGCAGGAAGATCTGCGCAAGCGGTTCCTGCACGAAGCGCAGGCCGCGGCGTCGCTCCAGCATCCTAACGTCGTCAGCATCTACGACATGGGCGAAGTCGATGGGCACATGTTCATCGCCATGGAGTTCGTCGATGGCGTCGATCTGGAAAAACTTCTGGAGCTGGGCCAGCCGCTGTCGCTGCAGGCGAAGCTCGACATCATCATCGACGTTCTCACCGGTTTGACTTTCGCGCACAAGCGCGGGATCGTCCACCGCGACATCAAGCCGGCCAACATCCGCGTCACCGAAGACGGCCGGGCCAAGATCATGGACTTCGGCGTCGCGCATCTGGCGTCGTCGAGCATGACCAGCACCGGCTCATTCCTCGGCACGCCCAGCTATATGGCCCCCGAGCAGATCACCGAAGGGAAGACGACGCCGGCGACCGACATTTTCGCCGTCGGCGGGGTGCTGTACCAGCTCCTCACCATGCTCAAGCCGTTCGAGGGGCCGACGCTGCAGAACCTGTTCTTCCGGATTATCACCGAGAAGCCGAAGCGCGTCAGCGAGATCATGCCGGGCCTGCCACCGTCGCTCGACCGCATCGTCGACAAGGCGATGGCGAAGGAGCCCGCCGACCGCTACGCGACGGCGCTCGAGATGGCCAACGATCTGAGCGCGGTACGCGCCAAGCTGAGCGGGCCCGCGTACCCGGAGTCGGTTTCGCTGACGGCGTCGGTCAGCAGCGCCATCGAGCAGGCGAGGAAAAAATCGCGGAATCGCTCTCGCGGGCTCGCCTTCGCCGGCGGAGGCGCGCTGGCGGCAGCGATCATCCTCGTCGCGTGGTCGCAGCTCTCGAAGTCTGGCGCTCCCGCGCCGGCCGCGGCGGTTTCGCCAACGGTCCAGAGTGATGCCACGCCGCCGGCGGCGCTGACCGAGAATGCGTCTGCCCCTCTGCCGCCGCCGACTCGATCAAGCAGCCCGCCGGCTAGCCGGGTGACTCCAAACCCGGCGCCGCCCAAAGTCGTGCCTCCGAAGACCACGACCCGGACCCAGCCGCGGACCCAATCCGCCCGCGTCCAACCGGCGCCGACCGGGGGCCCGGTGGTGACGCAGATGCCGCCGCAGACTCCGGCGGTCGTGCAACAGCAGGCGCTGGTTCAACAACCGCCGCCGGCCGCCGTGCAGCGTCCCGTGGAAACGAAATCCGATCCACCACCGGCTCCGGTGCCGACCGCGCCGACGATGGCTGACATCGCGCCCATCGTCCAGGCCTACGCGCGCGCCATCGAGTCGCGGGACATCGGCGCAATTCGGCGGGTGAATTCCGGACTGACGGCGAGCCAGCAGAAGAACTATGAAGATTTCTTCCAGGGCGCGAAGGACATCAACGTCACCTTCCACATCCAGAATTTCGAGAGCTCACCGACCTCCGCCGACGCCCACCTCGTGGGTACCTACGAATATGTCGGCGCGGATGGCAGGGACGCGCGGCTTCCGGTCAGCTTTGCCGCCAGCTTCGAGCGCAACGGCAGCTCGTGGAAGCTGACGTCGGTGCACTGAGCGGGCGCTGCTCCTTCAGAACGTGTACTCGATTCCCGCCGTATAAACGAGGTTTGGCCGCAACCCACCCCGATTCAGCGGAAACAGGGAGTTGACGACAATCGTCGTCTTGCGCGCCGGCGCCATCTTGAACCCGAAGGATCCGCTGACGATATCGTCGCGGATCGATGGAATGTTGGTCGGATTCAGCGTCCGCTTGAACGGCGCGTCGTAGGTGACGATCCCGGGCAGCGGCAGCTTGCTGTCCCCCACCTGCAGCTCGGTTACCAGGTCGGCGGCGAGGGTGAACAAGTCGGACATTCGATGATCGAATCCGACTGTGCCGAGCACCGCGTCGTTCTGCTGGGTGCCGGCGTGATGGAGGTAGCCGGCATTCACGTGCGGCGAAAAATCGCCGAAGGTCGAATTGATGATCATCAGCGCGCGCCCCGCGAACTTTCCGGAGCCGAGCATGTCCTCCTGGCTTCCGGTCGGAAAGCGGCCATCCAGCAGGATCGCGAAGCTGGCGTCCGGGGTCTGCCGCATGTTGAGCTTGAGCCTCAGCGCCACATCTCCGAGACCTGACGCGGAGCCAAGGCTCTGGCGGTGCGCGGTGAGAACGGGATTGGTTGGGGTACCAGCGAAGTAGTGGAACGCCTGGGTGCCCCCGAACGGGCGGATCTCGGCGTCGCTCTGGCCGGTGAAGGTCGCGCTCACGACGGGAACCAGAAAGCTGAAGTCGAACTTGTCGGTGACGCCGTAGGTGAGGTAAAGCGAAGTCACGCGTACGTTGAGATCCATCGACAGATGGAAATCCATGGCGTCGTTCTCGAGGACCGGCACGCCGTACAGACTGCAGTCGGCGCCGAATTGGGCGCTGCACCCCGGGAAATCGACGTTCTGGTGAGTGAAAATCAGATCGATGTTGTGCATGTCGACGCCGCGGAGCGTCGCGAAGCGGAACCCCGTCTGGCTGATTCCCGCCAGCACTCTGCCGGCTCCGAGCGTCTGCGCGCGCTCGGCGAAGATCGGCCCCGACGATGTCGATGTGCGCACAGGTGCCCCGTTCTCGAAAGCGAAGGTCTCACCGCCGCTGGTCGACCCGATCGGGATGCGTCCAATGCTGGAGCCGAGGGCGTCGGTGACGAACGAGATCAGGGCGCCGTTCTCGGCGCTCGACGATGGGATGAAGTGGAGACCGTGCGCCTGAAGCGACGCTGGATTGTTGGGGTCGCCCGACCCGGCAAGGAAAAGCGGCTGCTGGCCGGGGCCGAAGATGAACAGATCCGATATTTTTTGGCGCAGCCCCTGGGCAGTCGCGGCGGAGGGGATGGCGAGAGCCGCGGCGATGAACCTGCGACTGATGCGGACTCGTGCGGCACGGTTCAGCATGGATCTCCGGTTAGCGGCTGGAAAATCATAGCCGATACCGGCGATGGCGGCAAACTAATTCTGGGCTGCCTCGCGGCACGCACGATGCCAGAGACTCAGGCTACCACGGAGCCGAGGAAGAGATGGTCGAAGAAATCGTTCAGGTGAGGACGCCGGATGGCGTCGTCGAAGCCCTTGTCACGCGTCCGGACGGCGGGGAACGGCTGCCGGCGGTCATCAACCTTACGGATGGACTCGGATTTCGAGCCGCGTTCGCCGACCAGTCCAGGAAGATCGCCGAGCACGGCTTTGTGGTGCTGACGCCCAACATTTTCTATCGGACGTCCAAGGTGCCCGTTTTCACTTTCACACCCGACTTCGGCGACGACAAGACCCGCGAGCGTTTCCGCGAGCTCACCGGGCCTCTCACTCCGGTGGCGATGGCGCGCGACGGCTCGGCGTACGTGGATTACCTGGCGGCGCAGCCATTCGTGAGCGAAGGCCCGATGGCGGTGATCGGATTCTGTTTCTCCGGCAAGTTCGCGCTGCAGGTGGCCGCCGCCCGCCCCGATCGAATCGCCGCGGCAGCGTCGTTCCACGGAGGCGGCTTGTTTACCGACACTGCCGACAGCCCGCACCTGGTGCTGCCGCGAGTGAAGGCGCGTCTTTACTTCGGACACGCGTCGAACGACGCCGGAATGCCGGCCGAGGCGATCGAGAAATTCGAGTGGGCACTTCGGTCGTGGGGCGGCGACTACGCCAGTGAGACTTACGAGGCCAGGCACGGGTGGATGATCCCCGGGCGCGAGGTGTTCGATCCGGCGAGTGCCGAGAAAGGCTTTGGGAAGTTGATGGAGCTGCTCTCGGATACCCTGCAACAGAACACGATCTCAGCCTGACATCGGAGGCACGAGAGCGCGTCGCGCATCGACGTGAAGCAAAGTAGCGCGGGCTGAAGCCACGCTCGGTTGCAGTTTTGCCGGTGGTCGCCAAGTTTTGCCTGATGCGCACCCACCCATTCGCAGTCGCAATCACGCTCCTCCTCTCTCCGCTTGTCGCCGCCGCCGGCCAGTCTTCGCTGCTGCAGGTGGCGGACAGCTCGCCTTTTCGGCCGCTGGAGCTGCCTACGCCGAACGAGGTCCGCACAGGGAGCGGCCGGCCGGGAGCCAGGTACTGGCAGCAACGCGTCGACTATAAGATCGACGCGACCCTGGATCCGGCGCGGAACGAGCTGCGCGGACACGAGGTGATCCATTACGTGAATCACTCGCCCGATTCGCTGAGCTATCTGTGGATGTTCGTGGAGCAGAATCTTTGCGCGCCCAACAGCATCACCAATCAGCTCAATCAGCCGCCGCTCGTGTTCCTGGGGACGTCGTTCGATTTTTCGTGTCAGGGTTTCAACGGCGGCGGTCACCTCGAATCATTGCGCATTGGCCGTGTGGACGCGCAGCGCACCGTGTACGGGACGACGATGCGCGTTGATCTGGCGAAGCCGCTCGCGCCGGGCGCGGCCACCGACATCGAGGCGGCGTGGCACTTCAACGTTCCCGCGCAAGGTGGCGGGCGGATGGGCCACGACGGTCCGCTTTACGAGATGGCGCAGTGGTACCCGCGCATGGTCGTGTATGATGACGTCCACGGCTGGAATCACGAGCCGTACATCGGCGCGGGCGAGTTCTACCTTGAGTACGGCAATTTCGACGTGTCGCTCACGGTGCCGGCATCCTACATCGTGGCGGCGACTGGCGAGCTCGCCAATCCCGAGCAGGTTCTCACGGCGGCCCAGCGTGCGCGACTGGCGTCGGCGAGAAAATCGGCGACGCCAGTCGCCATCATCGGTGGCGACGAGGTCGGCAATGTCGAAAAGACCAGACCGCGTGGTGCCGGCCAGAGTCTCACCTGGCACTTCACCGCCAACAACGTCCGCGACTTTGCGTTCGCCGGCGGACCCGGCTTCCGCTGGGACGCCAGCGGGTACAACGGGATTCTGATCGAGGATCTGTATCGTCCCACCGCCGACAAGTGGAGCGAAGTCAATCGCATGGGTCGCGAGGCGATCAAGTACTACAGCGAGCAGTGGTACCCGTATCCATGGTCGCACGCGACGACGGTCGAGGGTCCGATCGAAGGTATGGAGTACCCGATGCTCACTTTCACGCCCAACAGTCCGACGCGCGAAGACCAGCAGTGGGTGATCGCCCACGAGTTCGGGCACGAGTGGTTTCCGATGACGGTCGGCTCCAACGAGCGGCTGTACCCGTGGATGGACGAAGGCTTCAACACCTTCATCGATCTGGCCAACGCAGCTGGATATTTCAGCGGCACCGCGTACGGAGACTCGATCGAAGTCCATCCGCTGCACTTGTACGCCGAGCACGCGAAGCCGGGCGACGAGCAGCCGCTGATCACGAATCCGACCCAGGTCCGCGACCTGTTCTGGGTCGGCTACCAGAAGCCGGCGCTCATGATGCAGATGCTGCGCTACGAAGTGCTGGGCAAGGATCGATTCGACCCGGCGTTCCGCGAATACATCAAGGCCTGGGCGTTCAAGCATCCCACACCGGCCGATTTCTTCCGCCTGATGCGCGATCAATCGGGGATGGATCTCGAATGGTTCTGGCGCGGCTGGATTTATTCCACGGCGCGTCTCGATCAGTCGGTCGATTCGGTCACGACGAGATCAGACGGCTGGAGCGAAGTGCATCTCACTAACCGGGGCTCGATGCTGATGCCCGCGGAGGTGAGGGTGCAGTTCAGCGATGGGTCGTACAGCAATGTCAAATTGCCGATCGAGATGTGGAATCTCGGACCGCACTTCGTCTACCGCGTGCCCCGCAATCGGGTGACGCGGGTCGAGGTGGATCCACGTCACGCGCTGCCCGACGTCGATCGGCTCAACAACGTCTGGCCGCGCGAGGGCACTGCGCCGGTGCGCTGATCGAGACGCTATGGCGTCGTCAGTGACATCCTACGGCGTGACCATTCCGAACGACTCGATGTCATCCGGCCGGATGTGCCGTTTGCCCGCAAGCCGCCGCCACCGCGCTCTGCGCGCTTCCTCCCGCATCCTCTCCCTCAGCTGCTCCATGATCGCGCGCAGCTGCTCGTTCTCGTGCACCATCCGCTCCGCCGATCGCATCACTTCGCGACTCATGTCAGGGATCTGCTCGACAATCGCCGGCGGCGTCCAGCGCATGTGGTCCATGTCGACAGGCTCGGGCGTTGCCGGCGACTCGGGCGCTTCGGGCACATCGGGAACGTCGGCCGCGTCGGGCACCGGTGCTGCGGCAATCACTTGCGGCGAGCTGTAGGAGTCAGTGGAGTACACCCGTCGTCCCGCCTGGATGCTTGCCAACCTGCTGAGCGTGCGCGGGGTCCTTCCCCTGGCGATCGGGATCGGCTGGAGCTGCGGCTCCATCGGATGAAACGAGCTCAGCGTCATCACCAGCAGCGCGCCGACGAGAATCGCGCTCGGTCGGTAGCGCATCCGTCGCGCAATCAGAATGAAAGTCAGCACCAGGGCGACTCCGCTGAGGACGAGCGGGGAGGTGAGGGGCGCGACGGCGCTGGTCATCCGGGGAACCAGCGCTGCCGCACTTTCCTGCGCCCTCACCAACGGGGTATGCACCGTTGCGTCGATCGTGCGGGCGGTAAGAGCATCGCTGCTGCCGGGCCGAACCGGGTGACCGGACGATGTGGCCATCGGGTAAGTCATCGCGCTAACCCTCCATCTTGCTCTACGCCGGCAGGGCTGGAAAAGTTTTGCCCGTGAAAGTTGGACACGGCGAGCGACCAACCCGTTTGCGCTTCCAGCAGGGTTCAGGCCCGGGCACCCGCGGTTGCAGTTGAACCGCCCTTGAGCCATCTCTCGGCCATGCCCGAAGCAAGCGTCGTGGTCGTCGGAGCCGGCGCCTCCGGCCTTTCCGCCGCGGCCGCCCTCAAGAGAAAGGGAGTCGATGTCGTCGTGCTGGAGCAGGATCCGCAGATCGGCGGGACCTGGGCGCGTCGCTACGACCGGCTGCACCTGCACACGGTCCGCGGCTTCTCCGGACTGGCTCACTACCGGATTCCGCGGCGGTACCCCGCCTACCTGTCGCGCGACCAGTTTGTCGCGTACCTGCGAGAGTACGCTGACCATTTTGCCCTCCAGGTGGCGACCGAGTGCGAGGTTAAGCGGGTAGCGAAGGATCCCGACAATTCACACTGGACCATCTCCACCGCCGGTGGGGCGACGTGGAGATCGCGCGCGGTGGTCATCGCCACGGGCATGTACCGCGTTCCCATCCTGCCACACTGGGAGGGCGCGGACATTTTTCGGGGAGAGCTGTCGCATTCGGTGAGCTACCGGCGGCCATCGCCGTACGCGGGGAAGCGGGTTCTCGTCGTCGGGGCAGGGAACAGCGGCGCCGAGATCGCCACCGATGTGGCCGAGAATGGCGCGGCGTTCACGGCGATCAGCATCCGCAGCTCGCCGGCGCTGGTCCCGCGCGACCCGTTCGGGATGCCGGTTCAACGCACGGGAATCATGCTGAGTTTTCTGCCTCCGTTTTTCGCCGACCGATTTGCCCGCTTCACCGCCCGGATCGTGCTCGGCGATCTCCGGCCTTACGGAATCCCGCGCCCGCAATGGGGTCCGTTCTCCGCGAAGCGCGCACCGCTGATCGATGTCGGGTTCGTCAGCGCGGTCAAACGCGGGCTGGTCGCGATTCGGCCGGCGCTGGCGCGGTTTACGGCGACAGACGCGGTTTTCTCCAACGGCTCGAGCGAGCAGTTCGACGTCGTCATCGCCGCCACCGGGTTCGCCACGGGCCTCGAGAATCTTCTCGGCGACAACGGCGTATTGAACGATGCGGCGGAGCCGATCGACCGTCACGGGTTTCCAACGTCCCAGCCCGGGCTTTATTTCATTGGCTTCGTCCGCACCATACGCGGTCTGCTTTTCGAGTCGAACCTGGCCTCCAGGCGGCTGGCCAGAAACGTCAGCTCTTATCTCTCATGATCAGGAACAACGAAATGCGCTTTGCCCTGCTCTCCGCTGCTGCATTCATCGTCGCCGGATGCGCCACAGCCCCGGTCGCGACGCTCGCTCCAGTCAACGCCGCGACGTCTTCGCTGTACATCCCGCGCGACGTGCGGGGCGCATTTCGCAAGGGAACCCGATCGCCCGACGGCCGCCCCGGTCCCAACTACTGGCAGAATCGCGCGCGCTACCGGATTGCCGTCACGGCGCTGCCGCCCGACCGCAACATTCGCGGCACCGAGGAGATCACCTACTTCAACAACAGCCCCGACACGCTGCCGGGAGTCGTTCTCAAGCTGCTGCTCAACATCCACCAGCCGGGCGCGCCGCGTGGGGGCGCCGCTTCGCCGGATTATCTGACCACCGGCGTCCACATCGATTCGGTGGCGGTGAACCACCAGCAGACACCGTGGGCGGGAGGAAATAACCCCCGCACGTCCCAGCGCCTGCGTTTCCCGAGCCCTCTCCGACCCCACGATTCGGTGAATCTCGCCATCAAATGGCACTACGAGATCTCGAAGGAGAGCAACCGCGAGGGGATGATCGACTCAACCACCTGGTACCTGGCCTACTTCTACCCGCGGGTGGCGGTCTACGATGACTACAACGGCTGGGACACCATGGACTTCACCGACGTTCAGGAGTTCTACAGCGACTTCAACGACTACGACGTCGCCATCACCGTTCCGGCGAATTTCGTCGTCTGGGGAACGGGCACGCTGCTCAACCCGTCAGAGGTGCTGAGGCCGGCGACGCTCGAGCGCTACACTCGGTCCTTCACATCGGATCAGCCGATCACCATCGCGTCGAAAGCCGAGATGCTGGCACGGTCGGTGACGACCCCGTCGCGCAACACCTGGCATTTTCGGGCCTCCGACATTCCCGACATGACCTACAACCTCAGCGACCACTACGTGTGGGATGCGGCGAGCGTCGTCGTCGATGACGCGGCCAATCGCCGCGCCAGCGTGCAGGCGGCGTACAACGACACCGCGGCGGACTTTCATCACATGGTTTCATTCGGGCGTCACGCCCTCGACTGGCTGTCGCACAACTGGCCCGGCGTTCCGTATCCGTACGAGAAGAGCACCATCGTCGAAGGTTTTGCCGGGATGGAATACCCGATGATGGTGAACGACGAAAGCTACGCCGACACGGTGTTCTCGCGCTTCGTCGCCGAGCACGAGATCGCGCACACGTACTTCCCGTTCTACATGGGGATCAACGAGAGCCGCTACGCATTCATGGACGAAGGCTGGGCGACTACCTTCGAGTACCTGATCGGCAGCAGCGATCTCGGCACACAGCGGGCGAGTGAGTTCTTCAAGCAGTTCCGCGTCAACGGCTGGAGCCACAACCCGACGGCGCTGGAAGATCTGCCGATCATCACGCCGGCAGACGCTCTGGCGCCCCGCGCGTACGGCGACAACGCCTACGGCAAGGCGGCACTCGGCTATCTCGCGCTCAAGGACATGCTGGGCGACGCAATGTTCCGGAATGCGCTGCACGCGTTCATGGATCGGTGGCACGGCAAGCACCCGATCCCGTGGGATTTCTTCAATACCGTGAACAACGTCACCGGTCAGAACCTGGATTGGTTCTGGACCAACTGGTTCTTCAGCAACGGCTTCATCGATGTGGGAGTCAACAGCGTGACGAAGACGGGCGACGGCTACTCAGTGGTGATCGACAACGTCGGCGGTATGCCGGCGCCGCTTGACATCAACGCGCACTACACCGATGGCACGGCGCAGCTGTTACACCAGACAGCGGCGGTGTGGCGGGCGAACCCGCGGCAGGCGGCGGTGACGGTGCCCACGAGCAAGACGCTGCAGTCGCTATCGCTCGATACCGGCATCTGGGTGGACGCCGACTCGACCAACAATCGGTGGACTAAGTAGCTATTCGTCCTCGACGCCGGCGTGCATGCGGAGCTTCCTGACGATGTCGAGCAGCTGCGCCTGGACGGCGTCGAGCTCCTGATTGCCGGCGTCCCGCTCCAGGGTGCCTTTCTCCAGACCGACGGCGACGCGATTGAGGTACTTGATCTTCTCGATCATCTCGTCGGTGGCGCGCCGGAGCTTGCCGAAGCGCCGCTTCTCGGAGAGGGCGCGATAGCACCTCTGCTCGAGCTGGGACGGGGTGAAGTCCTTGGCCTTCCGCACCGCGTCGAGCACGCTCGTGCCCGGGACCCCGCCGTGATCCTGATAGAAGATCTCGGTGGCGGCATCGGTGAACATCAATCGCCCGATGTACTCGACGCCGTCGTATCCCACCCGCAACGAGACGTAGTACTTCTGGCCATCGAGGTCGATACTTCGGATTTGATGGTCGGAGCTGCCCGTTGTCATCACATTTAGACTGCCGGGGAGGCTCATCCGTCACGACTACTCGAGCAGTTCCGCCGCCTTTTCTGAAATCGTGGCGTAGCACTCGCACGACGCCTGTCGGAGTCCCACCAGGTCGAGAATGCTGACTTTGCCGTAGCGGTGGGAGATGAGCGCGCGGCGGGAGAGCGCGCGCATGGCGACGTTCACTCCGGGGCGGCGGACTGCGAGCATCTGGGAAAGAAATTCCTGGGTCAGGCTGAACTCGGTAGTCCCAACGGCATCGGCGGTGACGAGAAGCCACCGTGCCGAGCGTTGCTCGATGGTGTGGATGCTGTTGCACGCGGCGCTTTGGCCGGTGACGTCGCTGGCGTACTGTACGTAGTGGCGCAGCTTGCGCTCGAGGATGGGCGCGGACTCGAGAACCTCGATCAGCCCGGAAGCCTCGATCGACAGGAAGCGTCCAGCCACCTGGCAGACCCCGCGGTACCTCGAGGTGTGGACGTCGTTCACGACGGGGGCGCCGGTGAAGCCTTCTTTGCCGACCGTAATCGCCTCGATCATCGTCCCGTCCTTCAGAACGATCACCATAGAGATCATTCCGCTGAGCGGGAAGTACACCGATTGGATAGGCTCGCCGGGCTGGAACAGCTCGGATCTGCTTGGAAATTCGACTTCTTCAGCGCGCTCGAGGAATGCAGCTAGCTCGGACTCAGGGAGCCCGGCAAGAATTCCGTTCCTGGCGGGCGCGACCGGACTCACTCCATCACGAGACGTGATGTGGGTGCGCGCGGCAGAGTCCGATATCATCGGCGACCCTCCCTTTGGCCTGGGGCCAGAAGGTCGCAGGACCTGTGCACCCTGTAGCGATCTGGATTCCAACTACTCCTGCACGGTACCCTCAACTATTTGGTACGGCAAGAGACAAAAGCTCGGACTTCCGGGATGGCCCCGATTGTGCGGCTCCGTACTGTCTAACTTGGAGGCGCGGCTGCTGGAACCAGAAGCACGAGACCGACTCCGCTCGATGGGAGCCCATGTGGAGCAGGTTCGGCGTGATCGGATACGCGAGGAAATCTCCCACAGAATCGAGCCGGTGTGTGCTCATCTATCGGAAGGTGACTTCCGGCAGCTCCTTGACGACATGGTCGATCGACAGATCAACGGTGAGCGGCGGGAGATTCGTAATTTTCTGGTGGAGTAGCCACTCCCCCCGATCCTCCGCGACTTCCAACATCCACCGTAGTGCGCGGCTCGTCACCCGCGTACATCTCCTCGATGAACAGGCTCACGAAACGGTCGACCAGACCGGTTCGCTCACGCCCGAGCGGTATCGCGATATCGGTAGCGGCCTCGTTGATGAAGGACTTGAACCCGACGACGCACTGTTCCGGCGTTAGCCGAGACGCACCAATTGTTCGGAGGATCTCGCGCACGGCATCGCGTTGCGTCGAGATTAGCAGGGCACCCGAGTGTGCCGCGAGGAGAGATGCCTTGAAGCGTTCCCGTTGAATGCGGGTCAGCGGGAGAGCGACTGAATGGCCTGGCTGTTCGATCAGCATGACCCCTCCCGCGAACGGTGTGAGCTGTTCCGCAAACGATGGTCGCTTGTGCGAGGGATGGGAGGAGCCTCGCGCGCAACGTGGAGCGCGTGCATGGACTGGCTATTTACACGCACCTCAGCGATAGCACAAGTTGTTTGTTTACAACAACTTAAACCGCCTGAATAGTACGAATGCGTACTTTCTGCAAGCCTGTTCGCAATCACACATTCGGTCACCATCTCAAAGGGATTCTCAAATGAAAGTCCGGCCCTGGCGCGTGTTGCTGGCCACACTCGTGGTTATCACCGTCACGATCGGAGCGCTCGTCAGCTCGTGACCGTCACGGTCCCGGCCGCCGAATCGTACGTGGCGTTGAGCGAGCTAAGGTTCGATGTGCGCTGGCCGCCGATCCACGTCCCCGTCGACGCGAAGCGCGCGCCGTGGCAAGGGCAGAGGAAAGCGCTGCCGTTGATGTTGACCGTGCAGCCAAAATGCGGACAGATCAGGGAGAAGGCGGCAAACGCGGCGGCTCCCGTTCGCACCAACGCTATCGGAGTGCCACCGCTGTCGACCCGCGCGATTCCACCGACATTCGCCAACGCGGGGTAACTCGACACCTGCACGGTTAGCGATACCGGGCCCGTCAGCGTCGTGCCACCGGACGGGTTGCCTCCGCAGGCGGTGAGGAGAACGGCGGTTACAGCCGACGCCGTCGCGGCGGCGAGAAATTCGCGGCGGCTGGTGCCCGCGGGCTCACCACAATGGGCGCACCCGCCGCCGTTTGTCTGAATCGGTTCCATCGGCGTCTCTGCTTCGAGGATGATTGCTGGCTAGACCTTGATGATGGCCGCCTTCCACGCGGCTTCGTCTTCGTCGCTCTGGTACATCGTGTCGGGATCGACGAGGATGTTGTTGCTGGCATCGCGTCTGATCGCCAGGCGATCCATGTTGCGTGTAGCACGGCCGGTGATGAACTCGCCGGTTGGCTGATACTGCGAGTGATGCTTGGGACACTGGAAGCGACCGACATCCTCGTTCCAGCGGAGCGCCGTGTTCTGGTGTGGGCACGAGAGGTTGAAGGCGCAGACCTCGTTCTGATACCGTACCAGAATCACCTCGTTGTCACGATCGATGTCGGCCCCATCGGCGGAGGGCAGCGGATACGACAGCATCTTGCGGCGCGAACTCAATGCAACGACCTTCGCGGTCGCGGAGCGAATCGGCAGGCTCAGCGCGAGCGCGCCGAGGGCGAATGCCGCGGCACTGCGGAGGAATTCGCGTCGGTCGGTGACGAGCGGGCAGCTGTCGCAATCCGCTCCGCCATTCTCATT
>DASXGU010000009.1:0-8712 GCA_036488915.1 Gemmatimonadaceae bacterium | reverse complement strand
CCAGAAACCTGTCGTGTATCTTCTTCTGAAGAATAAGACGACTGGTGGCGGTACAACGTTGCCCCGTCGTGCCGAACGCTCCCCACAACGCTCCCTCGAGGGCCAGCTCCAGATCGGCGTCGTCCATCACGATCTGCGCATTCTTGCCGCCCATCTCCAGAGAGAGGCGTTTGTGCAGGCGGCCGCAGGTCTCGCCGACGATCCGGCCCGTTTCGGTCGATCCGGTGAACGAGATGAGCGGGATGGCCTCGTGCTCGACGATCGCGGCGCCAACCTGCTCGCCGAGTCCGTGGACGAGCTGGATCACTTCCGGTGGCAGACCAGCCTCGAGCAGGATCTCCACCAGCAGGGTCCTGGTGTGCGGCACGTCTTCGGCCGGTTTGAATATCACCGCATTTCCGCAGACCAGCGCGGGAAACATCTTCCAGGTCGGGATCGCCATCGGAAAGTTGAATGGGCAGATCAAGCCGGCGATGCCGATCGGGCGCCGGTAGCTCATCGCCCACTTGTTGCGGAGCTCGCTGGGAACCGTCTTCCCGAACAGCCGGCGGCCTTCGCTCGCGGCGTAGTAGGCGGTGTCGATTCCTTCCTGGACGTCCCCGCGGGTCTCGGTGAGAGGTTTCCCCATCTCGCGCGTCATGGCGTCGGCGATTTCTTCCTTGCGTTTGGTCATGATGTCGCCGACCACTCGCAGCACGTCACCGCGCGCCGGCGCCGGAGTGCGACGCCACAATGCAAATCCGCGCCGAGCGCTCTCGACCGCTCGCTCGACGTCACGGCGATCCGAAAGCGGAAATTTCCCGACTACGTCGCCCCGATCCGCGGGATTTCTGTTATCGAAGTACTCGCCCGATTCGGGCCCGACCCACTTTCCGCTGATGAAGTTGCTGAACTTTTTCATGTATGTGTTTTTGCAAGCCGTAGTAGTTCCCCGCTTCCCGCTTCCCCTTTCACTAGCTGTGCTCCCGGGATAGAGAGTACCGTTCGATCTTCTTGTAAAGATTGGATCGCGGCATCTCGACCGCGCGGGCAGTCTCGGAGACGTTCCAGTCGAACTCACGCAGCTTGTTGAGCAGGAACGCCCGCTCTGCTGCGTCCTTGAACTCCTCGAACGTTCGGCACTGGCTGAGAGTCGCGAGACCCGCATCATCCATCGCGCGCTGACCGGCGAGGCGGTCGATGTCGCGCGCCGAGATCTGACTCTCCGGCGCGAGTATCAGCAGCCTCTCCACGGTGTTGCGCAGCTCCCGGACGTTGCCAGGCCAATCGAGCGAAGTCAGCCGCTCCAGCGCGTCGGTGGTAAAGTTGCGCGGCGGTATTCCTTCGCGGGCCGACAGCGTCGCGGCGAAATACTGGGCGAGGAGCGGAATGTCTTCGCGGCGTTCGCGGATGGGCGGTACGTGAATCGGAACGACGTTGAGTCGGTAATAGAGATCCTCGCGGAACTTGCCGGCGGCAATTTCGCTCTCGAGAGTCTTGTTGGTGGCGGCAATGACGCGTACGTCCACCGATATCGGCTTCGAGCTGCCGATGCGCGTGATGACGTTGTCCTGGAGCACCCTCAGGACCTTTGCCTGGGCGGCAAGGCTCATATCCCCGATTTCGTCGAGAAACAGTGTTCCCTTGTTGGCGCTCTCGAATTTCCCGGCGCGGTCGGCAATGGCGCCGGTGAAGGAACCTTTCATGTGGCCGAACAGCTCGCTCTCGATCAGCTCTCCCGGGATCGCCGCGCAATTCACCTCCACGAACGGCTTGTTGGCGCGGGGAGACATCCGATGGAGTGCCCGGGCGACCAGCTCCTTGCCGGTGCCGTTTTCCCCGGTGATGAGCACGCGAGCCGGGGTGGCGGCGACTTTTTCGACCTTCTCCATGAGCGCGCGCATCACCGGTGTCTTGCCGACGATCTCGAAGGGCGCCTCGATCGACTGCTTGAGGCGCGCGTTCTCCTCCTGGAGATCCATGTGCGAGAGCGCATTTCGGAGCATCACCAGAATACGGTCGGTGTCGAGCGGCTTCTCGAGAATCTCGTAGGCGCCAGCCTGGGTGGCTTCGACGGCGGTGCGGATGGTGGCGTGACCGCTGATCATCACCACGGTCCCCGCCGGATCGAGCTCCTTTATTTTCTTCAGCGCCTCCATGCCATCCATGCCGGCCATCTTCACATCGAGGAAGACAAGGTGCGGGCGCCACTTCTGATATTCGGCTATTCCATCGGTGGCGTTGGCGATGGTGCGGACTTCGTATCCCTCGAACTCGAGGAGTTGTCCAAGCGCGGCGCGGATTCCCTGCTCATCATCGATGACGAGAATCCGCCGGCTCACCGGACGCTCTTGTAGAGAGTGATCTTGCCGTTGGAGATGCGCACATCTGAAATGTAAGCGGGCATCACCATCGGCAAACCATTCTCGGACACTCCCGGAACGGGTTTGCCGCGCTTCATCTGGGTAAGGAGCCGCGGAATGAGGGCGCTGGGCACGTCGAACCGTCCGAGCATCACCTCCTGCACGAGGAACTCGCCCAATCCGGGCTTCAGCATGTTGATGGTTCCACCCAACCGAACGCTGTCGCGCTCGCCGAGCAGCATGCCGATCGGCCCGAGCGCCTTGGCGCCGCCAAAATCCTTGAGATCGACGTCGGAGCGGACGTAGAGCCGATCACCGATGACCGCTGCCTGCGCATTCTGCGCCGACGGTGGCAGCTGCTTCGCCACTACGGTGAAGATGTAGGATGCTGCTTCAGCCGGGGTGAGATTCGCGAAAACGGGCCCCGACTGTCTCGACAGCGACTGAACTGCCGCACGGCCGCGGTCTGCATCAGCCGCCGTCAGAGGCTGCCAACCCGAGGTTACCGCTGTCGCGGTGCCCGAAGTCGACGTAGTGGTGGTGCTGGTCCGCATCCCCAGTCGCGCATACCAATACCACGCGACAGCGAGAATGACGAGCAGAAGTACGAGACAGCCAAGCCGCCTGAAGAAGCCTTTCATTGTCCGGGCGTGAAGGTAGAAGGAGGAGAATACCCACGCACGTCCCCTGCACGCTAGTTGTCTCGGCCGCGCCCGCCTTCGCCGTCGCCCCGACGCTGTCCCGGAGTCTTGATGCTCTCGGGAACCTTTGCCCACTGCTCGGGCGTCAGAATCGCCTTGGCGTCGTTGATCGCCTGCGTCGCCAGCTTTCTACCTTCGGTGATGGATGGCTGGAGCTTCCCGAAAATCGTCATTGGATCGGGATTCTTCACCGTCGTGTCACCGAGTATCGACGCGACCTTGTCGACGAGCGAGTCGGATTTCACCTTGAACGCATCGCCGGCGGTCTGGAGCTTCGTCACCTGGTCAGGCGTGAGACTGAGCTTCGCCGAGTCGTTGATGGCGATTATCTCGAGGAAGGCGTTGGGAACGAGCCGCGTCATGCGCGCCTTCAGCGCTTCGGGATTCAGCCTTCCACCCGCGCCGCGGCCAATCGCGTTGTTGAATTGCTGGCGTGCGGGATCCGTCCCGAGTGCAAGGCGCCCCTGAATCGCGAGCTGGAACGGGACACGAAATGCGTTCCGCGTTCCATTGGCGACGCCGAAGTGCTCGTTGACCTGATACTTGTAGGTATTGGTCGTTGGATCGAATCCACGCACATAAAGAAGCGTGCGGTCGGGGAAGGAGGGCTGTCCCCAGCCGCGAAGATTGTCGGAGCCGTGCAGCAGCTGATCGATGCCGGTGAGAAGATTGAGCGTGCTCACCGAAATGGTGAGCCGACGATCGAGCCCGAACCCGGCCGGCCGAATGTTGGCCTGCAGATCGAGCGAGGGCGACCACGGACTCGAGCAGCTGCTTCGAGACGCGACCTTACCCATTTGCGCCAGCAGACAATCGCGCGCGCGACTGGACGTCGAGGCGAGGAGACGCGTCATGCCGTTGGCGACGGCGGTGTCGCCGGCGGCGGCAGCATCGGCGGGACGGAAAACGAAAGCTCGATCATTGTTGCGACCGTCGCCGTTGACGTCCCCGCTGACCATCGGCGAGAAGTAGCTGCCGGACGTCGCCCGCCCGATCGCCGTAAGCTCGAACACTGGCTTGATCGGATAGGTGATGGTTGTGAGCAGCGCGTGCCGCCGTCCGTTGTCGCTGCGCCCCCACTCGGCGATGTTGGGATTGCCGGGAGTCGAGCCGGCGGTACCGCCGAAACCCTGCACCGCTCCCTGCGAGAACCCCTGCGACTGATCGAACGAGCTGGTGAGAGTGTAGGACGCGTTGAGAAGGATCCCCTTGGTGGTGATTCCATTGAGGCCAAAAGTGACCTGCCTGGTGTCGGACTTCAGATTGGATTCGATCTCGCTGACGACGCCGAATTGCTGATAGAGGCGCGAGCCAAGGACCGATACCGCGCCCGTCGTCGGGACGATCCCATTTGGCGGGGCATACACGGGCCTGTTGCCTTCGTTGGCTAGTCTGAACTTGGGAACGGTATCCAGGTTCATGTCGATCGACGAGGATTGTGCGACTCCGCGAGCATAGCCTGCATCGATGGAGAACGAATAGCGATCCCAGAACCGCCGGCTGAGGCCGAGCGATCCGCGCCAGGCCCGCGGCGCCTGAAAATCGGGATCGAATACGGTGACGTTTCGGCGCTGGTTGGCAAAGATCGGAGTTCCGCCATTGCAGGTCGACGGGATCGTCGAAGGATCGGAGAGATAGGAAGCCCAGTCGGGCGTCGGCGCGGATGGCCCCACGCAAGTGAGGATCGATTGGCCGTTATTGAGACCCGTCGCGTTGAGCGCTGAAGCAAAGAGCTGCGCCGGGGCGGTGCCGCGGAATTCTCCGAAGCCTCCGCGCAACGTCAGCGGCGGGGGCCCGAACTGCGATTCACCGAGGAACACCGTGAAGCCGGCCCGCGGGCTGACGTGAACCTCCGAAGGGAGCTGGTCGGTGCGTCGGCCGAATATCGATTCGACTTCTGGATTGTAGTCGGGTTTGTCCGGGTACCGCGATCCTTCCGCGCGGAGGCCGTAAATGAACTGCACCTTCGGACTGACGCGCCACGAGTCGCCGAGATAAGCGCCGAAGTTGTTGGTGGCCGATACCTGATCGCGCGCGAAGAGCGTCCGCGTGTATTGGGTGGGCACCCCCGCCTCGAAATCCGAGAGCGAATTGAACGTGAAAGTGCCGAATCGATTGGGAATGAATCCGATCGAGCTGCTCTGGACATTCAGCAGTCCACCCAGCTTGAAGCGATGGCCTCCCGCCGTAGTCAGTCGGGATATCTCGTCGCTGACCTCGAGCAGGCTGGACCTCGTCTCCTGCGGAAGTGACGGATTGCCGCCAAACTGGAGAGTGGAAATGGCGCTCGTCCCGTCCTGGAGAACCGACGCGACCACGACACGCCCATCGGGAACGGACAAATACCCGGAAGTATTCCGGTTGTCGACCGACTTGTACCCGCGCAGCTCATTGATGAACATGCCGGCGTGTGAAGTAAGGGTCAGCATTCCCCCGCCGCCCGAGCTCCTGAGGTCGCCGCCCGAATGCGGAAGCGTCAGAGCATTGAGGCGCGATCCGAGCTGGGTATTGCCGCGCCAATCTCCGCGCAGCATCAGCGAGTGATCCTCGGCGAAGTTGTAGTCGACGCGCACGAGCGCGGAGGTGTTGTCGTTGAGACGCTGATCAGGCGCGAGGGGCGACGTCAGCGGAAGCCCTAAACTCTGGACCAGGCCGAGGAACCGTGCCACTGAATCCGGATTGGTGCCGAGCCGCTCCAGGGTCAGAGGGTCGGCGGCGAGCAGCGAAAGAAGCGGATCGGTGCGCCGCGTGAACGTCAGCGCGCCGAAAGTGAAAAGCTTGTCTTTGACGATCGGACCGCCGGCGCCGAAGCTCACCTGGTTCTGATTGTACTTCTGGCCGAAAGCGTCGCTCGAGTCGTCGACGAACTCCAGGCTCGGATCGCGGTGCGCATAGCTGACTGCGCCCTGGACGTTGTTGGTGCCGCCCTTGGTCGTCGATGCGACCTGCCCGCCCGTGAACTGACCACGCGCGACGTCGTACGTGCTGGTCACGACGCGAGTGTTGCGCACCGCCTCGGATGGCACGCTACCGGCGCCGAAACTGAGTCCGTCGAGGGTGATGCTGTTCTGATTGGACGGCTGGCCGGCGACGTTGAACGACGCCTTGGTGGTGTCGGTCCCTGGGACTTGGATTACACCGGGCGCCAAAGCCGCCAGCGCGTTGAGATCGCCGGCGTCGATTGGCAGTCTGTTGATCAGATTCGGATTGAGATTTCTCTCCGTGCTCCCCGGCTCGGGTCGCTGGTTGGGATCGCCGCGGCGCGGCGCCCGAACCTGGACGGTCGCCAGCTGCGTAGCGTTCCGCCCCATCGTGAAATCGGTGATGAGCCTGTCTTCGTCACCCTGTCGCTGAATGTCACGTACGATGGGTGCCATCCCGATGGCGCGAACCGTGAGGCGGTAGGTGCCCCCGCCATCCGGGAAGACGATCGTGTAGCGGCCGTCTGTGCCCGTCGTCTTGGTGCGGGTGATGCCCGTCTCGGCAGACGTCGCCTCGATTTGCGCGCCGGCAACGGCCTGACTGTCCACACCCATGACTCTGCCCATCAATATGTCGGTCGTGGATCCGACCTGGGCAGCGGCGACTGCCGGAGAGAGCAGCGCGACCGCCGCCGCCAACATGTATCGCTTCACATTCATCCCGATTGACCTTCTGAAAACGACTACGTCCTTGAATCCTTACGCCCGGCATCCCCGCAATGCTGACGGAGCGGTCGGATTTCGGGAGCATTGATTTCGGCCGCCGTAGAACGCTGTCGCAGGGGTCGAGCCGCTGCGGTTAAAGTCGGGGATGCTTGCTGCTGTGCGGTCCGCGGCGCTCGTCGGGATCGACGCCTACGACGTGACCGTCGAGGTCGACGCCGCGCAGGGCCTACCGCAATGGACCATCGTCGGCTTGGCCGCCAGCGCGGTCAAAGAGAGTCGGGAGCGCGTCGGATCCGCGCTGGTAAACTCGGGCTTCAACGTCCCGCCCCGGCGAATCACGGTCAATCTGGCGCCGGCTGACGTCAGGAAAGATGGGACCGCATTCGACCTTCCCATCGCGCTCGGTATCCTGATCGCCACCAATCAGCTCGATCCCGGGGCCGTGAAGAGGAAGATGTTCGTCGGTGAGCTCGGCCTCGACGGCGGCCTTCGAACGATGCGCGGAGCGCTCTCCGTCGCCCGCCACGCACTTCGCTCGGGCGTCACTGTGCTCGTGTTACCCGCGCCGAACATCGCGGAAGCTTCGCGGGTGAGCGCGCTGGAGCTGTCGGCGCCTCGCTGTCTCGGCGAGCTGGTGCGTGAGCTCCGGGAGGGAGAGCTGACGACGGCTCCGAGCTGCAGCTCTCCTTGTACCGGCTCGCACGACACCAGCGATTTTGCCGACGTGGTCGGACAGCAGGGCGCGAAACGCGCGCTGGAGGTCGCGGCGGCGGGCGGTCATAACGTGCTGCTCGTCGGGCCACCCGGCGCCGGCAAGACTATGCTGGCGCGGCGACTGCCCACTATTCTGCCCCAGCTGAGCGAAGAAGAGGCATTGGAGGTGATCGCGATTCACTCGGTCGCCGGGCTCCTCGGTGGGAGCAGCGTCGCCGACGGCGTTCGTCCTTTTCGCGCGCCGCACCACTCGATCTCGAGCGCCGGTCTCATCGGCGGAGGGACTGTTCCGCGACCTGGTGAGGTGAGTCTGGCCCATCACGGCGTATTGTTTCTGGACGAGATGCTCGAGTTCCCCCGTCATGTCCTAGACGGGCTGCGCCAGCCGATGGAAGACGCCACAGTGGTCATCGCCCGCGCGTCGCAGGCGGTGACTTTCCCGGCGCGCTTCACCCTGATCGGCGCGTCCAACCCGTGCCCATGTGGCAAGGCGGCGGACGCGACGGGCGCGTGCACTTGTAGTGCGGCGGATGTGGAGCGGTACAACGCCCGCATGTCTGGGCCGCTGGCCGACCGCATCGACATGCACGTGACCGTCGGTGCCGTGGCGCTGCGCGAGCTCAGGGGCGGGGACAATAGCGATTCGTCCGTGGCGATCCGCAGGCGCGTAGAGAACGCTCGCTCGGAGCAGCGCAAACGGTTCGCGAAGAAGCCCGGGACGTCGTGCAATGCGTTCGCGGCGGGGCGCTGGCTGGACGCGCACACGCCCGTCCACAGGGAAGCGAGATCGCTTCTTCAGACCGCGGCGGAGCGGCTGCGTCTGTCAGCTCGCGGATATCATCGTGTTCTAAAGGTCGCGCGCACGATCGCGGATCTTGAGAGCTCGCCGGAAGTCGGATCCTCGCACATCGCCGAAGCGCTGCGCTATCGACCGCGACCTGGTCCGTCGGCGGGCTGATGCAGAAAGGCGGGGCGCCCTTTCGGACGCCCCGCCTTTTTGTCTCCGAACCGGACCTCTTTCGAGGCCCGGCCGGAGAAGGTGCTTATTCCATCGGTGGTGCTACGATGTTCGCGCTGCCGATCGTCACGATACGGAAGTCATCGCGACGGTTCTGCTGCCAGCAGGCTTCGTTGTGCTCGGTGCAAACCGGGCGCTCCTCGCCGTACGACACGAGGTCGAAGCGATCTGCCGCAATGCCGTGGTCAACGAGGTACCGCTTGGCGCTTGCCGCGCGGCGCTGGCCGAGGGCCAGGTTGTACTCGTCGGAGCCACGCTCGTCAGCGTTACCCTCGATACGAATTCTCATT
>DASXGU010000216.1:0-8827 GCA_036488915.1 Gemmatimonadaceae bacterium | reverse complement strand
AGCACCGCCAGGGCTCGAAAATGTCGCGGCAGCTCCCAGCGGCCCTTGCGCTCGTTGCTGCTCAGAACGGAGACGACGCCGGCGTTGGCCCGGGCGTGGGTCACCTGCCCAGCGCGGTAGTCGAGCGCCGGCTCCAGCGATGGGTTCGTCGACCGATAGTCATCCGCATTGAAGTCACTCATTCGCGCCGCGCTCGTCGGGACGTGGAATACTACGTGACTCCACGCGAATAGTTTAGGCGGACTTTCCGAACAACCGCCCCAGCAGCCGTACGATGTTCTGCATGTTGCGGCTGATGTCGTTGAACATGACCGTCACGAACAGCAGCCCTATGATGAGGAGGCCGCCCTTGAGTATCCGCTCGCGGGTCTGGAGGCTGAAGGCGCTCCCCTTTATCGTCTCGAGGACGTTGAGGAGGATCTGCCCGCCGTCGAGGATGGGAATCGGCAGCAGATTGAAGACCGCGACGTTGATGCTGATCAGCGCCACCAGCAGCAGCAGCGTCTCGATTCCGTTTTGCGCCGCCTGAACCGAGACCTGCGCGATCGCGATCGGCCCGCCAAGATCTCTGACGCCCACCCCGTGAGCCAGCGCGCCAAGCGCCGAGAAGATCCGGCCACCGTTGTCGACGGTCAGTCCCCAGGCGGCGCTGAATGCAGCCCCGAGCGAGATCGGCGTGAAGCCTTCGCTCGCCAGCATGCCGATTCTGCCGAGCGTGCGGCGCTCCCCCGTCCGCGGATCGGACGTCACCTCGGCCGCGGGCGTCACCGTAACGCGCATTGGTTGGCCGTGGCGCACCAGGCCAAGGTCGAGCGGACGGCCCGCCGAAGCGCCGATGCTGTCGAGCAGCGCCTCCCAGTTCAGCAGCGGACGCCCGTTGAGGGAGACAATGCTGTCGCCGGCCTGAATGCCGGCCGCCGCGGCAGGCTTGCCCGCCGTGACGGCCGCGGCGACCGGAATCGGCGTCGGCATGCCGGAGTGGAGCAGCAGGCCGACATAGATGAAGTACGCCAGCAGCGCGTTCATGGTCACGCCGGCCAGCATGATGAAGAGGCGCAGCGGAAGCGGCTTCGATTCGAACCACCGCGATTCCGGTATCGGCTTCGGCCCGAACGGAATCATTGCCTCGGGATCGTAGCCATCCTTTGTCGACACCGCCGTCGCCGAATTTTCGCTGCCCCCTTCGAGAAACGCCGTCGCCTCGTCCTCGCGCGACGCCATGCGCACGTAGCCGCCGAGCGGCAGCGCGGCCAGGACGTATTCGGTCTCGCCAAACCGCCTCTTCAACAGCGCCGGGCCAAAGCCGATCGAAAAGCGCGGTGCGTAAACGCCGCTCATCTTCGCGGCGATGAAATGTCCGAGCTCGTGCACGAACACCACCAGCCCGAACACGATTATCGGAGCGAGCCAGCTCAGCATCCGAATTTCTCCTTTACATGACGGCGAGCGGCGGCGTCGGCGGCGAGGAGCTCGTCGCGACTCCCGGCTGCCACACCGCCGAGCTCATCCAGCGCCGACGAGATCGCGCGCGGGATGTCGACGAAGCGGATCCTGCCGGCAAGAAACGCCGCTACCGCGCACTCGTTGGCGGCGTTGAAGACGGCCGGAGCGGCGCCGCCCGCAATGCCGGCGGCAATTCCCAGTCTCAGCGCCGGAAAGCGCTCGTGGTTGACAGGCTCGTATGTCATCGGGGATAGTTTAACCGGATCGAAGGACGGTACGCCGTCATCGGCGACCCGTTCGGGATGCGTCAGAGCATACAAGACGGGCAATTCCATGGTTGGCACGCTCATCTGCGCCACCACGCTGCCGTCGATGAACTCGACGAAGGAATGCACCACGCTCTGCGGATGCACGACGACGTCGATTTTTTCGTAGGGCAGCCCGAACAGGAAGTGCGCCTCGATCACTTCCAGGGCCTTGTTGGCCAGAGTCGCGCTGTCGATAGTGATCTTTCGGCCCATTCGCCACGTCGGATGTCGCAGCGCATCCTCCACCGTTGCCGACGCCAGACGCTCGGCGCTCCAGTCCCTGAACGGCCCCCCCGACGCCGTGAGAACGACGCGCCGTACCTGCGCGGTGGGATGGCCGGTGATGCACTGGAGGATGGCGCTGTGCTCGCTGTCTACCGGAACCACTTCGCCCGACCCCAAACCGCAGGCTTCGCGCACCAGATCGCCGGCAATCACCAGCGTCTCCTTGTTCGCCAGCGCTACGCGCTTGCCGTTGTGGAGCGCCGCCAGAGTGGCGTCCAGACCAGCTGCGCCGACGATGGCGTTGAGCACGATATCGACGTCGTCTCGAGTCGCCGCGTCGATCAGCGCGCCCGTTCCCGTTTTCCACGAGTCGTCGCCGTCCGGTTGGGTCTCCACCATGCCGACGAAAGACGGCGAGAACAGGCGCGCCTGCTCGCGCAGCAGCACGCCGTTGCTGTTGGCGGTGAGTGCGGTGACGCGAAAGCGCTGCCGCTGGCGGTCGAGCACGCGCAGCGCGGTGGTACCGATCGACCCCGTGGACCCGAGCACCGCCACCCCTTTCCGGTTCGCGGCAGACGCGGTCACTATGGTACCGGTAAGAGCAGGCGGCCCAGCAGCAGGAACGCGATCGGCATCACGAAGAGTAGACTGTCGAAGCGGTCGAGGATGCCGCCGTGCCCCGGGATGATGCGCGAGCTATCCTTCACTCCCCCCTCGCGCTTGAGCAGAGATTCGGCGAGGTCGCCGGTCTGCGCCGCGACGCTGATGAGGATCGCGAACAGGACCGCGCCTTGAATGGTCAGCCCCAGCTGCGCGTACGGCATGAGGATGAATCGAACGTAGATCAGACAAATGACGATCGCCAGGCCAAGCCCACCCACCGCCCCTTCCACCGTTTTCCCCGGACTGATGGAAGGGATCAGCTTCTTTCTTCCGAACGTGCGTCCGAACACGTACGCGCCAATGTCGGTCACCCAGGTCAGGAGCACCGGCAGCAGCACCAGCGCCGTTCCCGCTCGGGCCCCGACGGCGTAATCGTGATACCGGAGAGCGTAGATGTACGAGAACAAGCTCGCGTACATGACGCCGAACGCCGTGATTGCAACCGAGGCCAGCGGCTTCCCCGCCGGCCCCCGCAGCCAGATGGCGCTGGCGAAAAGCAGCAGCGCCAGCGCCACCAGAGTAGTCAGCGACAGGGTGTACAATCCGAGACGCTGGGCGTGCACCGCGATCGGGAGCAGCGCCGCAAGCCCGATACCCGCCGGCTCCAGCGGCAGCGATCCGCTCTCGCGCGCGATTCGATAGAGCTCCCAAGCCGCGAGCGCGGCCAGGACGGAGAGCAGGATCGCCAGCGCCCAGTCACCCACGTAGACGATGGCAATGGCGACTGGCGCGGCGATGACCGCGAAGATGATGCGCCGTGTCAGCTCCGACACGGTCTAGACTTCCATGATTTCTGCTTCTTTTCCCTTCAACAACTCATCGATTCTGCCGATGTAGTCGTCGTGGAGCTTCTGCAGCTCCTTCTCCGCGCGCTTTTGCTCGTCCTCGGACGTTTTCTCCAGCTTCTTCAGCTGATCGCGCGATGCGGTCCTGGCGTGGCGGATGCCAATGCGCGCTTCCTCGGCCAGTTTGTGTACGACCTTCACCAGCTCTTTCCGCCGCTGCTCGTTGAGCGCCGGAAGCGGAACGCGGATCACGCCGGACTGGGTCTGGGGGTTCAGGCCGAGCTCGGACTCCCGGAGCGCCTTCTCGATCGCGGTGACGAGACCCTTGTCCCAGGGAGTGACCGTCAGCAGGCGCGGCTCCGGGGCGGACACGCTCGCCAGCTGGCTGATGGGCATTTGCTGCCCATATGCATCGACGCGAACGGTGTCGAGCAGATTCGTCGTCGCCTTGCCCGTGCGTATCGAAGCCAGCTCTCGCTTCGACGACTCGAATGATTTCTCCATCGCCGTCCGGCAGTCCTTGGTGATCTGAGGAATTGTCGTCATTGTACGATCGTTCCGACGCGCTCGCCCAGCAGCGCCTTCGCAACCTCTCCGTGACGGTGAATGTTTAGCACGATGATCGGCAGCTTGTTCTCCTTGCACAAAGTGATGGCCGTCTGGTCCATCACCCCTAGCTCCTCGATCATGACATCGCGGTAGCTGATCGACTCGTATTTCTTGGCCTCGGGGTCCCGCTTCGGATCCGCCGTGTAGACGCCATCGACGCTCGTCGCTTTGACGATGACGTCGGCGTGAATCTGGATCGCGCGCAGCGCCGCAGCGGTGTCGGTCGAGAAATAGGGATTCCCCGTTCCGGCCGCGAATATCACCACTCTTCCCTTCTCGAAGTGGCGCATGGCGCGACGGCGGATGAAAGGCTCGGCGATCGATTCCATCGCGATCGCCGTCATCACGCGCGTTTCCAGATCGGCCTTCTCCAGAACATCCTGGAGCGCCAGAGCGTTGATGACCGTGCCCAGCATTCCCATGTAGTCCGCGCCTGCCCTCTCCATGCCCATCTTCGAGAGCTGCGCGCCGCGGACGATGTTGCCGCCGCCGATCACGAGCCCGACGCTCGCTCCCATCTTGGCAATGTCGCTGATCTCGGTAGCAAGCCGGTCGAGCACGGCAAAGTCAAAGCCGGTGCCCTTCTGTCCGGCGAGAGCTTCGCCGGACAGTTTGAGCAGAACCCGCTTGTACTTTAGATCAGGCAAACCGGGCTCTACTCCTCGCCCATCTGGAAGCGAACGAACCGGCGAACCTGAATGTTCTCGCCGACCTTCGCCGACGCTTCCTTGATGAGATCGCCGATGGTCTTCTTCGGCTCTCTCACCCACGCCTGGTGCACCAGCGCGACGTCCCGGTAGTATGCCTCGATCTTGCCGGCGACGATCTTCTCGATCAGGTGGTCGGGCTTGCCACTCTCTTTCACCTGTTCGACGAAGATCCGCTTCTCCTTCTCGACCTTGTCGGCCGGAACCTGATCCTTGTCGACTGCTACCGGAGCGGCGGCGGCGATATGCTCGGCGATGTACTTCACCAGCTGCTTGAAGTCTTCGGTGCGCGCGACGAAGTCCGTCTCACAGTTCACTTCCACCAGCACGCCGACTTTGCCGTTGTGGTGGATGTAGCTGTTGATCGCCCCTTCGCTCGTCTGCTTCCCGACGCGCTTCTCGGCTTTCGCGATTCCCTTGGTGCGGAGATACTCGACGGCCTTGTCCATGTCGCCGTTGTTCTCCTCGAGGGCCTTCTTCGATTCCATCATACCCGCGCCGGTGCGCTGGCGCAGAGTCTGAACGTCTTTGGCTGTGAACTTCTCTTTGGTAGTCATCATCCTGTCTCGTTAAAACGCCGCCGGAATTCTCCGGCGGCGCGAAAGTTAACCTTCCTGCTCGGTCTCGGTGGCTTCCTCTGTTCCGCCACCTTCTTCGCCGCCTGTCTTGAGCCGCGCGGCAATCGCTTCCGGCTTCGCTCTCCGTCTGCGCGGGCGGCGTTTCCTCTTCTTGTCGCCCTCACCTTCCGGCTCGGCGCCGCGGTCAGAGCTGTAGGTGTACGATTCCGCCTCTTCGACTTCCTCGCGCACCGGAGCTTCGCGGCGGGCTTCGACGATTGCATCGGCGATCGCCTTGGTCATCAGCTCGACCGACCGGATGGCGTCATCGTTGCCGGCGATCGGAACGGTGATCAGATCCGGATCCGCGTTGGTGTCGACCAGCGCGATGATCGGAATGCCGAGCTTGTTGGCTTCATTGACGGCGATGCGCTCCTTCTTGGAGTCGATCACGAACATGAGACCGGGAAGACGCGTAAGGTTCTTGATACCAGCAAGGTTCTTGGAAAGCTTGTCGCGCTGACGGCTCATCATCAGCTGCTCTTTCTTCGTGTAGTTCTCGAAATCGCCACCGGCTTCGGAGCCAGCCTCCAACTCCTTGAGCCGACGGACCTGCTTCTTCACCGTCTGGAAGTTGGTGAGCAGTCCGCCCAGCCATCTCTCGGTCACGTACATCGCCCCGCAGCGCTCGGCCTCGCTCTTCACGATGTTGACGAGCTGTCGCTTGGTGCAGACGAAGAGGACGTTGTCGCCGCGAAGAATCACTTCTCTCGCGAGCTTCTGCGCCAGCTCCAGCTGCCGCAGCGTCTTCTGCAGGTCGATGATGTGGATGCCGTTGCGCTCCGCGAAAATGAAACGACGCATCTTCGGGTTCCAACGACGGGTCTGGTGTCCGAAATGGACACCGGCTTCGAGCAGCTGCTCCAGGTTTGGCTGAGCCATTAAGTAGTGATTCCTTCGGGGTTAACGCTTCGAGAACTGGAACTTCTTACGTGCTTTCGGACGGCCCGGCTTCTTGCGCTCGACCGCTCTTGCATCGCGGGTCAGCAGCGCGAGATCGCGCAGCTTCCGGCGGTGCGATTCATCGAGCCTGACGAGCGCACGGGCGACGGCGAGACGAAGCGCGCCTGCCTGACCGGTCAGCCCGCCACCTTCAACCTTCGCCTTCACATCGTAACGGCCGAGCGTATCGGTGATCGTGAACGGCTGCTGGATCGCTGAGACGTGCGCAGGCCGCGGGAAATAATCTCCGAGGGTGCGTCCATTCACCGACCACTTGCCGGAGCCAGGCTTGATGTAGAGTCGGCAGACGGCTTCTTTGCGCCGCCCGATCGTGTGCATTGTGTCAGGCATTACTTCTCACTCTTCTTGTTGAGGTCGAGCACTTTCGGCTGCTGCGCAGCGTGCGTGTGCTTCGCATCGGCGAACACGCGGAGCTTGTTGCGAAGCTTCCCGCGTCCGAGGGCCGTCTTGGGCAGCATGCCGTAGACCGCCTTCTCGATCACGCGCTCCGGGTGCTTGGCGAGCATCATCTCGAACGGTGTGAACCGCTCGTGTCCCATGTACCCGGTGTGTCTGAAGTACCGCTTCTGCTCCGCCTTCTTGCCGGTAACGCGGACCTTGGCAGCGTTGATGACGATGACGTTATCGCCCGTATCCATATGGGGCGTGAACATCGGCTTGTGCTTGCCACGAATGATCTTCGCGACCTCGGTCGCCAGACGGCCGAGGACCTGGCCTTCGGCGTCGACGATGTACCACTGGTGCTCGATATCCCGCGGGGTCGCGGAGTAGGTCTTCATGTGAAGCAGAACGGTATGTAAGTGCCGGCCCCCTTTTCGGTTGAGTAGGGTTCCAAGCGGTGAATTGCGACTAAGTGGTTTTGCGACAGCCTTTTAAGCTATCGGCGACCGATAGTCGTGTCAACCGCGCGCGCCCCGGAAAAAGAGAAAGGGCCGGAAGACCGGCCCTTCACTTTTTTCAGAGACAATTCTGATGATTCTGGAGCTGACGAAAGGACGAAACGCGGAACGATTTCATCCCGCTTGGAATTCGAGCACTACAGCCAGCTCGCTACGCCGCCATGGTGACCGCACGCGCCGCGCCTGTTTTTGGCGTGGGAGTAAAGTCCGTCTTTACACTTCGCAATCGCTCCAGCGGGGTTGTTGTCATCCGCTGCGCCCGAACCGACGACTGCCGACTTCGAGCTGGCACGCGTTGTGGCCCTGGCGGATGCTCGCGGAGTGGCAGCGGACGCGCGTGGCGCGGCTGCGGTACCTGCGGCGGGAACCGCTGCGCCGGTTGTCTTTGATGTCGCCTCGGCGCCCTTCGCTCCGCCATGCCCGGAGCATGTGCCGCGGCCTGTGGAGTTAGAGGTTGTGCCATCAGCGCAGAGCGTCGTGACCTGAGTTCCAGCCGTTGTCTTTGTGACCGCTTTCGCAGCCTTCGTCTCGCTCTTTACGGTCTTCTTTTGATGCGAGACGGCCTTCTTGTCTACCCCGCCGTGTCCGGAGCATGCTCCCTTGCCCGAGGATGCTGAAGTCGTTCCGTCTTTGCAGATCGTTGCCGCCGCTTGCGCGCTGAGCGACGCCGCCGAGACCAGCGTAACCAAACCGACGGCCGCGCTTAGCATCAATTTCCGGGTCACTATCACTGGTGCCTCCCTCTCCCTGTAGGTGAGCGATAATGATGCAGCGTGCAATGATTCGGCTGCATCGCACACACCTTACGCCGGCTTCCTTACACCAGCATTACAAATCCATTCGGCCTCGCCTCATCCAAGCCCGCCGCAAGCTGAGCAGGAACGCGCCCGCGCGGCTGCTAATCGAGCTCTACCAGTAGAGCGCCCTTCTCAACCGCGGTCCCGCTGGTCACGTTGACGCTCCTGACGGTGCCGCCCGCAGTGGCGCGGAGCTCGTTCTCCATCTTCATCGCTTCCATCACGATGATCCCCTGCCCCGCTTCGACGCGGTCACCAACACTCACGTTGACGCGCACGATCAGGCCGGGCATGGGCGCGATGATCGGAGCCGGACCAGTCGGTGCGGCATTTGCCGCGGAGAGGTCGCGGATGGCCCGCGTGCGCTCGTCGAGAGCTTCGACCTCGAACCGATAGCCGTCTACCCAGAGCGTGTACATCCCGCGGCCCTGTCTCTTCTCCGCCACCACGCGATAAACGTGCGTGCCGAGCTTTACCATTCGCACCGGACTCCCCTCGATGTCGGAGAGCTCGCCGCGCGCCATCGGCTCGCCTTCGTATTGCACACCGCCCGGCTCGATCGAAACGATGTGGCGCTCGTCGTTCAGTTGCACGACGTACTTCATGCGGACTCACCAGCCGGACGGAGCTCGCACACTGTTTCGACGTGCGCGGTCTGCGGAAACATGTCGAACGCGCGCAGCGATTCGATTCGATAGCTCGGAAGACGCGCGAGATCACGAGCGAGTGTGGCCGGATTGCAGCTGACGTAGACGAGACCATGCACGTGACCCGCCTCTGCTTCGAGAGTCGCCGTGACGTATGCGTCAAC
>DASXGU010000186.1:0-30863 GCA_036488915.1 Gemmatimonadaceae bacterium | reverse complement strand
ACCGGGGCCGTGGCGAAGAAGGGAGTAACCGTCGGGAACGGCTACGGAAAAATGAAAAGCGCGACATTCCGCATCGGCCATATGGGCGACCACAATCTGGAAACGATCGAGCGCTGTCTCTCCGCGTGCTCGAGCGTGCTGCGTTCTTGACCCAGATCGCCGTCTCGAATGTCGGTGTTGAGTTCGGCGCGTCGAGGATATTCGAGGGGATAACCTTCACGGTTGGAAAGGGCGAGCGGTGGGGAGTTCTCGGTCGCAACGGGAGCGGGAAGACCACGTTGTTCCGCCTCATTACGGGCGACCGGCAGCCGAACGAAGGCGCCGTCACCCGGCAACCAGGTCTCAAGTTCGCCCTGCTGGAGCAGCATCGTGATTTTGCCGGAGCAGTTACAGTCTGGGAGGCGGGCGCAGGGGAATTCGCGGAGCTGCTGGCGCTGGAGCGTTCGCTGGCGCAACAAGCCGACGCGCTCGCTCAGGCCGGTGAATCCGCGACGCCGCAGATGCTGGCGCGATACGATCGCGACCTCGAGCGGTTCGACCGCGAAGGAGGCTACACTTTCGCGCCGCGCGTCGATGCCGTCTTGCAGGGCCTCGGATTCGATCCGGAGAAGGCTCGCACGCAACCGCTGGAGCAGCTGAGTGGTGGCGAGCGAGGCAGGCTGGGGCTGGCGCGCCAGCTGGTGAGCGGCGCCGATGTGCTGCTTCTCGACGAGCCGACCAATCACCTGGACCTCGACACCACCCGCTGGCTCGAGGAATATCTTCGCGAAACCGACAGAACCGTTCTGCTCATAAGCCACGATCGCTCTTTTCTGGCCAACGTCGTAGATCACGTGCTGCATCTCGAGGGAGGCAGCGCCGTCGCCTATAACGGAAGCTACGAGTCATTCATCGTTCAGCGTGAAGAGCGGCGACTGAGCCAACAGCGCGCGTATGACAAACAGCGAAAGGTCATATCGAGCGAAGAGGACTACATCAGGCGCAACATCGCCGGCCAGAACACAAAGCAGGCGAAGGGACGGCGCAAGCGCCTGGAGCGCTTGCCGAGATTGAGCGGTCCGACTGCCGAGGAGGGCAGCGCTCTCGGGGTGCGACTCGAGCTTTCAGAGCGGGGCGGCGACCAGGTCGCGGTGGCTGATCACGTCACCCTGAAGGTGGAGGGACGTACGCTGATCTCGAGCTTCTCGGCGACGATCAGGCGCGGGGACGTCGTGGGATTCATCGGTCCGAACGGCAGCGGAAAGTCCACATTCCTTCGCGCGCTGGCAGGTGATCGCGACGTGTCCGAGGGCGAGCTGAGGATGGGTGGGTCTGTCCAGTCCAGCTACTACCGTCAGGATATGGCCCAGGTGCCCCTCGATCGCACTCTGTACGAAGTGATCAGTGACCTGAGACCCCGCTGGGAGCGCAGACAGGTGCAGGGTCATCTCGCCAAGTTCGGCTTCAGCGGCGACGAGGCACAGCGGCGGGCCGACACGCTTTCCGGCGGCGAGCGCGCGCGTGTTGCACTGGCGATGATGGTGCTGGGGCGGGCGAACTTCCTCCTGCTCGACGAGCCGACCAATCACCTGGACATCGAGTCGGTCGAGACTCTGGAGGATGCGCTCGAGCAATACGAGGGCACGATCCTGCTCGTCAGCCACGACCGCGCGATGCTCGAAGCGCTCACGACGCGTGTCTGGGTTCTTCACGATCGACACATCACCGACTTTCCCGGATCGTTCGCGGAATGGGAAGAGCAAAGCCGGGAGCGCGAGCACGCCGCATCGGTCGCCGCCGCCGAGCAGGAATCACTGCGTCGAGTGAAGGAGAGGAAATCGACGCGGCGCCGGGAAGTGGAGACCGCCAGCAGCCGTACCGATCTCCGCGACCTCCGCCGGCGGGTCGAGGAAGCCGAAAAGGAAGTGAACGATCTTGAGCAGAAGATCGTCGGCCTCACCAGGATGCTCGAGGATCCCGAGCTCTACACCACGCGGGAGGGGACGGAGAAGGCCCTTGTCGCGGGCAAGCAGCTGGACGAAACCCGTCGTTCCCTCGACATCGCGATCGAAGCGTGGACGGCTGCCACCGAGCGGGCGGAAAGGATCTCGGCTACCTGAGCCGTCTAGAACTCACCGATGAATCCGATCTCGGGCTCGAGATGCTGGCCGAACTGATCCTGCACCTTGGTCTGCGCGATGGTGATGAGCTCGCGGACATCCCGGGCCGTGGCTCTGCCGAGGTTCACCATGATGTTCGCGTGGATGTGCGAGATCTGGGCGTCACCGTGTCGGAAGCCTTTCAATCCAACCTGATCGATCAGACGTCCTGCTCCGACGCCTTCGATCTTCTTGAAGATCGACCCGGCGCTGGGGTGGTATTCCAGCCACGGATGCTTGCCTCCGCGCCAGCTCAGATTCTCCTGCATGATGCGGTGCATGTCGGCGGTATCCGCCGGCTCGAGGCTGAACGTCACGGCCAGGGCGACGTCCCGCTGTTTGTGCAGAGTGCTGGTGTCGTATCCGAATTGCATGTATTCACGATCGACGGTTCGCCGCTTGCCATCATGCGTGAGCAGCTCGGCAGTCTCGAACACTTCGGCAATGAACATCGTGCGCTCGCGAGCGGGTGCCGGAGACAGAAAATGCAGGTTCTGCCAAACCGCTCCGCCGACGGTGCTGGGTATGCCGACGTAGTGCTCGAGTCCCGAGAGTCCGCGCTCGACGGCCTGGGGAATGAGCTTCGCCATCACCGCGCCGCTCTCGACCCAGAGTCGGCCGTTGTCCAGAAACTTCAGGTGGCTCGAGGTGTTGCGGACGACCAGTCCTCGAAAGCCTTTGTCACCGACGAGGATGTTGGCTCCGAGTCCGAGAACGAAGTAATCAATGCCGATCTCTCTGGCGGCGGTGACAGCCCCTGCCAGATCGTCGGCCGATGTTGCATCGTAAAAGAGATCGGCTGGACCACCGATCCTGAATGTGGTGTATTGAGCGAGAGGCTCATTTTCCTTGAGCCTCTTCGCGTCCACACGTTTTGATAATTGCCCGTACAAGTCCGACCGGGCTTTCACAGAACCTGACATGTCCGAAAGAAAAGGTTTCCTGCGTTGCTGCGCTACTCTTGCGCTGCTGGCCGTGCTTGCTCCCGTGCAGGCGCGAGGCCAAAGGGCGGAGCTGGAGAAGATCATTCAACGCAAAGTTCTGCCCAACGGCCTCGAGGTCATCGTCGTCGAGAACCACGGCGTCCCGCTGGCGACCGTCGAGATCGATGTGAAAAACGGCTCGTTCACTCAAAGCCCGGAGTACGAAGGCCTCGCGCACATGTACGAGCACATGTTCTTCCGGGCGAACTCGACCTATCCGGAGCCCAATCAGTTCTGGGACAAGGCGTCGGATCTGGGCGCCGTGTTCAACGGCACTACCCAGGAAGAGAGAGTCAACTACTACATGACCGTTCCGGCCGAAAAGCTCGGAGACGCGGTGGGGCTGCTGGCCAGCGCGCTCCGCGGTCCGCTATTCAGGCAGGACGAGCTCGAGCGCGAGCGACAGGTCGTCATCGGTGAATACGACCGCAACGAATCGAGCCCCTTCTTTGCCCTGTCGCGCCAGATGGATGCAAAGCTCTACCCGGGCAACTTCAGCAGGAAGGACGTGATCGGCGATCGTCAGATCGTCCTCACGACGACGCCCGAGAAAATGCGCACCATTCAGAACAAGTACTATGTGCCGAACAATTCTGTGCTCATAGTCGCGGGTGATGTAAACCCGGCATCCGTATTCGCGCTTGCCGAGCGTGAGCTCGGAAATTGGAGCCGCGGGGCGGATCCCTTCGTAGCCGATCCGATCCCTGCTATACCGCCCGTGCAGAAAAACGAAGGAGTCATCGTCGAAGCCCCAGTCGGCGCGGTGACTGTCCAGGTCCAGTGGCAAGGCCCGAGCGTTGGCCAGGATCCCAAGTCGACTTACGCCGCCGACGTTTTCTCCGACGTGCTGAACGATCCGCAGTCGCAGTTCCAGCAACGCCTCGTCGACAGCGGGCTCTGGCAGGCGGTGGGAGTCAACTACTACACCCTGAATCACACCGGCCCGATCACTATCAGCGGCCAGACGTCGCCCGAACAGCTCCGGGCCGCCCTGACCGCGCTCTACGGCGAGATCGCCAAGTTCGACTCGCCGGGCTATTTCAGCTCCGAGGAGCTCGAGGCAGTAAAGGCGCATCGCGCGGTGACCTCGGCGTTCGATCGCGAGCGAGCCTCCGGATTTGCACACACACTCGGATTCTGGTGGAGCGTCGCCAGCCTCGAGTACTATATGGGATACGTGGACTACATGGCACAAGAGAAAATCAGTGACCTGCAGGCTTATGCGCGCCGCTACATCCTCGGCAAGCCGCACATCGCGGGGGTTCTCATAGCGCCTGACGCGAGGCAATCTCTCAAGCTGACTCCCGACGACCTCGTGACCGCGGGGACCCGCTGATGCTGACCAGCATGCTGCTCTCGGTCGCGATGGCGATGGCTTCGGCAACCACGAGCTTCGACGTGGCCGGAGTGCACGTCATCCTGCGCCAGAACAACGCCAACAACGTGGTTGCCGCGAACCTCTATCTGCTCGGCGGAGCGCGGCAGGTGACGGACGCCAACGCCGGCATCGAGCCCATTCTTCTGGACGTCTCGGAGCGCGGCACCGCCGGCTACCCGCGGAATGCCATTCGACGTGCGATGGCCCTCCTCGGCAGCGAGATCGTGGTGGCGCCGAGCGCCGACTGGACGATGTTCGGAATTCGATCGAGCACCGAGGTGTTCGATTCGACGTGGGCGATCTTCGCCGACCGGGTGATGCGGCCGACCCTCAACTCGAGCGACGTCGCTCTGGTGAAGGCACAATACCTGTCCGGCATCAGACAGCGCCGGGACGATCCCGATGCGCTGGCCGACTACCTCGCCGACAGCATCACCTTCGCCGGCCACCCGTACTCGGTGTCGGTGGTCGGCAATGAGAAATCGATTCCCGCCATCGACTCCGCATCGCTGCGCGATTATCAGCAATCTCAATTCGTTACTTCGCGGATGCTGCTGGTGGTGGTTGGAAATGTCGATCGGGCGCACATCGAGCAGCTCGTGACGCGCACTCTTGGCAAGCTGCCGCGTGGGAGCTATCGCTGGACGGAGCCGCCACGCATCCCCGACGCGCCAACAGCGGTGGTGATCGAGCGCAGGCAGCTTCCAACCAACTACATACTGGGCTACTACAGTGGCCCGCTGGCGAATGGCGCGGACTACCAGGCCTTGCGAGTGGCGACGTCGGTGCTGACCGGACGCATGTTCGCCGAGATCAGAACCAGACAGAACCTCACCTACGACGTGCACGCGCCGTTTGTCGATCGCGCGGCAACGGCAGGCGGTCTCTATGTAACTACCGTTTCGCCGGACACTACCCTCAAGCTGATGCGCGCAGCGGTGGTGGATCTGCAGCAGGGCATGCTCGATCCCGTGGGCCTCAAGCAGCTCGAGGAGCAGTTCATCACCGAGTATTTCCTCGACAATGAGACCAACGCCGCGCAGGCGGATTTTCTGGCGCGGTCCCAGCTCTACGAAGGAGATTACCGGGAGGCCGACCGCTTCGTCGACGAGCTGAAGAGCGTTACACCCGAGGCCGTGCAGCGCGTGGCGCGACGCTACATGAAAGGATTTCGCTTCGCCTACGTCGGCGATCCATCAAAGCTGGATCCGCGCACCATCGCTCTGTTCTAGCGAACAACGACTGCCGAATCTCACTCGGCAAACTCTTCAGCGACTGCCCACGGGTCCATAGCGCCGGTGTAGAGCGCAATGCCGACTACCGCGGCAGTGACGCCGCGGTCGGCCAGCGCTCGTAGATCGTTGACGCTTCCGAGTCCGCCGGATGCGAAGACTGGAAACTCGGCGGCCTCGGCGACGTCTTCCATCAACGGAAGGTCGGTTCCCCTCATCGCCTCCTCTCGATGCACGGCGGTTACCAGCACGCCGGCAAGGGGAAGCCCATTCAGGTCCTCGATCAGGTCCAGAACGAGCCTCGGTTGAGTGCGGGTCCAGCCGTGGGAAAGGACCTGGCGACCCCGGACGTCGGCGGCGACGACGATAGAGCCCGGGAAAAGACTAGCCATGTCGGCGAGCCAGTCGGGATCCTCGAGCGCCCGGGTGCCGATCACGACGCGCTGAGCGCCGTCGCTCAGAGATTGTTGAATCAGTTCCCTGCTCCTTATCCCGCCGCCGACCTGAATCTCCACGTCGGTGGCACCGAGCACTGCCTGTAGGTCGGTGGTGTTGGGGGTGCGGCCGGCGACAGCGTCCAGATCGACGACGTGAAGGTGGCGGAATCCATATTGCCTCCAGGCGATGGCGACACCTACGGGGTCAGGAATGCGAATGACCTCCTGGTCGTAGGAACCCCCGGCGAGCTGAACGCATGCTCCGCCACGCAGGTCGAGCGCGGGAATTGCGATCATCCTGACCGCCGTGACATCGAGGCACGGATCATGACAGCCAAAGGCGCAGTTTTGATTTCACGTTGATCGATTTGCGTGTCGAGCAGCTTGTGAATAAATTCACAAGGTCTGCGGTATATTCTACTCTCGAAAGTGCACTACAGTACGGCTCTGGAGGCCTTAAAAGATGCGGTTCCAAGGATTTGCGGTTGCGGTTGGAGTAATTGTGCTCGGCGCCTGCGCGGGTGGCGAGAACAAGCCTGGCGACACAACGCACGTTGCTGTTGATACAAGCGCGACGACCACGACGACCACTGCCAGTGCAGCGTCAAGCACAACGGGTACTGCAGCCGGCGGAGCAGCCGCGATGGCGCCCATCACCGGAACGACCAAGACGGTCAACATGGTAGGCGACGCCAAAGGCTACAGGTTCGAGCCATCGAGTGTGACGCTGAAGGAGGGCGACGGCGTCAAGTTCGTCGTCGTGAGCGGCGGCCCGCACAACGTCTCGTTCGATCCGGCAACGATTCCGGCCGACGTCAAAGGTCAGTTGGATGCCAACATGGGATCTGACAAGATGGGCGAGCTCTCGAGCAACATGAAGATGAACCCTGGAGAGTCGGTGACCGTATCTTTCGCCAAGATCAAGCCGGGCCAGTACCCATTCCACTGCACCCCGCACCTCGCCCTCGGCATGAAGGGCACGATAACCGTTCAGTAGCACAGGCGTAGCCAATCGGAAAAGGCGGAGCAATGGCTCCGCCTTTTTTGCACCTACGGGTGTTTTTCGCGTCCCCGCCCAGCCCGCCGGAGCTTAGATTGGAGCAACGGGCGAACCAGTTGCCGAGCCCGTTGGGCGAGCTCGCTTCGCCACGACCGCCTCGCACGTGTCCCAGACTCTGTGAATCACTGACCAGATGAACGTTCATAGCATTGCAAGGATGAGCGGTGGCTCTGCCTATCTTTGGATGGCAGCTCGCGCGAGAAACGCGCTTCGACGGGTACTGGTTTTTGGAATCGTTGGCGGTGTGGTTTTCGTCGGTGCGCTGATTGCTTTCGTCCTCGTGCCGCGAAATGCTTCCCGCCGAGCTCTGGAAGTCGCGTCGAAGATCGAGTCGAGGACCGACCCCGCCCCTACCATAGCTTCTCGCGACCGTAGCATCGCCCAGCTGAATACGATCGACTCCGTTCTGAACGCGACGCGGCGCGCGCTGATGCCGGTGCCGGCCGCGGTTATCGACACGTTTCCGCCGGCGGTGCGCGCCCAGCGCGACTCCCTGAGTGCCGAGCTCGCAACGCTCAACCGACTCATCGATCGCGCCGAGAACGCTCCCCTGCCCACCTCGTACCGGGCGTTGGCGGCATCGCCCAGCGTGGCCGCCGATCCGCGCGTACGCGTCCTCCTCGATTCGCTGGCGGACATAGAGCGCGATCGAAATGCCTTCGGCGCGGTCGGCGGGGTCGATCCCGTCTATCTGTCACTGACGTCGAGGGCGGCGGCGATTGGCCGACAAATCCAGGGAATTGCCGATGCGAAGCGCGGCGAGGTCCGCGGAAAGCTCGCGCTGATTCGTCCCACGCCGGTGCCGGTGGTGAAGCCCGTCATAACCGTCGACACGACCAAGCTGCTGGCTCAGCGTGCGACCGCTCAGCAGGCGGCGACGACGGCGACCAGACAGCTGGACCAGATCAATCAGAAGAACACGCGCATCGATAAGGAAACTGCGCGAGCCCGCGAGCTCGCGAATGTCGGTGCACCTCCATGGGCGATGCTGGCGGCAGCGGCGGTGCTCGCGCTGGCGGTCGGATTTGCGGCGTCGTTCGGAACCGAGCTCAAGCGTCCACATATCGCCGACCCTCGGGAGGCCGAGCAGATAAGCGGCGCCCGGGTGCTGACCGTGATAAGGCCGCCTGAAGTGGTGGTCGAGAGAAGTCGGCGCCAGGCCGACGTCGAGGCACCGCCGCTGATCGATGTCGTCTCGGAGAGCTACCGGACCTTGTATCTCCACATCGCATCGGTCGAAGCGAGCGTCCCGATCGTCACGATCACGGGAGACGATCCCGGCATCGTCGCCACCGTCGCTGCAAATCTCGCCGCATCAGCGGCCTACGAGGCGCGAAGCACCCTACTGGTCGATGTGGACCCCACGACCTGCAGCGTCGCCAGCGTGCTGCGAATTCGCCCTGACCCGGGGCTCTCGGGAATCATCACCGGTTCGGCCACCTGGCCGGAAGCGATCGTGCCGACGACCATCGGCCGCGACCGGCCGCTCGATGTGCTTCCCAGCGGGACGCGCCGGGCAGGGATGCCGGAGGCGAACGTCGTCGAGGAAGTCCGGAAAGAGCTCGCCAGGATGCAGCGACGCTACGACTTTATCATCATCGCGGCTCCGACCAGCTACGTTCAGCGCAGCGCGAGCAGCATCATTCCGGCACCCGATGTCATTCTGTGCGCCAGGGTAGCACACACCACGGTCGGCGGACTCAAAGGAGCGGTCGAAGGTCTGCGGGGCGCTGATATGAGCATACACGGGCTCGTACTCTGGGACGCCGAGATGCCGCAGCTCGAGACGCGGGAGGAGATGCTCGGCGCCACTCGGCAGTCCGGAGCTTTCCAGCCGGAGCTAGTGACAGCGCCCTGATTGTTAAATGGCCGAGACGATACCCGATCTGAGAAATGTTCCGAAGGCGCGCGCTTACGCCGAGCTGAAGGAGCACAGCGAGGCCATCCTCGACGGAATCGACGACGAAATCACAGCGATGGCGACGTTGGCGACTCTGGTGCATCACGCGTTCGGACACCTCTGGACCGGCTTCTATCGCACCGTCGAGCCGGGCGTGTTGCTGCGAGTCGGGCCCTACCAGGGGAGCCTGGGGTGCCTGGAGATCGCCTTTGGCCAGGGTGTGTGCGGAAAGGCGGCGGCGCAGCGGCAGACAGTGATCGTACCGGATGTAGAAAAATTTCCCGGCCACATCACCTGCGATGCACGGTCGCGCTCCGAGATAGTAGTCCCGGTGCTCAACGCTCGGGGTGATCTGGTCGGGGTCTTCGACATAGATTCCGACCGGCTCGATGCCTTCGGGCCCGCGGATCAACAGGGCCTCGAAGGGCTCGTATCCTGGTTTGCCACGATGACTCAATGACAGTCAGGGGCTATTCGGACGTCATCAACCATGCGTTCGCCTTCGCGGCGAAGCACCATGACCGCCAGGTCAGAAAGGGAACCAAGCTTCCCTACCTCACGCATCCGGCAAACGTCGCGGTGATCCTCACGCGCTACGGGCGTGACAACGAGACGGTGGTCGCCGGCATTCTGCACGACGTGATAGAGGACTGTGTTCGCGACGGCTACACGCGCGACATGCTCGAGCAGCGCATCGGGGACAAGTTCGGTGAGCGGGTCCTGGATACGGTTCTCGCCGTCACCTACCGCCGGCACGATGACGATGGAGTCGAGCTTTCGTCTGACGAGAGGAAGGAAGACTATCTGCGGAGATTGTCGGGCGCATCGGAGGAAGCGCGATGGGTCTGCGCCGCCGACAAGATCCATAATGCGTCGTCGATAATATCCGATCTGCGCCGGACGGTCGATCCGGAAACGATTTGGGGCCGCTTCGGAGGCGGTAAGACATCGACCGCCGGGTGGTATCGGCAGGTCTATGAGAGGCTTCGGGAAGTAGGGTTCGACGCACCCATAATGGGCGAGCTCGACGACGTGTCGAGGGAGCTTACAGAGTTGTCGAAGTAGCTCTACTTCACGCCCACAGTGGTGCCCGCTCCGTACCGGCGCTCCACGTAGTCGTCGAGAATCTTCAGGAATTCTGGAACGATGGTGTCGCCCTTGAGCGTGAGCAGCAAGCTGCCATCGACGTACACGGGCGCTTTGGGATCCTCGAAAGTACCCGGCAGCGAAATCCCGATATTGGCGTGCTTCGACTCCCCCGGCCCGTTTACCACGCATCCCATGACGGCGACTTTCATGTCGACGACCCCCGGATAACGGACCCGCCACACCGGCATTTGCTCCCGCAGGTAGGTCTGGATGTCTTCCGCCATGTGCTGGAAGAACGTCGACGTCGTTCTACCACAGCCCGGACAAGCCGTCACCTGCGGATTGAAGTTCTGGAGCTCGAGCGACTGAAGAATCTGCTGGGCAATGCGTACTTCCTCGGTCCTGTCTCCGCCGGGACGCGGTGTGAGCGAGACACGGATGGTGTCTCCAATGCCTTCGGCGAGAAGAATCGAGAGCGCTGCCGTGCTGGCGACGATTCCCTTGGAGCCGAGCCCGGCCTCCGTGAGGCCGAGGTGAAGCGGATAATCGCAGCGTTTACCGAGCTCCCGATACACGGCGAGGAGATCCTGAACGCCGGACACCTTGGCGGAGATGATAATGTGATCGTGGCCGAGTCCGACCTCCTCGGCGGTCGCCGCCGAGCGAAGCGCGCTCTGTAGCATCGCCTCGATGTAGACTTCCTTGGCCGGGAGTGGATCGGGTGCGCCGGCGTTGGCATCCATCAGAGTCGTCAGCAGATCCTGATCGAGCGACCCCCAGTTGACGCCAATTCGCACGGGCTTGTCGTTGTCCAGCGCGATCCGGACGATGGTGCGGAAATTCTCGTCACGGCGCTTTCCTCCGACGTTGCCAGGATTGATTCTGTATTTCGCCAGCGCGCGCGCGGTGGCCGGGTATTTCGCCAGTAGCAGGTGGCCGTTGTAGTGAAAGTCACCGATGATCGGTGCGTCTACGCCCATGTCGGCCAGGCGGCTGGCGATTTCCGGAACAGCGCGAGCCGCTTCCTCGTTGTTGACCGTCACCCTGACCAGTCGGCTCCCTGCCCTCGCCAGCTCGGCGACCTGGAGCGCGGTCCCCACAGCGTCGGCTGTGTCGGTGTTCGTCATGGACTGCACCACAATCGGATGCGCGGATCCGATAGGTACACCGCCAACGAAGGTGGTCGAGGTTTTTCGACGAGTGATGTTTGGCAACGGCGCTTGCATGTGTTGGATTTGAAAGCTAATTCCCTGGCCCAGCGGGTGCAGAGAAGGAGCGACACTTACCTTCACGTTTTGCGGAGCTCAGATGGCTGATACCCCGGAACCGCCCGCTGCACCGGCAGCGCCGGTTCCAGCAAGGAAAAAACACAGCAAGGTGCTGATCGTACTCTCGACGATCGTGCTGATCCCCATCGTCGTCATAGCGCTTTGGATCTGGGTGTCGCTTGGCTGGACGTACGCTCGAGGAGAGCGCGCGGGATACGTACAGAAGATTTCGAAGAAGGGATGGCTTTGTAAAACCTGGGAGGGTGAGCTGGCGATGGCCAATCTGCCCGGGACGATGCCACAGATTTTCAGCTTTACGGTACGCAGCGACTCGATTGCGCAGGTGATCGAGCAGAATGCCGGAAAACAGGTGTCCCTCGCCTATGAGCAGCATCGCGGGGTGCCGACCTCATGCTTTGGGGAAACCCAGTATTTCATCACCGGGGTGCATCGGACGGGGCCCTGAATCTGTCTATTGTCGGCTCAGCCGGTCCTTGCTATTTTTTCTGCCAAGTCGGGCCAGGGGCATGGTGAAATCGTGCTTCGGGGCTCATCCAGGTGCGGGGTTTGTGGGACCCGCGTATCAGATTGTCGAGGGTCGGGCGTGTTCGCTCCCCAAGACACAATTTTCCAGGAGTAGGGAATGCGTACGACCGGCAAAGTGAAGTGGTTCAACGACGCGAAGGGCTTTGGCTTCATCACACCTGACAACGGGCAGAAGGATTGCTTCGTTCACTACAGCGCGATTTCCGGCTCGGGATTCAAGTCCCTCGCCGAAGGCGACGCGGTGGAGTTCGACATTGTCGAAGGTCAGAAAGGTCCGGCTGCCGAGAACGTGACGAAGACTTCGTAACAACGTTAGGCTTCACTGGCACAATCTGGCGGGGCGTCTCAGTCGAGGCGCCCCGTTGTGCTTTTGGGTGGCCGGCCTCGGCGGGGGACCGGCGCGATCTCCACGGCTTGCTCGAGGTTCTCGAGGACCTGCGCGCGCAACGAGGAAAGATCCAGCTCGAGGGAGAGTCCGGTGTCCGCGGAGTAACGACCACCTGTGGCGATGAGGCGCTGGGATATTTCGAGGGCACGCGCGACGGGAGCGCCCAATTCGTCGCCGACGATTATGGTGACTGCGAGCACGACCACCGAATCAACTGAGAGGCGACGAGCCACACCTTGGGTCTTTTGCTGGACGCCGGGCACCTTGAAATGGGAGAGGGTATTGTCCAGCCATTTCGCATCTCGACTGAGCGCAAGCGCAGCAGTAGCAATGGTATACGCTCTAGCCACATAAATATCCTACTGACAAAGGATATTTAGTGCAAGTCATTCTGAGCTAGAATACGCAATAGAGCCAGCTATATTGCCGGCCGCACCACTCTAACTCTGTTAACCAAAGCACAGCACATGACCCAAATGTGGCGGACCTTCATCGGCGCGGCTTGTCTCCTCACGGGAGCCAGCACCATTGCCCTGGCGCAAAAAAGCTACGCACTCGGCGTGGCCGGCGGTGTTGCTGTTCCCGTCGGCAAGCTGAGCGACACAAAAAAGGCGGGCGCCAGCGCGCTCGCCGTCCTCGCTATCGGAGTGTCGGATCTGCCGGTCGGAGTCCGCTTTGACGCGTTCTACAACAATCTTCCTCGAAGAAGCGACTTGAGCTCACCTCAGTCAGGTGGCGCCGCCGTCCCCAATGTCGACATGCGGGTGGCGGGAGCGGTGGCCAATCTCGTATTCGCATTTCCAGGCAGCAATTCCAAAGCGTACATGCTTGCCGGTGCCGGACTCTACAACGCGAAGCTGGACGCAGCCGGCGCAAAATCTCAAAACAATCTCGGATTCGACGGAGGACTGGGCGCAACGTTCGGTTCGGGCCCGGTGGCGATCTTCCTGGAGGCGAGGTACAACAGCATCTCCAGAACTACCGCCAATGGCGGCGTATATCACTTCGTACCAATCACCCTCGGTTTGCTTTTTTAGCGATACTGAAAAAAGGGGCGCGATTACGCGCCCCTTTTTTTTCTGTGCGTGAACAGCGGTCTCTAAATGGCGCGAAGAACCAGCTCGTTGCCCCGCGCTGTTTCCGTGGCTGGCCATAGAGCTTCGCGTGCCGCCCTGAGCTGCGCCGCCACCGCCGCTGGTCCCGTCCCGCCGGGAACGTCGCGTCGCCCGACGGACCGCGTCGGCTCCAGCCAATCGAGGGCGTCGTCGCCAAAGAGCGAGTGCGCGGCTCTGAAAGAAGAGAGAGGAAGTGCATCGAGCTCGCAGCCTTCACTTTCACTTTTACGAATGAGCGAGCCGATCGCAGCATGGGCTTCGCGAAAGCTCGCTCCCTTCTCCACCAGATAGTCGGCCAGATCGGTCGCCATCATGCTGCTGGAGACCGCGGCGCGCATCCTCTTGATGTTGAACCGAGTTTCCTGGAGTGCCCCGGCGACTGCGGGCAGAACGAGCAGCACCGTATCCACCGCATCGAACAGCACGCGCTTGTCGTCCTGCAAATCCTTGTTGTAGCCGCTCGGCAAACCCTTGAGAGTCGCGAGCAGCGTGGCGAGATCGCCGATCGCGCGCGCACCCGAACCGCGCGCGAGCTCGAGCGCGTCCGGATTTCTCTTCTGCGGCATCATGCTGGAGCCGGTGGTGAACCCGTCACCGAACTGCACGAATCCGAACTCGCTGGAGCCGTAGATGATGAGATCCTCGGCCAGCCGCGACACATGAGTTGCCGTCATTGCCACCGCGAAAAGCATCTCGGCAATGAAATCACGATCGCCGACGGCGTCGATGCTGTTGCTCGAGATGGAGCTGAAGCCCAGACTGCCCTGCAGGAGAACCCGCGAAATCGGGAAAGCACAGCCGGCGATCGCGCCGGAGCCGAGCGGTAGAACCGCCGCCGCACGCGAGGCTGATGCGACTCGCGCGCGATCCCGCTCGAGCGGCCAGAAGTGCGACAACATCCAGTGCGCCGCTGAAACCGGCTGGGCGCGCTGCATGTGGGTGTACGCCGGCATCAGCGCATCCTCCAGCGCCCCGGCGTGGTCGAGCATTACCTGCTGCAAGCCACGCATTGCCGCGTCCAGCTTCGTGCAGGCATCCATCGACCACAATCGGGTAGCGGTCGCGACCTGATCGTTGCGGCTGCGTCCGGTATGGAGCTTGGACGCGACGTCGCCGACTTCTTCGTGCAACAACCGATCGATGAGCGTATGGACGTCCTCGTCGGATGCGATCGGCTGTGCGCCAGCCGCCAGCTTCTCGGCTACCGCGGAAAGACCACGCTCGATCTGCCTGCTTTCCTCCAGGGTGAGAACACCGGCACCCCACAACGCCACGGCCCACGCCTGAGATAGATTGATATCGAACGGCCAGAGCCGGAAGTCAGTACTTATCGAGCGATTGAGGGCTTCCAGCGCGGCCGCTGTCGGGGTAGAGAAGCGCCCGCCCCAGAGCTTATGCGACGTATGGTCGGACATTCGGCCCCCAGATCAGGCGATTGCCAGCGCCGCGGGCTCCGTTGCGTTGGCCTTTGCCTCGGTCTCGTGGCGGGTGGCGGCCAGCTCCTGATCGCGGATGGCGCGGACGCGGGCGGAGAGCCCGTACAGACGAATGAAGCCGGCGGCGTCGCTCTGCTCGTAGACGTCGTCCTCGCCGAACGTAACGAAGCGCTCGTCGTAAAGGGCGAATTCGCTCTCGCGACCGACGACCGACGCCGTACCCTTGAAGAGTCGGAGCGTCACCGAGCCGGTTACGCGCTCCTGGGTGACGTTCACGAAAGCGTCGTAAGCTTCCCGCTCGGTGGTCCACCAACGTCCTTCGTAGACGAGATCCGCGTAGCGCGGAGCGATGAAGTCCTTGGCGGCGAGGGTGCGGCGGTCGAGCACGAGTTGCTCGAGCTCGCTATGGGCCGAGTAGAGCAGGGTGCCGCCCGGGGTTTCATAGACACCGCGCGACTTCATCCCCACCAGTCGATCCTCGACGAGATCGATTCGGCCGACACCGTGGCGGCCGCCAATTCTGTTGAGCGCGGTGAGGAGCTCGACTGCGTCGAGCTCCTCACCGTTGACCGAAACGGGTGTGCCGTTGACGAAGCCGATGACGACTTCCTCGGATTTGTCAGGAGCGTCCTCCGGCGAAGTCGTCAGCATGAACAGGTCGGAAGGGGGTGCAGACGCGGGCTGCTCGAGCACGCCGCCCTCGTGCGAGATGTGCCAGATGTTGCGGTCGCGCGAGTAGATCTTGTCGCGGGTTGCCGTCACCGGGACGTTGTGCGATTCGGCGTAGGCGATCGCGTCCTCGCGGCTCCGGATGTCCCATTCGCGCCACGGCGCGATCACCGGCAGGTCCGGCGCGAACGCGGCGTAAGTGAGCTCGAACCGGACCTGATCGTTACCCTTGCCCGTGCACCCGTGCGCCAGAGCGTCGGCGCCCACCTGTCGCGCGATCTCGACTTGCCGCCTGGCGATGAGCGGACGTCCCATCGAGGTGCCGAGGAGATACTTGCGACCGTAGACAGCGCCAGCGCGGAGGGTGGGCCACACGAACTTTTCCACGAATTCCTGGCGCAAATCTTCGACGTAGCACTCGTCGGCACCCGATGCGATCGCTTTCGCCCGGACGCCCTCCAGCTCGTTGCCCTGTCCAATATCCGCGGCGATGCAGATCACCCGCGCATCGTAACGTTCCTTGAGCCAGGGGACGATTATAGAAGTATCGAGCCCGCCGGAGTAGGCAAGGGCAATTGTACGGATCACGGTTGCCTCAATAAGTATTCAGAATAACTGAATATTTAATCGTTCTGCCGGACCCCGTCAATACTCGCTAGGGCTCCCCGGCCAGGGCCCGCAGCCGCCTGAGGACCCGCTCACGGGCGGCCACCGAGCGGCAAATGATGAGAATGGTGTCGTCGCCGCCCACCGTGCCCAGAATGTCCGACCATCCCTCTCCGTCAAGGGCCGCGGCGATGGGCTGGGCTCCGCCCGGCACCGTTCGGAGGACGAGCATCTCGCTGACGCCATCGATCCGCAGAAACAGCTGGGGCAGAAGGGTATCCAGAGCCGCTCGGCTTTCCTCTATGCTGCCATCGGTGACGGCGTAGCGCGCGCCCTCGGGCGTCGGCATTCGGGCCAGTCGGAGCTCGCGAAGGTCCCGGGAAAGGGTCGCCTGGGTTACGTCCCAGCCACGCTGGAGGAGGAGCTTGCGCAGGTCTTCCTGGCTGCTGACGACGCGCGAGCCTACTATCTCGAGGATGGTGTCGTGTCGTTCGCGTTTATTGGCCACGGGCGGAGTTTAGCACGGCCGGGCGCGTTGCGCGAGCGGCGGCCCGGATCATTGACTGGCCGTCAGTGTAATGTTATGCATTCCTTATGCATAAAGTTCCGGTAGGAGTCCTCGGCGCCAGCGGTTATGCCGGTCGGGAGCTGTGCGGCCTCATCGGTCGCCATCCCTCGCTCGAGCTGGCGTTCGCGTCTGCCAACGAGCAGCGCGGCCAGCGCGTGCGGATTGGGGCGACCGAGGTGACTTACGTAGCCACCGAGGACGCGCCTTTGGGGCGCGCCGAGATCGTCTTTACGGCGCTGCCGCACGGTGCATCGGCAAAGTGGGTCGCCAACTCGCGAGCCAGCGGCGCTCGGGTGGTCGACCTCTCCTCGGACTTCAGACCCGGAGCCAGCGTACCAGAGGGCGGCGCCGACGCTCCCTACGGTCTGACGGAGCTGATGCGCGCCCGGATCCCCGGCGCCGCCATCGTGGCCAACCCGGGTTGCTATCCGACCGCGGCGCTGCTGGCGATTGCGCCGCTTCTAAAAGAAGGCATGGCGCTTCCCGGCGCCACCGTGAACATCTCCGCAGCGAGCGGCGTGACCGGAGCCGGATATTCGGTGCGCCCGGATCTCCTGTTCGCCGAAGTGGCGGAGGATTTCCGCGCCTATGCCGTGGGCAACGAGCACCGCCACATCGCCGAGATGAAGGCGGTAGCCAGTGAGCTGGGTGGAAGGGAGATCGACATTCTCTTTACGCCCCACCTGTTGCCGGTGGCGCGGGGAATACTCGCTACCATAACGGTGCCGGTGAAAGAGCACGTCGACGACCCGCTGTCGCTATGGCGCGATGCATACCAGGGCGAGCCCTTCATCGAGATCGCGGATCAACCGCCATCGCTGCGCGATGTGGTGCGGAGAAACGTCGTCAGAATCAGCGTGTCGAAGGCCGCCAACATGCGGCAGCCCACGCTCGTCATCATTTCGGCGATCGACAATCTCGTGAAAGGCGCTGCCGGGCAGGCGCTGCAGAATGCGAACGTCCTGCTTGGTCTCGGCGAACAGCTGGGGCTGCCCGCGTGATGCGCGTCGTCAAGGTAGGTGGCCGGGCGCAGTCTGATCCGCGGCTCGCCGATGTTCTGCGCCAGGCGTGGAATGAATCGCCCGGCGCCTTGTGCCTGGTGCACGGCGGGGGCGACGAAGTGTCGGCGATGCAGCGCGCCCTGGGCAGGGAAGCAGCGTTCGTCGGCGGGCGCCGGGTCACGAGTCGCGACGATCTGGAGCTGCTGCGCATGGTGCTCTCGGGGATCGTCAACAAGCGTCTCGTCAGCAATCTCGTCCGGGCGGGTATCCCGGCTGTGGGACTGTCGGGCGAGGACGGCGAGCTGATCAGGGCGGAGGTCATCGACATGACGTCGCTGGGTTTTGCCGGTCGACCCATCGGCATCAACGTCGATCTTCTGCGAACCCTTACGACGAGCGGGTATCTGCCGGTGATTTCCCCAGTGGGATGCAACGCCGAGGGCGAAACCGGCGGCGCGCTCAACGTGAACGGCGACGACGCGGCGGCGGCGATCGCGGCCGCGATAGGCGCCGATGAGCTGCTGTTGATCGCGGACGTCGAGGGAGTGCTCGACGAGAAAGGGGATGTCATCTGCGGCCTGAGCTGCGACGCCGCCCGCGAGCTGATACAGAGTGGCGTCGCAAACCGCGGCATGGCCGCGAAGCTGGAATCGGCAGAGTCGGCGCTACTGGCCGGAGTTACGCGCGTAAGGGTCAGCGACATCGAGGCGCTCGCCGAGCCCGGTCGCGGAACATTCATCACACAATCACAGAGCGTTGCCATATGAGCACCATCACGATGCCAGTGGAAGATGAACTCGCCGTTGCGGCGCCGCCGGCCGACACGTCGCTGCTGCCGACCTACAAGCGCGCGCCGATGGAATTCGTGCGCGGTGAGGGCGTCGAGCTCGTCGATTCCCAGGGCAAGCGCTATCTGGATTTCTCCAGCGGGATCGCGGTGAATGCGCTCGGATACGGCGACGCGGGCATCGCGCGTGCGATTACCGACGCGCTCGGAACCGGTCTCATCCACACCTCGAATCTTTACCGGACTTCGCCTGGCGAACGGTTGGCCGAAAAGCTGGTCGAGCGCTCGTTCGCATCGAAGGTCTTCTTTTGCAACTCCGGCGCGGAGGCGAACGAGGGAGCCTTCAAATTTGCGCGGAGATGGGCGCGGCACATTGGCACCGACGCCAAGGTCGAGATCGTCGCGTTGCGCGGAAGCTTTCACGGCAGACTATTCGCGTCTCTGGCGGCGACGGATCGCCCGTCCTATCGGGCGCCGTTCAGGCCCCTGGCCGGGGCAGTCTCCATTTGCGAACGTGACATTACCGAGCTGGATACGGCCCTCGACGCTGAGACCGTGGCGGCTTTGATCGTCGAGCCCATCCAGGGAGAAGGCGGAGTGCGGGTGCTCGACCCCGACTTCCTGCGTCGGCTGCGGGTGCTGACGTCGCAACGCGAGATCGCGCTCATCTTCGACGAGATCCAGTGCGGCCTCGGAAGAACGGGACACCTCTTCGCCTACGAAAACTTCGGCGTCGTGCCCGACATGCTGACTCTCGCCAAGCCGCTCGCGGGAGGGCTGCCGATGGGTGCGGTGCTGGTCAGCGAAGAGATCGGCGCGACCATTCAGCCAGGGGATCACGGTACTACTTTCGGCGGCGGGCCTCTGGTTGCCGCCGTGGCAAACCACGTGGTGGATCGACTGGCGGATCCGGTGCTGCTCGAGTCGGTGCGGAGAAACGGAGCATGGCTCGGCGAACAGCTCCAGGAGGTCGGGCGCCGCTCGGGGAAAGTCAGAGCGATTCGCGGGACCGGCTTCATCTGGGGAATCGACGTGGTGGAGTCAGCGAACGAAGTCGTGAAACGCGGCTGGGAGGAGGGTTTGCTGGCGCTGACGGCTGGCGACCACACCGTGCGGCTTCTTCCCCCCTTGATCACGAGTCGCGAAGATCTCACGCGCGGAATTCGCATTCTCGACAAAATTCTGAGCGAGTAGCGTTAACCCGGATCGCCGCCGGCCGCGGTCCGGGTTAAGATTTCGGGAACCTTCCCGAATCCATGACACCGACGAGACTATCGCTGGCGTGCCTCGTCGCGATGTGTGCGGCGGCCGGATGTACGCCGGCGCATGGCGGCAGTGGCACCGGCGCCATCCTCGCGGCTCCGACCGCATCGGACACGATCGAGGCGCGTCGGCTCTTTGAAGAGAACATAGACGCGATACACAAACGTGACCGCGGCAGATATCTCGCCACTTATCTTCAGAGCTCCGCACTGGGTCGAAACGGACCAGGCGGTCTGCAGCTCGGCTACGAAAACTGGAGCGCGCGTCGGGACTCGACCTGGCCCGACACGCTCATCGCCCGAAACCTGCGCGTGCTGCCTCTCCGTCCTGGAGTCGTCTATGGCACCTATTGCTACACCGTCACGCAGAACGACACGACGTCGAGCGGCGTGTCGGAGCGAATATTCGTCAAGACCCCCGACGGATGGAGAATCGCCGTTACAACCGCATTCGGCCTGCCCGCCGGCGCTCCGGCGGAGTGCAAGTAACTCAAACCCCACAACGACTCGATGAAGCCAAGCATCATTGCCTGCGTGGCGCTCCTGCTGGCGGCGCCGGTCATGGCGCACTCGCAAGCCGCTCCGAGGCCAAAGCTGGTCGTCTTCTTCACGATCGACGCCATGAGGCCGGATTACCTTTCGCGGTTCGAGAGCCAACTGACCGGGGGCCTGGGGCGTTTGTACAGGGGCGGCGCCTTTTTCACCAACGGTTTTCAGGACCACGCGATTACGGAAACCGCGCCGGGGCATTCCGCGACGATGTCGGGAAGATTTCCGGTTCACACTGGAATCGCCACCAACCTCCAGGGCGTGAATGACACGACGGTAAGTCTCGTCGATGCCCGGGGTATCGGTGCTTCGCCATCGAGGTTCCGCGGCACCACTCTCATCGACTGGCTGGCCGCCAAAGATCCCCGCACGCGGGTACTCTCGGTGTCGAGGAAGGATCGCGCGGCGATTCTGCCAATCGGGAAGTCGAAGCGCCCGATTTTCTGGTACGCATCGAACGGCAATTTCACCACCAGCACTTATTACACGTCGACGCTTCCCGACTGGGTGAGGAATTTCAACGCGCGAAAACTCCCCGCCAGCTTCGCGGCGCATTCGTGGGATCTGCTGCTTCCCGACAGCGCCTACCCGGAGCCCGACAGCGTTCCGCTCGAATCCCATGGAGTCGGGTTCATGTTCCCGCATCGCGAGTCGGCCTCGCCCGACACCGCAGCGCGCGCGCTCGGCGACTTTCCGTGGATGGACGAAGTCACCCTGCAGTTCGCTCTCGCCGGCGCCAACGCGCTGCAGCTGGGCACCGGTCCGGAGACCGATGTGCTGGCAATCTCGCTTTCCACGACGGACGCGATCGGTCACCGCTATGGACCCGACTCGCGGGAGATGCACGACCAGATTCTGCGGCTGGATCGCTACATCGGCGCCTTCCTCGATTCGCTGTTCAGGATGCGCGACTCGGCGGACGTCGTCATCGCCCTCACCGCCGACCACGGACTGACGCCGTATCCGGAGATCCACGCGCACGATCCCAACGCCGGCGCCATTCGGGTCGATGTGCGGCCGGCCCTGGAGCGATTGAGCAACACTCTGGCTAAGGCAGGAGTTCCGGGCACGGGCCTCAGGCTGGTGCAGGGCGTCTATCAGGGGAACGGTTTTCAGTTCGACAGCGGCGTATTGGAGCTGGATCAGGCGGCCGTCGGTAAAACCAGGGTGAATCGTGATTCGCTGCTGGCCGGAGTGCGCGCAGATTTCCTGAATGTGCGGGGAGTTGCCCGGGCCGACAGGATTCGCGATTTGGCCAGCGCGGATACCGTCAACGATCGAATCGCGCGTCGCTGGCTGCACATGTTCGACGATGAGAGCAAGGCAGCGCTGGTGGTAAGTCTCGCGCCCTACAACTATTGGGCGTCGTCAGACCTCGCCCAGCACGGGAGTCCGAACGACTCCGACGCGCACGTGCCGATCATCTTCTACGGAGCCTCGATAAGGCCGGGACATTATTCCGAGTTCGCCAGAGTGGTCGATATGGCGCCGACGCTGGCGGCGATAGTCGGAGTAACGCCATCAGAAAGGATCGACGGACACGTTCTGACGGATGCGATCAGGTAAAGGCCGCCTCGAGCCGGTCTGGAAAGCTCTCGATGAGGCCGAATTCGGTCCGCGGAACATCCTGAATCTTCGGGAATCGCTGCCGAGCGTCGCGGACGCGCGGCACCGGGCGGAAGCCTGGCTTCGCGAGCGGCAGATCGGCCGAGCCGGTGAAGTGCTGCTCATCACCGGGCGAGGAAATCGGAGTCCCGGCGGCGTTTCGGAAGTGCGCGGTGCGATCCTGTCTCTGCTGGCGGTCTTGCGGAGAAAAGGCGTCGTCGCCGAATGGCGCGAGCATTCTCCAGGGTCGTTCGTCGTCAAGCCCGCAAAAATCTCAGAGCTGCTCGATGCGCCGCGCCGGAAACGTGACCCCGCCAGGCAATCGGATGCTCTCGACCCGCAATCGTTGAAAGCGCTCGACGGCTCGACGCTGGCGCTGCTGCGGCGCCTGGCGGTGCGCTCGCTCGAGGCGCTGGGCGTCCGGGACATCGACAAATTCGTCGAGACGGAGATGCTCTCCAAGTTTCAGTCGCTGGCGGGCGGCATCCCGGCTGGGCTCGACGGTGAGGTCAGGCTGCGCGATGCCATCGTCGCCGCGTTGGAGCAGCTCGACGAATAGATTCTCGTTCTACCTCCGCCCCAAAAAAACCGCGCATGAAAAACCAATTGCTGCTTCTGGCCATCTGCCTGCTCCCTGGATCGCTGCGTGCTCAGACGCTTCCCGGATATTCTCCGCAATCGTCGGAGATCGAGCGCGCGGTCGAAGCCGATGTGATAGCGACGCCATCCCCGGCGAGCGCGTCCGCTCATTCTAGATTCCTGTCCCTGCAGCCGCACATGGCGGGGACTCCGGCGCAGGCCCGCACCCGCGACTACGTCATCGACCAGATGAAATCATGGGGGCTGGAGACGGAAGTGCGGACCTACAGCGTCTGGATGCCGCACCCCACCAGCACGCGGGCTTGGAGGATCTCGCCAAATCCGATCGAGCTGAATCTGCAGGAGGGACCGATAGCCGAAGACACGACTTCCCACACGTTCGATCAGGTGCTGGCCTTCAACGGATACGGCGCCGCGGGCGATGTGAGCGGCGAAGTCGTTTATGTGAATTACGGATTGATCGAGGACTACGCGCAGCTCGACTCTATGGGCGTATCGGTGAAGGGCAAGATCGCCATTGCCCGTTACGGCAGGTCGTACCGCGGCATCAAGGAGCGGGAGGCGGAGAAGCACGGCGCCGTCGGCCTGTTGATCTACAGCGATCCCGCCGACGATGGCTTCGCTCGCGGTGACGTTTATCCGGTCGGTCCGATGCGCCCCGCCAACGGGATCCAGCGCGGCAGCGTGATGAATCCGGATGGAGACCCGAGCACGCCGGGCTATCCCAGCGTTGCTGGAGCGAAGCGAATTCCGGTGTCGCAAATGGACGTGCCGCACATTCCAGTGATTCCGATATCGTACGGGAACGCCGGGCAGCTGCTGCAAGACCTGAGCGGGCACTCGATTCCACAGCCATGGCAGGGCGGCCTGCCGTTCCGCTATCACGTCGGGCCCGGACCCGTCGCGGCGCGAATCGCCGTCGCCACAGACGTGGCGACGCATCCCTACAAGGACATCTGGGACACATTCGGAACGATACGCGGCAGCGAGTTCCCCGACGAGGTGGTGATGATTGGCGGACATCGCGATGCGTGGGGACCAGGCGCGGCCGACAATGTCAGCGGGACGGTGAGCGTCCTCGAAGCTGCGCACGCAGTCGCGGACATGGTCAAGGCGGGCAAGCGCCCGAAGCGCACCATCGTATTCGCCACCTGGGACGCCGAAGAGTGGGGCTTGCTCGGCTCGACTGAATTCGTCGAGCAGGACTCGCTTGCTCTCAGCAGCCACGCGGTCGCCTATCTCAATCAGGACGACGTCGCGCAGGGGCCGAACTTTGGCGGGGGCGGATCGCCTTCACTGCGCTCGCTGCTGCGGGATGTAGCGAAGCGAGTTCCGGATCCAAGTCACCAGGGAAGCGTTTACGACGTCTGGCGGAAACGCGCCAACGTCACCGCGGATTCTCTGGAGCCGCAGATGGGAGATCCCGGCGGCGGGTCCGATTTCGCCGGGTTCTACAACCATCTCGGCGTACCCATCGCCGACTGGGGGTTCGGCGGTCCGCAAGGTGTCTATCACTCAGCGTACGATTCGTACCATTGGATGTCGAAGTTCGGCGATCCGACCTTCGAAGTGCACGCGGCGACGGCGAAGATCGGCGCCACTATGCTGCTAAGGCTCGCCAATGCCGACATCCTGCCCTACGACTATGTCGAGTTTGCGCGCACGATGAAGCGATTCGGTGTCCAGGTGAATCAGTCGCTGGCTGAAAAACACTGGTCGGTGACTGGTGCAGATCTCATGTCCGCAATCGGAAGGATGGAAACGGCGGCGCTCGCGTTCAACGCAGCTCGCGATCGCGCGCTTACCGCTCAGCAGCAGCCATCCAGGCTGAAGCAGGTGAACGCCAGACTGCTCGAAGTTGAACGCCAGCTTACAAGACCGCGGGGTCTGGTGACGCGGCCCTGGTTCAGAAACATCATCTTTGCCTCGGACGAGAATAACGGCTACTCGACGATGGTGCTTCCGTCGGTAAACGAAGCGATCAGAGTGGGAGACGAGGCGCTGACGGGAAGGGAATTGTACGATCTCGGTCAGCGCTTCGATGCCGCGACTCGCTCGCTGCAAGCGGCGACCGCCTTGCTCGCCGGCAATCCGTAGCGCTGAACTCGCTCTCGCCGTATTAGGCCCGGACATTGCGATTGACGTCATCGTGCAAGCAGGAGTTGAGAGCTAGGATGAGAAACGGGCAAGTGGGAGTTCGTCGGTCACGACTCACTTCGGAAGAACTGGCGCCAGTCGGCGCGTATGGCGCGAAGGCGAGCTGGCCGCAGGGATTTCAGCTCTATCAGCGCGGCTCACCCGCCGATGGCGTCTTCATCGTGCTAGAGGGACACGTAGTCCTCCGCAACAAGATCAAAGTCGGACGCGGATTCGTGCCGGTGATCGCGACCTCGGGGCAGACTTTCGGCAGCGAAGGATTGTCTCCCGGCAGTCATTACGTGACCGATGCGAGCGCGTCCGAGGAAACGACGACGATGTTCCTCAGCGGGCAGCAATTTCGCGCTCTGGTCAGAGAGCATCCGGCGCAGACGATTCCGCTTCTCTCGCAAATAATGTCCGAGCGCGCCTACCTGCTGGAGAAGCTTCACGAGCTCGCGGCACTCAATGTGGATCAGCGCCTGATATCCACCCTGACACACCTCAGCGGCGATCGCAGCTTCACGACCACCGATGGGCGGCTCAAGCTGGAGAACAGCCATCACCGGCTTCTCTGCGAGATGGTCGGCGCGACCCGTGAATCGATCGCGCTCGCGCTGAGCAGGCTCGTATCTGCTGGAATCGCCGAGCGAAAGGGAATGACATTCCTGATCGAGCCTGGCTCGCTGACGGCTACGATCGCTGATAACGGTGACCGCGAGTCGGACCTTCACGTTGCACGCGAGCTTACGACCTAACGCACCGGATGGCTGATCAGCGAGAAGCTGACACCGCGATCATCAAAGGCGCGGAAACGATCGACCTGCAGGAGGAGGGCTCGCCGGGAGTTCTCCTCCTGCATGGTTTTGGGGATACGCCGCAAACACTCTCGCTGCTCGCCGCGAGACTTCACAAGTCCGGGTACAGCGTTCTGGCGCCGCTGCTGCCCGGACACGGTCGCTCCCTTCGCGAATTCAGCCGCTCGTCAGCGAGTGGATGGATCGATGCAGCCGGCCGGTCGCTGGCGTCGATGCAGCGCCGGAGCGGCAGAGTCAGCATCGTGGGACTATCGATGGGCGGCGCGCTCGCCGTAATACTGGCGGCGGAGAACGACATCCCCGCCGTCGCTCTGATCGCGCCCTACCTGGGGATGCCGCTGCCGATCAGGGTCGCCGCGGCGACGCATCTGTTCTGGGGCCGGGCCGTGGGAGAGATCAACGCCCGAAACCCGCGCTCGATCCACGACCACATCGAGCGAGAGAAGAATCTTGCCTACGGAGCCGTGACCGGCCGCGCGCTTTCAGAGCTTTGGAAAGTGGTGCGGCGCGCCCGCCGCGCGCTGCCAACAGTCACGGCGCCGACCCTGATCATCCAGTCGCGCGAAGATCCGCGCGTGTCGACCAGCGTTGCGGAATCTGCTCTGCAGCGGCTGGGCTCCGTCGAAAAACGGCTGGTGCTGACAGAGGGCGCTGGTCACATCATAACGGTCGACTACGGACGCGAGCGCGTTTTCAGCGAGGTATCCAGCTGGCTGACCACGCACGCGGACCGCAACGCAACAGCCGCCGGCAGTTAAGCAGGCGGCTGTCGAACAGCGGGCTGCTAGAAGCGATCCTGGACGAACTCAGTGACGGAATCAACCGCGCGCTCACCGAGACCCGCGGCTTGCTGAACGACGCCGGTGGCGACGCGTTTCACACGAGCTACCGGCGACTGCGAGCGCCGGCGGCCACTCTTACGCCCGCTGCTCTTGCGTGCGCCGGACTTGCGTCCGCCACTTTTCCGCCCGGACGATGAGCGGCTGCTCGACTTGCGCGATGACTTGCGCGCACCGCTGCTCTTGCGCCGGGACGACGACTTTCGGCTGCTGGCGCCGCGCGAGGACCTGCGCGACCCGCCCGAGCTTTTGCTGCTCGACCGTTTTCTGGCACCACCGCGACTGCGTCCGGAGGATCCGGCGCGCTTTCTACCACCTCTTGACCGACTGGATTTCTTGGCTGCAGCCATGGGAATGCTCCATGTTACAAGGGTTCGTACAACCGATAGCAAGATTCGCGCACAACACGACGGCGAGAGCTACACCTGCTCGGCGCGCAGCATCTCTCAACTAGCCGAGTGTGCGCGTTTCTCCGTGACGCATGATCCAGAGATTCGTTGTCTCCAGGTTGTTAGCCTCCCAGGCTGCGCGCATGCGGACCGGTGGCTCGTCCATCGGCTCGTCGGTCAGCTTGAACGTGCCCCAATGGGCCGCCACCAGCGTAACGCGCTTGCCGCGCTGAACCGCGTTCAGGTCGTTGACCGCCTTCATGCAATCTTCGGGATTCATGTGAACGGAGCCCATGAACCAGCGCGGCTCGTACGCTCCGATCGGGAGAATTGCCAGATCGAACGGGCCACACCGGGCTCCAATGGTTCCGAATTCCGGATGGAGCGCGGTATCGCCGCCGAAAAACAAGCGGCGGTTTATCGACTGAAGGGTCCAGCCGCACCACAGCGTTCTGTCTCGCCGGCCAAGTGTTCTGCCGGAGAAATGCTGCGCCGGAACGCAGGTAAGATGCAGCGTTCCCGCGGCCGCTTCCTGCCACCAGTCGCATTCGGTGATCTCTCTGGCCCCGTGCCGGCGAAGGAAGGCGCCCACTCCCAGGGGACAGAACCAGAGTGCCGCCGGATATCGTGAAACGAGACGTGATATCGTCCCCGAATCGAGGTGGTCGTAGTGGTCGTGGGAAAGTATGACGACATCGATGGGCGGGAGGCTGTCGAAATCGACCGCGGCCGCCACCAGCCGCTTTGGACCCGCGAACTGAACCGGAGACGCTCTCTCACTCCAGACCGGATCGGTAAGAATGTTCAAGCCGCCCATCTGAATCAGAAAAGTGGTATGGCCGACCCAGGTGACGGTTAGCTCCTCTGGGGTGGCCCGCGGTACGACGAAGGCAGGCGGCACTCGCTGAAATTCCGGAGGGTGGCGATCAGCGGGGCGGGGATTCCGCCGCCTATCTATCACCCACCTGAGAAAGTCGCGAAATCCGTGCTGCTCGATCCTCGGCCACGGGTTTCTGAAGCCGCCTTCCGGCCGATGGTGTGGAGGCCGCTCAGCTCGACCGATCTCCATCACGTTCCAGCTTTCTGCGCCAGGTTCTCCTCGAGGTGCGATACCGATTTCATTCCTACCAGGGCCGAAGCCATCGGGAGCGACTGGGAGAACGCAATTGCGCGCCGAGCATCGGTTCTGAATCCGGGAAACGCCGACCGCACCTGGTCGGGAAGTGATCTTGTGAGCTGCGACTGCATCAGAGTGGCGCTGCCGACGACCGAAACCCCGAGCTCCCGTGCCGCATCGAGCAGCGGCATTTTTTCATTTCCTACGCACTGGGTCGGGAGCCGCACCGCCTCCGCCATGGCCAGGCTGATGGGCAGCTGCACCACGCGAAAGTGGTGATCGCCGCCGCCGACTTCCCCGGCCAGGCCAACCAGCTCCTCGATACTGAGATGGTTCTTCGATCCAGGCGCCGCCCTGAACCCGTTCCAGGTGGCGCATCCGTAAGAGCATATCGCCCCGCGTCGTACCTGGCGCTCGAGCTCGGTGAACGCCTCGCCCAGAACCGTGAAAAAATCGGGACGGGCCAGTGCATCGAGCTGCTGCTCCGGATTGTGGAGATAGTACACGTCGATCGTCGCCAATCCCATGTTGGCACGACTGCGGTCGATCTGATTCTCGATGTATCGCGGCGTGAGACAGTGACCGCCGGCGACGACGTCGGAGGCGTCCATCACGCCGGGGCCGAAATATTCGCTGTCGAGAAAGGCCTTGTAGCCTTCGCGCGATTCGGGCGGCGTGAGCTCGAGGGGGATGTATCCCCCCTTGGTGCATACCACTATTTCGTCGCGCTCGACCGCGCCGGCGGCAAGACAGTTCCTCAGCGCCTTGCCGATCGCGCGCTCCGAGCGCTGACAGCGATAGTTGATCGCGGTGTCCAGCAGGTTGACCCCTCGCTCGAGCGCCGCGCCGATAGTCGTGACGTAACGCGCGTCTTCCGAATCGTCGCACTCGCCGAGGTAGGTGCCGAAGCCGAGCGCGGAGACGAGGGTGTCGCCGGCAATCGGCCGATAGAAGTGCGGCGGCTGCAGGCTCGAAAACCGTTTGCGGTAGCGCTGTGTGCCCTCCGCCGTGGCGTGGCCATCTACCAGAACCTGCGCATCGCTCGCGGGAACCATGCGCGGAGGCTACCGGGAGCACAGGTGTATCGCAAGGTGCAGGGGCATGCACTGGCCCCGACGTTGCTTCCATCAGACGCACCACCGACTCCAAACGAGCTCGCAGTGAAATCATCTACCCTGCTTTTCCTGACCCTGGTCGCGTGCAGCCAGCAGCGTCCGGTCCAACTGGCGCCGGTTCGACTGGACGCTCCAATCGTGGTGACATCCGACACCGGGGCAGCGGTCTTCGAGACCCAACGCGATGATCCATTCGCGACTATGAACCGCATCGACTGGCCCGGTCCCAACAGCTACCGAACGGCCAGCGGCAAACCAGGCCCGGATTACTGGCAGCAGCGCGCCGACTACACCATCGCGGCCACCCTCGACACGACCGCGACCGAAATCTCCGGCTCGGTTCAGATACGATACACCAATAACTCTCCCGACACGCTTCACTTCGTCTGGCTCCAGGCTGATCAGAATCTCTACAAGACCGGCAGCAAGGGATCGGCGCTCTTTCCTGCCGACTCGAGATGGGGTGTGAGGGGCTTCGAGGGAGGCTACGCCTTCAGCGAAGTGCGCGTCGATGGGACTACAGTGCAGCCGCGAATCAACGACACGATGATGCGGCTCGATCTGCCGTCTCCGCTGGTACCCCGCGGTGGCAAGACGACGATCTCGATCACGTATTCGTTCAAGGTGCCGGAGCACGGGTCTGACCGGATGGGGCGCGACAGCTCCCTGTATGAAATCGCGCAGTGGTTCCCGCGCATGGCGGTGTACGACGACGTCCGCGGCTGGAACGCCGATCCCTACCTCGGCCAGGGGGAGTTCTATCTCGAATATGGCGACTTCGACTACTCGGTGACCGCGCCGGCGGGATACATCATTGCCGGAAGCGGCGTGCTCGAGAATCCGGACGAAGTGCTTACGGCGGAAGAGCGCCGGAGACTCGCGGTCGCCGCGAGAAGCAGCGACGTGGTGCAGATCATCACGCAGGCCGAAGCGGCCACTGCCAGGAACACGCGAAGAAGCGGCACACGCACCTGGCGATTTCGGGCGCGCAACGTCCACGATGTAGCGTGGGCCGGCGCTCCGGATTTCCGGTGGGACGCGACGAGCTGGAACGGAATTCTGACGCAGTCCTACTACGAGTTTCCGAAAGCCGGCAAGGCGTGGGAGCACGCGGCGGAAATGACGCAGTGGACCATCAGGCAGTACTCGCAGCTGTTCTTTCCATTTCCGTGGCCGCAGGCGACGAGCGTGGCCGGGCCGGTGGGCGGCATGGAGTATCCGATGTTCGTGATGGTTCACTACGGCAACGACGACCCCGCTTCGATATTCGGTACCGTCAACCACGAGCACGGCCACGAGTGGTTCCCGATGCTCGTTGGATCGAATGAAAGGCGGTATGCCTGGATGGACGAAGGATTCAATACCTACCTGAATGCCTTCGCCACCGAAGCCAGGTATCCGGGGCAAAATGCGTATCCCGCGTACCTGCGCAATTGGGCCGACGCGGTGACAGCAGGCACCCAATCACCGCTGATGACCGCGCCGGACAACATCGATCCTGCCGGGCTGGCGGCGATCGGCTACAGAAAACCGGCGGTGGTCCTGCTGACGCTGCGGAATCATGTCATCGGACGCGATTTGTTCGACACCGCGTTTCGGGAGTACATCAGGTCGTGGGCGTACAGGCATCCGACGCCGGGAGATTTCTTCCGCAGCATCGAGAATTCGACCGGTGAAGACCTGTCATGGTTCTGGCGAGGGTTCTTCTACACCAACGACGTCCTTGATATCGGAATCGACAGCGTTTCTACCCGCACGGCCGAGGGGCAGCAGCTCGCGAGCATCGCCCTGCACCGTTTTACCTCTATTCCGTTCCCGGTGCGCTTCCGGGT
>DASXGU010000135.1:0-5965 GCA_036488915.1 Gemmatimonadaceae bacterium | reverse complement strand
GCAGGACCAGGCGCGACCACGCCGGATCCTGCTGATTCCCTTAGAGTCCTACCACCGCATCTAAAAGACGACCGGGCCGGGGTGGCGTAAAAAGAAATCCGTCGGTACCGACGGATCCGCCTCCAACATGTGTTCTGTGGTGGGCCTACGGGCTCTATTCGGGCGCGCCGATCGCTCGCAAAAACCTGCTCCGAGAAGGGGACTTTCCCTATGTGAAACAGGTGAATTGAAATGAAATCGACAGTGAGGTGATAGAAAAACGACACCATACGTAACGGTCGGTTGCCACCCGCCCAATCGTCCGTCCGTTCTATATAACCGTGCGCAATTGCCATTGAGCAAGTCACTCATACCATCAGCCGCACCCCGCACCGTGCGCCGCGAGCCGGAAATCGATCCGGACGCGAGCCCGCGGGTTGCCAGCCTGCAGTCAATTCAGCTGCGGCTGCCGCTGTCCATGACGGCGCTGCTCGCCGCGGCCATCATCGTGGCGATGGTCTTCGCTTACGTCCAGGTGCGCCGCTCGGCTATCTCGTTGGCCGAAGACCGGCTCGACAAGGCGACGACGCAGATCACCGACATGCTCACCACGAGCTTGGATCGGATGAATGGCGCGGCGCGGCGCGAGGCAGACAAGTTCGAGCTTCGCGCTTTTCTCCTCAACCCGTCGCCGTCGGCCCGCGCCACGGCGGCCGGCACCCTGAAAGCCACCAAGGGCTTATCGAGCCAGGTCGTGGATCTGGTGCTGCTGAACGAGCGCGGCGAAATCGTGATGTCCACCGAGCCGGTGCGTGATCCAATCCCGGCGACGGTCCGCACGGCGATACTGGCAATCGATGCCAGCCGCGATTCAGGAGTAGCGGCGCCGCTCCATCTGGTCGCCGACACGCCGGTGTTTGCCGTGGGCGCGCCGGTGATCGATCGCGGCAAGACTCTCGGCTACCTCGTCGAGCGCGCACACCTCTCGGGAACGCCGAATGGCGGCAAGGCGATCGCCGACCTGATCGGGCCGGGCGCCGGAGTCTTCGTCGGCAACAACAGCGGCGATCTTTGGTCGGACTTCTGGCTCAAGGCAGCGGCGCCGCCGGTGACGCGGGGACGGCCGCACGAGGTGTTGCAGTACGACAGGCCCGGCGCCGAAGGCGGCCCCAAGTACGCGATCGAGAACCCGATTCCGCACACGCCCTGGACCCTGCTCGTCGAGCTTCCGCGCGCATACGTCATGGGTCCCGTCGACGGCTTTCTGCGCACCGCGACACTGTTCACCCTGGGTCTGCTGGCCCTGAGCGCGTTCCTGTTGTGGCGTCTGAGCCGCAACATCACCCGGCCGCTGAGCGATCTGCGCGAGGCGGCGGTGGCGATCACGCTCGGCGACTACTCGCGCCACGTCGATCTGCGGCGCAGCGACGAGCTCGGTCAGCTGAGTCGCGCCTTCGAGACGATGGCGCTGAGAGTGGCTGTCGCGCAGCAGAGTCTGCAGAGCCAGCTGGCGGCGAGCGAGGAGAGTGAGACGCGCTACCGCAAAATCACCGAGGCCTCGTTCGACGGCATCGACATCGTCGTCGACGACATCGTGCGCGACGCCAACCGCGGCTTCGCCGAGATTTTCGGATACACCGTCGAGGAAGTGATCGGGCGCCACGTCAGCGATTTCGTGGCCGAAGAGTCGGTGGCGACGATGCGCGAAAGGTCGGCGAAGCAGCAGGAGGGACTCTATGAGTTCGTCGGCAAGCATCGCACCGGCCGCAAGATCATTCTGGAGGGGATGACCAGGGCGCACAACATCGGGGGACGCCCGGGGCGCATCAGCGCGTTCCGAGATGTGACAGAGAAGCGCGCCCTCGAGGCCCAGTTCCGCCAGGCTCAGAAGATGGACGCGGTTGGGAGGCTCGCGGGCGGTGTCGCCCACGACTTCAACAATCTGCTCACCGTCATTATGAGCTGCACCGATCTGCTGCTGGGCGAGGAATCGGCGCAGGGCGCGCAGCGCGAGGATCTGGAGCAGATTCGGGACGCGGCCATCGCCGCGGCATCGCTCACGCGCCAGCTGCTCTCGTTCAGCAGGCAGGAAGTGATTCAGCCCCGGCTTGTCGACGTGAACTCGGTGGTGTCGAGCGCCGAGGGAATTCTCAGGCGGCTGATCGGCGAGGATATCGAGCTGACGACGGTTCTGACCGACGACGACCCGGTGGTGAAGATCGACAAGTCTCAGCTGGAGCAGGTGGTCGTGAATCTGTGCGTGAATGCGCGCGACGCGATGCCGAAAGGCGGCAAGCTCACGATCGAGACCCAGAACTGCGACGTCGACCAGAGCTACGCCACGAGCCACTGGTCGGTCGCGCCGGGGCGCTACGCGGTAGTATCCGTCGCCGACACCGGCACGGGGATGGACGAGAGCACCCAGGCGCGGATCTTCGAGCCGTTTTATACGACCAAGGAAGTGGGAAAGGGCACCGGGCTCGGTCTGGCGATGGTGTACGCCACCGTCAAACAGTCCGGCGGCTTCATCTGGGTCTACAGCGAGCCGGGGAGCGGTACCACGTTCAAGATCTATCTGCCGCTCGCGCAGGAGGGCGCGGTCCCGGTCGCGGAGCCGAAAGCGTTGCCGGCGGTCTCGCGGGGCAACGAGATCGTGGTGCTGGCCGAAGACTCCGCGGCGGTGCGATCGACCGCCAGGCAGATACTGGAACGCGCCGGTTACACGGTACTCGAGGCTCCGAACGGCAAGACTGCACTCGAGATTGCGCGCAAGAAATCCAACACCATTCACCTGCTCATCACCGACGTCGTGATGCCCGAGATGAGCGGGCGCCAGCTGACCGAGCGGTTCGCGGTGATCCGCCCGCGGGCCAAGATTCTCTACATGTCCGGCTACACCGACGATGCGGTGGTCCGCCACGGTGTGGTGTCGGCGGGAATCGACTATCTGCAGAAGCCTTTTTCGTCCGATGCGCTGCTCCGGAAGGTCAGGCAAGTCCTCGATTCAAACGGCGACCACAGTTAACCGCGCGGATTGACCGTCTGACGACAGTTGGCTAAGCGTTTGCGACATCTGTTGTTGACTCGGGTGGCGAAAAACTTGCCTGATATCGGTACAAACACACCCGGACTGGTATGACTCCAGTTTACCGAATCGACACTGAGCGCAAGTTCGTGTCCCTGTGCTGGCACGATTTCCCGACGATGTCAGAGCTGCGGGAAGTCGTTGAAGATGTGGTTAAGGATCCCGACTTCAGTCGGGGGATGAATTTCTTGTGGGATCGCGCGCCTGGAACGCCCAATACGGCCGACGTCGAGTACATTCGCGATGCCATCTATTACGTTCAGCTGCTGGCGGAGCGGATTGGCCCGCATGCGTGGGCCATCGTCGCGCACAACGCCGCGGATTTCGGCAAAGCTCGAATGCTGGAGACGATGTCGGATCAGAGCAAAGTCACCATCCGAGCGTTCCAGAGCCGCGGCGACGCCGAGGAATGGCTGCGCAATCCGGTGAGGTTCGAGCCGATCGTGGTGCACTTTCCGGCTCGAACACCTTCCCGAATGCACCCCGGATTCGCCTGAAAAGTGCCCCGCCATCGGGGCACCTGGTCGTTTGGCGCGACTACCGCCGGGAAAATTACGGCGTGCCTGGCTTCGGCTTGTCCGGGACAGTCACCGGAAATCCGAACTGAAACTGACTGTGCTCGCGGTCCTTCATGGGGACGCCGAGCATATTCTTGAAAATGGGCATCAGCTCCCGCTGTGAAGGAGTGACGATGGCCGCGGCGATCTCGGGCTGCTCCCAGAAAATCTTCCAGTAAAGCTTCTGACTTGCCTTGGCGCTGTCTAGCTCCGCTTTGCCGGCGTCGCCGTGTCCGTGCGACAGGTATTCCCCAAGCGGTAAGTAAATCCCGATTACACGTGACGAGAAGACGGAGTCGGCCGCCTGCAGCGCGGCCAGCTGCGCCTTGCTGAGGAAGAGTGAATCGGATTCTTCGATCAGCGCCTTGTAGATGCTGGATGTAAAGCGCAGGTAGACCTTGGCGATCTCGTCTGGCGAGCGGCGCTGCCAACCCGTCGGACTCTTTACGGGCTCGACGGCGCGACGCAGCTGTTGGAGCGGGTAGTCGGTCGAGAGATTGAACGAGAAGTCGATCACGATGCGGAATGGATTCCGGAGCAGCGTTCCAGCCGGGCGCGTCTCGGCGAAGCGCGGATTGACATCGTAGTTGAACCGGCCGTTGATCGCGTCGAAACCGCGCGGAATAAGCAGGACCGGATCCGGATTGGCGGGAGAGCCCCAGCCGCGCAGCGAGCTACCGTGCACCAGCTGATCGACTCCAGCCAACAGGTTCTCCAAATACACATTCGGCGTGACCCGGTATCCCCATCGTTTGGGTGTCGGGGGACTCCATTGGAGGTTGACCGACTCGGTCCAGGGTCCGCGACACCCATTGCGGGGCGCGACGCGACCGAGGTTGGCCAGAAGACAGCCCCGAGCCGTCGGGGATCCGTTGGCGATCAGACTCTGAAGCTGCGACGCCAAAGCGACGTCGGTCTCGGTAGCGGGATTCGGAATGAAAGCGCGATCGCCGGCGCGGCCATCGCCGTTGACATCGCCTTGCACGAGCGGAGTGAACGGCAGCCCCGACTGCGCCCGGGCGAACAGCGTCACCGTGCCGGTCTTGCTGGTGGAAAACGCGCTGCTCAGCACCACCACCTGACGGGCGTCGTTGTTGCCGGGGGCCCACTCGATCAGGCGGGGGTCACCGAACGCCGCGCCGTCGAAGCCCCGGAACTGGCGCTTCGTCGACTGCAGCGTGTAGGAGAGCGAGCCGTAGAACGATATTCCGTTCCGGAAATGGAACACATCCGGCGACAACGCGAGGTTGAGCTGACCGCCGTAGCCGCGCAGATCGCTGACCCTCATTCCAACCCGCCCGTACTGATCCGACTTTCTCGATTCGACCGCCGATACAGCTCCGCTGGCGGGATCGATCGACGCTTCGGATACGTAGACTGGCCGGTTCGCTTCCCCGGCCAGATTGAGCTTGGTGATGCCGCTGAAGTTTGCGTCGACCGTTCCCGGCTGGGAGAGATCGTAGGAAACGAGCGTCCCGGCCCGCAGCAGCCAGCTGTGGCTGCTGGTTGTCCAATCCAGCGATGCGCGCCAGCTCCTGGGGACGTCATATCGCGGATCGATCAGCGTCACTGCAGGTGATCGATCGCCGAGGACGCCGCTGCCATCGACACATTGGGTTGGAATCGTCGAGGGATCGCTGGCGAACAACGACCAGTCCGGAGTCGGCACGGCAGCGCCGACGCAATTCAAATAAGAGCTGGCGCCGACTAGTCCCGTCGAGGCCGACGCATCGGCGAGCAGGTCGGGCCGCAGCAGGTCGCGGAACTCGCCGATGCCTCCGCGCACCGTACCCGACATGGTCCTATAGTAGCTACCGGTCCGATTCACCATCATGCCGGATCCATTGTCCCGGTCACGATTGTAGGTGAAAGTGAAGCCTGCACGCGGGCTTACGTGGAAACGCGAGGGAGCGGCACCACTTTGAACCCCGAGGGCCGCATCCAGCGCGGCGTTTTTCGCGGGCTTCTCGCCGAAGCCATCCGCCTCGAGGCGTGCGCCGTAGATGACGTTGAAATAACGCGACGGTGCAAACGTGTGCGCGAGCGCGGCGGCCGCGTTCCAGACGCCTCCCTGTCGCGGCGGTTGGGTCAGGGTGCGCGAGAAGCTGCTGGCGCGACCGGCTGTGAGATCGTCGATCGAATTGAAGCTGAAGGTTCCCAGTCCGTTGGAAAACCCCTGCTGCCTGAGCCCATCGAACCGGCCCCAGAGAAGCCCCTTGAAACGATGGGTCGAGCCGTGGGCGTTCCAGTCCGTCTCATTGCCACCTTCCAGTGTCCACTTTGATTCTTCGGTTGGCAGGAACGAGCCCCCGCCGACGAGGAGCGACGTGACGTCGGTTCCGGC
>DASXGU010000111.1:0-7359 GCA_036488915.1 Gemmatimonadaceae bacterium | reverse complement strand
TGTCTGAAGATCGTCGCCACCGGCACGTCCTCGAGGTCCAGAGGCAGCTTGCCCGCGTGCAGGCGGACGGTGTCGAGCAGATCACCGATCAGACGGTTCATCTGTCGCGCCGCGCGCAGAGACACCTCGAGAAGCTCGGCTCGACGCACGGCGGGCATCTCGTCGGTGGTGAGGAGACCCAGACTCGAGACTATGACGTTGAGCGGGTTGCGAAGATCGTGAGCGACCACCCCCAGGACTTCTTCGCGCGCTCGAGCCACCAGCTCTGCGACGTGCCTCCGCTCGCGCTCCGCGTCGTAGCTGCGACCCACCTCTTCGTTGAGCCGCCTCAGCTCCTGGGATCGCGACTCCGCCAGGGCCAGCGCGCGATGAAGCGCCTGCATCGTGGCCGTGATGGTGACCGATACGATGAGAAAGGCGATGATCTCGAGGGCCTCGACGCGATCGATGCGCAGCGAGCCGCCCGGCGCCAGAAAATTGAGATCGATGAGCAGCAGCGACACGAGCGTCGCCAGGGCGCTGGGGCCGGTGCCGCCGTACCACGCCGATATCGCTACCGCGGGAACGAAGAAGAGGAAGCTGGGGGTCGGACCATCGCGGCGCAGTACCAGGGTGGCGGCAAGGGCGATCGCGCTCACCGCGACCGCCAGGGCGTACCCCGAGATCATGGCTGGAAGTTTCTGCAGCTGCTGCCTGAATGCTGCCAATCGCCCGCCTGGGAATGCAATTCGGACCCGTGCAGTTGGCGTCCGTCTACCAAACCATACGCCGGGGGCGGCTTTTCCGTTGACTTACGGGCACCCAATTGGCTGGCGGAGGATACCTCCCCGACGGAGCCAATTGCTCTCTGGCGCTCCCAGACGGGCTGACCCATGTTAGGCCGGTAGTGCACGGGGGGACCGGATGCTGGCAGAGCACGGTGACCCGCTGGCCGCGCTGAAATCAGCGTTGGCCGACCGGTACAGGTTCGAGCGCGAGCTGGGTCACGGAGGGATGGCTACTGTCTTCCTCGCCGATGACCTCAAGCACCATCGCGCCGTGGCGATCAAGGTTCTCAAGCCTGAGCTGGCTATCGCCGTCGGCGGCGCGCGTTTTCTTCGCGAGATCGACATCGCGGCTCAGCTGACCCACCCCAACCTGCTGCCGCTCCACGACTCGGGCGAAGCGGCGGGATTTCTCTACTACGTAATGCCGTTCATCGAGGGAGAGACGTTGCGCGCCCGCCTCAAGCGCGAGCGGCAGCTGTCACTCGAAGAGGCGATCGCGATTGCCTGCGACGTCGCCGAGGGACTGCAGTACGCGCACGCTCACGGCATCGTGCACCGCGACGTGAAGCCGGAGAACATCCTGCTCCAAAGCGGTCGCGCCATCGTCGCCGATTTCGGCATCGCTCGGGCGGTGACTGCTTCGGCAAAGGAGTCGCTGACGTCGAGTGGCGTCGTGATCGGCACCGCGCAATACATGAGCCCGGAACAGGGGCTGGGGGAGCACGACGTCGGGCTGCGCAGCGACATCTATTCCGTTGGCTGCGTGCTCTACGAGATGCTCGTCGGCGAGCCACCATACACGGGCCCGACCGTGCAGGCGATAGTGGCCCGACATGCGGCAGCGGAGATCCCTTCGCTTCGTCTGGTGAGGCCCGACATCCCCGAGGAAGTCGAGCGAATCGTCCGGAAGGCGCTGGGGAAAGTTCCGGCGGCGAGGTTCTCATCGGCAGCCGATTTGGCCGCGGCGCTGCGATCGTACAAGACCAGGAGAGTGCGATTCGCACTCCGCGGGCGGAGGCGCGTCGCGGTATATGCCGTGGCCGTGGTGCTGGCCATCGGAGGCGTCCTCGCGGTAGCGAGCCGGATTTTCGCCGGGTCGCTGAATGAAAATGACTGGGTACTGGTGGCCGACTTCGACGGACCGGCGAAGGATCCGACGCTGGCCACGGCTTATAGAGACCTGGTCACTACGGCCCTGAAGCAATCGCGCTTCGTCCGGATCGTGGACCGTCGGCAGCTGAACGAAATAATGCGTCAGGCGGGGATCGCCGAGACCACCCACGTGGGGATCGAGCTGGGACGACAGCTTGCCCAACGCGGAGCTGTTCGCGCCGTCCTCGTCGGCGGCATCGAGCCACTCGGCGATGGCTACTCGGTCGTAACTCACGTCGTCAACGCGGAGACCGGCGCCCCGCTCGCGTCGGCGGCGAGCGCGGCTCCCGGTCCGCACCCGGACCGCGCGCTGGTCGACGCGGCCGAAGCAGAAGTGAAACAGCTGCGCGCGCAGCTGGGCGAGAGACGAAGCGACATCGCCCAGAACCGACCGCTGCGCGATGTCGCGACTCCATCCTTCGACGCGTACCGCTACTTCTCGGCAGCGCAGGACCGCACCGTCATGCGAAGCGATTATCCGGGAAGCAACGCGCTGGCGGCCAAGGCGTTGGCGCTCGATCCCGGGTTCGCGTCGGCCTGGGTGCTGACCGCATCCAATTACATCACCGAGCGACAGCTCGACTCCGCGCGCTACGCCTACGACAAGGCGCTCGCTTTGCCGGATCGGCTTTCGCGTCCGGAGCAATATCGGCTCAAGGGTGACGTCGCGTATGTCATCAATCATGATGTCACCGGCGCGATCAAGTGGTATGACCTCTATCTGGCGGAGGTTCCCTATTCGCGCAGCGGCCGCAGCAACCGGGGACTGTATTGGAGTGCGCTGGGCCGGTACGACAAGGCGCTCGAGGATTTCCAGCAGGCCGTAGCGTCCAATCCATTCGGACCCCGGCTGATCCAGCCTACTCTGGCGAATCTTGCGGCTACGCAGGTCGTGCTCGGACACTACGACGATGCCGAGAAAACGCTCGCCGATCTTTCCGGCCCGTTTGCGAGCTATGTCAGGATAATGCTGGCGACTGCGCAGTCTCGGTGGCCGGCGAGTGACAGCGTGGCGGTCGCAGTGTTGGCTTCACCCGACGCACAGGGACTGTTTCGCATCAATGCCATCACCTCGCACGCGTCGGCACTCGCGGCGGCCGGTTCCGCACGCGACGCCGACAGCGTATTGCGCGCCGCCGCGCTCGACTCGAAGGGTGCTGCCTCACGGTGGTACGAGCGGGCGCGGCTCACTCTGGCGATTGCATCCAGGCGCGGCGTGCCGCGCCGACACGACCTTGCGACGGGCGACACCTCGGTCGCGGCCGACATGCTGCGAGGACTGTGGGCAGCTGCCGCCGGAGACACCACCTCGGCGCGCACCGTCCTGACCTCGAGGGCGCGAATGTCGCTCCAGGATTCGGCGCTGGTGGGATCGGCGCCGGCATTGATCGAGGGATGGATCGACGCGCGCGCCGGGAAGTGGCGGGCTGTGACTTCTCTGCTCGGTCCGGTGGCCAGCGCGGGGGAGCAGGATCCGACGATTCTCGACCGGCCCGACACCTATCAGCAGCGATGGCTGGTCGCCTACGCCTACGATGCCCTCGGAATGGCCGATTCTGCCGCGGTATATCTCGATCTCATCCTGCGGCCCACTCAGCTTCCGCCGGGACAATTCTCGCTGCGTGGACTTTCTTACCCCTTTGCCCGTAAGCGACTCGCAGACATGAAGTCACCCCGTGGAGACAGCGCGGTTCCACTCGAAGCCTCACGTTGATCAAACCTACCCGGAGGACGCGATGCACAAGATTCTTGGAGGGCTCTTCGCGCTATTCGCTGCAACGGCGTGCGCGAAGGAAAACCCACAAACGGTTGCATTGTCGGGAGGAGCCACGCTTTCGGTGTACGACTCGATCGCCCACGGCTCGGGCGATCTCACGGCATATTCGGTGGGCGATTCAGTGGCGCACGGCAGTGGCGACCTGCACGCTATCGACTCGATGATCGTGCTGACCAGCGCACCCATCAATGCCTCGAGCACGCCCTCGAACAGCAGCAAGCCCACCGGGCAAACCTGCCGATTGAACGTCATACACGATCCATCGGCGACTCCGACTATCATCCGAATCGAGGCGAAGTGTTAGCGCAATCGAGCGCTGGGCGTGCGGTTTTTGCGAAAAGAGGGCAAGCCATTTACGCTCTCGAGGATAAACGTATGAACCGGATTACCCTTGCTGTCGCAACAACCTTTGCTGGATTGGCCCTCTCCGCCGCGGGGGCGTCGCCGCCCACGTCGCACGTCTCCCGAGCCGTTCAGCCCAGCTGTGCAGCGGCTCCCGCGGTCGCCAACGCGTATCTGAGGGCTCAGGCTGGCAGAAAGCTCACCATGACGCGGGGCGCCATCATCGCGCAGATCACCAAGCTCACCGGTGCTGACGGCGAGTTCGCGGGACTCAAGCCGTGCGATTCAGGATATCCCAATGCCGTCAGATTCTATATCGACGAAGTGATCAAGGCTGGAACTGACAACACCACGCCTCAAACCTGAGTAATGCTGGGCCCACAACGATGCCCGGCTGGGATTTCCCGGCCGGGCATCGAGCATCAGCTCAATAGTGTGGGCGGCCGAGGCAGGACGCGATTATCTGGTCCTTCGCCGATCGACGGTCGTTGATGGTCTGGTAGAACTCGTCGAAATATTGAAGGGTTTCACGCACCGCGTCGTGATCGAGGAGCTTGCCGACCGTGTCGGCGTAAAGCGCGTATATCTGCGGCTTCTTCTCGTTGAAGAGCGCGAACACTTTGGCGTATTGATCGGGATCGGAGCAGTAGCCTCGAAACAGCCGCTGCCTGACGGTCCTGATGTTGAGGCTCGGGTCGGGCGTCGCGTAGCGGGCGTTAACCGCGCCCGCGAAATCGAAGTCGTAGGCAATCGGTGAGACCGGCCCACCGTCGGCGGCGAAAAACAGCTCGACGTTGTGCAATCCGCCGATGGAGAAGTCGGTGTTGCCGATGAAATACTGGAAGACCCCGAACAAGGCGTCCTGAAACGGATCGAGGTCCCAGGGTTGCGCTCCCTTTTCGTCGAGCACCTTCCCTCCCAGCCGCGCCGCGATGCCGCCCGGCTCCTCCATGATGAAGCCGTAACGCTTGGCCCTTACTTTCCCGCTGCCGCTGTCGGCGTACGTCAGTCGCATCAGCCGAACGCGATGCGCGTATGGCGTCAGCAGTCCGTAGATGCGATAGAGCTGGTACTCCTGCAGTATGTACTGCTCGTAACGATCGTTGTCCTGGCAGTAGTTGACGAGCTTGGGCTTGTCGAGCCTGTGGAAGATGGTCCCTTTCGTGACGTCGCCCTTGAAGTTGAGACGGAGCGGCGGAAAGTCACACATGCGGAGACGCCAGATGCCGCGGGTTCGGGCGCGTAAGGGCACTGTCACCAGCGCGCCGTCGTCGCCCTTGTACGACAGCGTCGCGTCGCGCCACGGCGGGTCGTCGCGCTTGTCGTCGCGAATGCGACCGATGTTGGTGGTAAGTGTCACCTCGATCGGCTGGTCCGAGCGAAACAGCGCCGGCTGGGTCGGCGTCTTTACTGAATCCTGCGCTGAGGCTAGCGCGGCCATGACCGCGGAAGCGACAAGTATCGGCAAATAGCGCATTGCTAAACGAGCTCCGCCTCGGTGATGTGGGGCGCGCCGGCCGCCCGCACCAGACTCAGCAAATCTTCCGGCGTCGTTTTCTTCTTCAGCTGCATGACGTACTCGGCGACCTCGGTCCCGTCGGGCTTGGGTGCGAGACTCGTGAGTCGCCACGTCTTGACGTGGCCCTCGAGCCGCGGCTCGAGGCTGCGACGCATGGCGGCGAGATCGGTGGTGCGGACTCGCACTCTCTGCTCGCCGTCACCATCGCTTGCCGGCTCGCCGGGCGCTTCGTGCGCGCGCCGCCACGCGCGCTCGGCGACTCCCTCGAGCTGCTCGCGGTTCATGTTGCGAAAAACCTCGTCGTCGATGCGCGCGACGAAGGTCCCGGTGCGCGCCAGCTGGCGCGCGCGCTTCAATCTCTTGTCGGCGATCGCGCCTTCCAGCTCCAGGGGCGAATGCGCGAAATCAGAATACCAGAGCGTGAGCACGGTGGCGTTGAAGAGAATCGAGATTACCGCGGCAACCGGCACGTTCACGGCGGCCGAGAGTCCGATGGCGGTGGCAAGGAAGACGTAGACGGCATCCTTGCTGTCGTCGAGGGTGTTGCGGAACCGGACGGCCGCCACGATGCCGGCCAGGCTGAAAGCAAGCGCCAGACTGTACTGGACGAGCACTACGATTCCCGACACGACGAGCGGCAGGACGATCAGCAGATGCACGACCGACTGCTGAAACCCACGCTTGGCGCGCGTAAGGACGTACACCCAGGCGATTGGAATCGAGAGAAGAATCGCCGATATCATCGCCAGCGCGACCGTGAGGGCGAGATTGAGCTCTCCGACGTGAAGATGCGAGGCCTTGGCGCTGCCGTCCGGCGGGGCTGCGTTGCCGCTCAGAAGATCGAAGGATTCGGCGAAGCCGCCGGCGTGGGGCAGCTTGTCCCAGATCACGAAGCCAATTCCGATCAGTACGGCGTAGTAGACGATCACCTTGGTGATCGCCTTGGCTACCGGCTCGCGACGCGCACGAGGAGTATCTGACGCCACGACTCCTCCCTCGGGTGGGCGCTCGAATATCGCGGCCACGGTCGTTTCGCGCCATAGTTGCCGCTGGCTCTGGCGGAGGTATGATTTGGCCATGCGATACGGTGTGCGGATGTTTCTCCTGGCCCTGCTATTCGCCGCCCGCGCCGGGTGCCAGACCGCGGCCATCCCCGCGCCGTCCCTCATCGTGTTGATCACCGTCGATCAAATGCGGGGCGACTACATGGATCGCTTCGCGTCACAGCTTCATGGCGGACTGGCGCGCTTGGCGCGCGGTGCCTGGTTCACCAACGCCCATCACGATCACGCCATCACCGAGACGGCCCCGGGTCACGCCACGCTGCTGTCCGGACGCTTTCCGCGCTCCACTGGAATCGCCGCGAACTGGGCGGGGGTCGAGGACGAGTCAGCTCCGTTGATCGGCGAATCCGGCACGATGGGTGCGTCGCCCCGGCGCTTTCACGGGACGACGCTCGTCGATTGGCTGCGCGCCCGGGATCCGCAGGCGCGCGCGCTGTCGGTGTCGATGAAAGACCGCGGCGCCATCTTACCAATCGGTCGATCGCGCTCGGAAGTCTACTGGTACGCGTCCGACGGTCGATTCACCACCAGTCGATACTACCGCGACACCCTGCCGGACTGGGTGAGCCGCTTCAACGCCCGGCGGCTGCCGCAAAACCTGGCCGGCAAGTCGTGGACGCTGTTGCTTCCGTCCGATTCCTACGCCGAGCCGGACAGCGTCGCCGTCGAGATGGGCGGACGGAATTTCCTGTTCCCGCACCAGATCCCGGCCGATACCGCACAGGCGACTGACTGGAT
>DASXGU010000086.1:0-2536 GCA_036488915.1 Gemmatimonadaceae bacterium | reverse complement strand
CCGCTGGTATGGTGCCATCTTCTCCCAGACGATCGGCGAGATGACACCGAAGATCACGTTGAGGCAGAGCACCAGAATGCCCTCGTACATGTACGGCTTGTACGAGACGATGAGCGCGATGAGCAGCAGGAACCAGGCAGCCCACAGATGGGTGTTGAACGCCAGGATCAAGCTCACGACCGGGCTTGCCGCGAGGATGAGGAGGCGCCACTCGAGGCCGAGCCAGAAGAGCATCGCGAAGGTGAATCCGACGAAGACGATTCCCGTCCCGAGATCGGGCTCCTTGATGATGAGCGCCGCCGGGACGAGCACGATGACCGCCGGCTTCCAGAGCTCGAGCAGCGATCGTGGCGGCTCCTTGTATTGCGACAGCACCTTCGCGAGCGCGATCACGACGGTGATCTTCGCGAGCTCGGACGGCTGGCCGATGCGCACGCCGCCGATGGCGAGCCACGCCTTGGAGATCGCGGCGGTGCCGGCGCCTTTGCCGATGAACAGCAGCAGCACGAGCATCGCGATCGTCAGCCCGTACATCGGCCAGGCAAGCCAGTCGAGCAGGCGCACCGAGACGCGGGTCATGCCATACGCCGCGAACAGCGACAGCCCGAACCACATGAGCTGCGAGCGCCATAGCCTGGTCACGCCGGTGTGGACGTCGGTCTGCCCCGCCGAGTAGACGATCGCGATGCCGTAGATGGAAAGCAGCAGCGCGATCGTGACGAGCTGCCAGTCGACTGGAAAACGACGCGCCGTCATCGATCGCGCTCCATTTGATGCCACCTCAGACCGGGGTCGTGCTGCGGCCCTTGACGAAGTGCCAGATGACCGCGATCACGGCCAGCACGAGGAGGAGATGAATGACGCCCGTCGCGATGTGAAACAGGAAGAAGCACAGCGCCCACAGGATGAACAGGACGATGCCGATGGTGAGTAACATGGAGTCCTCGCGTGGATGAGAGTGGTCGTGAAGCGCAGGATTGCGGCCGGCGCGGCGGGAAGGGGTCGATTTCGCGTAAGCCCCGATTCATTCCTTCCTGGTCCTTTGGTCGGTGGTCGGTGGTCGGTGGTCTGAAGTCTGAAGTCTACTGGTCAGTCGGGCACGGGGGCGCCGGACGGGGGGCGTTCGACCTGGCGGAGATCGACGCGGTGCTCCTCATCGAGGCGGAGCTCACCGGCGTTGTCGTCATAGGTAAATAGCTCGGCGTACCGGCCCCAGTCGACCGCGGTCTCGAACTGTCGCCGAGCCTCGGCGCTGCTGAACGAGTGCTCCAGATCATCCAGCACATGTTCGGCCTCGATCGTGTGGGCGGGGGTACGCTCGAGCTCTCGCACGATGTGGCGGATCAGCGAAACGTGCTCCAGCGCAGCGCGACGGAACAAGGCCTTCTCTTCGTCGAGCCCCACCTCGGCAAACTGACTACCGACCGGCGTGAGCAGCACCTGACGCTCCCGCATGTCTGCCAGACCGAGCAGGTCGGTCGCTTCGACGATGGCCAGGAGATCGTCCGCCCGCATCTGCAGGTCGCGCGACAGCTCGTGCAGGTTTGCGCTGCCGCCGATGCCGGACAGATACTGCACCAGACCCGTGAGGTCATCGATGCCGACGTCCGGTATCGTCTGATACCGCCGCGTCACACGCTCGCCCCTGGACGGCGTGGCCGCCCGCTGCGCGGCACGCGGCGCTTGCTGCTCCACCAGCGCGGCGGCGTCCTTGTCGGGGTTGGTCATGACGCGATAGATCGTGTCCACGAGGTGCGCGCGCGCGGCACCTTTGCGCATCCGCTCGGCCGCAGGAAGCCCGCGCAGCTCGACGCGCACATGACCGGGATTGGCGCCGAATACCAGAATGCGATCGGCGAGCGCCACCGCCTCGTCGATGTTGTGCGTGACCATCAGGATGGCACGCGTGGGGATCACGCGGCTGCTCCAAAGCTCCTGGAGCTCCCCGCGCAGATTCTCTCCGGTGAGCACGTCGAGCGCGGAAAACGGCTCGTCCATGAACAAGACCTCGGGCTCGACGACGAGCGCCCGCGCGAACCCCACGCGTTGCTTCATCCCGCCGGACAGCTCCTTGGGAAAGGCTTCCTCGTAGCCATCGAGACCGATCAGATCGATCGCCCGCAATGCGCGTCGCCCCCGCTCCTCGTCGGAGATGTCGGCCGCATGCAATCCGAGCTCGACGTTCTGCAGGACGGTGAGCCAGGGAAAGAGCGCGAAGCTCTGGAAGACGATCGCGACGTTCGGGTTGGCGCCATGGAGCGGGGCATCGTGCACGAGCACCTCGCCGCCCGACGGCGCCATGAGTCCTGCCATGATCCGAAGCAGCGTGGATTTCCCGGAACCCGACGGACCGAGCAGCGCCACGAACTCTCCGTCGTGCAGGTCGACCGACACGTCCTCGAGCACGGGAGTCCGGTCGTCGCCGTAGACCTTCCGCACTCCGCGCACGGAGAGAAGCGGCGTTCCTGAGGCGACCGGCACTGCACTGGCGATGGCCATCGATGCTCCTCCGCTACTCCAAACGGAACCGTGACTC
>DASXGU010000065.1:0-7535 GCA_036488915.1 Gemmatimonadaceae bacterium | reverse complement strand
CGCCTCGAACGAGGCGAGCCCGCCTGCATCCGCGCCCGAGCCAGCAGTCTCCGACGAGCTGGAACAGCCACTCGGAGCCGACGGCCTGGAGAGCAAGGCGCCGCGCGCCGACAAGATTGGCGCGGAAGGACTGCGCGCTGCGGCGACGCCGCAGGAGCCGGTGGGCACAGAAGGATTGAGCGGCACCGAAAGCGAGGCCGAGCCGGTGGGAACCGAAGGCTTACAGGGGACGCCCGCGCCCGCGCCGCTTGCTGGCGCCAGCGCGTCGCGCTTGGACGACGAGGAGGCGCTCGACACGTGGACCCCGCCTCCGGGCGCGGCCGTGCACGAGACGAACGCCGGCCGCGAAGAGGAAAAGAATATCCTCGCGCCGACGCCGGAGCCGTTCGTCAACGAGACGATGGCGCAGCTCTATTTGCAGCAGGGATATCGACAGCTCGCGCTGAGGGTGTATTACCAGCTGGTCGAGGCACGGCCCGGCGATCAGGCGTTGAAGGACCGCATCGCGCAGATCGAGGCTGAAGATCGGGCTGCGCATCCGGAAGCTCCCGCCCAGCCGCGCGAGCACCGTACACCTCCTCCAGTCGAGAGTGAGCCACCGGCGCGTCCGTCGCGCCCAAGCGACTCGATCGAGGCTCCCGTCCGCGAGGAGCCGCGTGCTGAGCCGGCGGCAATAGCGGCGCGCCAGCCTTCGATCAGAGAATTCTTCGCCACGCTGGGTCGCCGTCGCCCGCCTCGCTCCGCCGGAACGGCGGCCGCGCCGCGGCCAATGGCCAGCGCGCCATCGTCGGAGCCGACGGTGCCGCTCGGCGGAGCGCCGAGCGCGAATCTGGACGCCGTGTTCGCCGGCGCGACCGTGAATCCGGCCGACAGTCGCGCCGCATCGCGTCTTGCCGGCGCCTTCAGCGGCACTGGCGGAACGTCGAGAGCGACGCCGCCCACTCCGCCGATGCCGACGCCGCGGGTAAATCCGCGGGTACCGGCGGCGCAGGAATCGGAAGAGGATGTCGCGAAGTTCCGGGCGTGGCTCGACGGGCTCACCGGCGAGTGAAGATCGCCATCATCAATGGCCCGAATCTCAACCTGCTTGGAACGCGCGAGCCTGAGCTTTACGGGACCAGAACCCTGGCCGACATCGAGTCGGGTCTCCTGCCAGTGGCCAGGGAGCTCGGCGTCGATCTCACCTTCTCGCAGCACAACGGTGAGGGGGCGATCATCGACGCAGTGCAGGACATGCGCGGACGCATCGACGGCGCCATCGTGAACGCCGCCGCGTACACCCACACCAGCCTGGCGATTCGCGATGCATTGGTCGGGGTGAAGGTGCCTTTCGTCGAGCTCCACATCACCAACATCTACTCGCGCGAGCCGGAGCGGAGGCATTCGACTCTGGCCGACGCCGCGCTGGCGGTCATCTGCGGCTTCGGGACCTACGGGTACGAGCTGGCGCTGCGTGGATTGGTGAGACGTCTGCAGGGTGCGGCGAATGCCTGACCGCCGCTCCGCCCGCGTCACCGCGCTCCGGGACTCGCTCGTCACAGCGCACATCGATGCGCTGGTGCTGACGAGTCTCCCCAACATCCGCTACCTGACCGGCTTCTCGGGCTCCAGCGCGCTCGTGCTGGTCACCCAGCGCGATCTCCATTTCATCACCGATTTCCGCTACGACACCCAGGTGCGCGACGAGGTCGGCGATCTCGCGACGGTGCGCATCGAGCAGCAGAGCCTGTGGACCGGTTTGTGGAACCTCGCCTCGACGCTCTCGGGGGTCGAGGTGGTGGGTTTCGAGTCGGCGCATTTGCTGCACCGCGATTTCCAGCGGCTGCTCACCGAGGGCTCGCGGTGGCAGTGGCGGCCCGAGCTCAACCTCGTCGAGGCGCTGCGCGAGGCAAAGGACCCCGGCGAAGTGGCGCTGATCCGTCACGCCGGCGAGATCGCCATCGCCGCGCTCAAGAAAACGCTGAAGGAGATTCGTCCGGGAATGACCGAGCTGAGCGTCGCCGGCATACTGGAGCACGCTTTGCGCGACAACGGCTGCGAGGAATTTCCATTTTCGGCGATCGTCGCTTCGGGTCCGCGGGCGGCGCTGCCGCACGCGAGGGCCTCGTCGCGCGTCATCGAGCGTGGCGACCTGCTGCTGCTCGACTTCGGCGCGCAGTACAAGGGCTATTGCTCCGACGTCACACGGACGGTGGTGATCGGGCGCGCGTCCCAGGAGCAGCGCGAGTTCTACGACATCGTGCGCCACGCCAACGCGATCGCGTCGGCATCGGTGCGAGCGGGCATGAAAGGGCAGGAGGCCGACGGCCTCGCCCGCCGCTACATCGAGGAGAAGGGCTATGGCGATGCGTTTGGCCACAGCCTCGGCCACGGATTGGGGCTCGAGGTCCACGAAGCGCCGCGCCTCGCCAAGACCGTCGAGGCTCCGCTCGGACAGAACGCCGTCGTAACCATCGAGCCCGGTATCTACCGTCCCGGATGGGGCGGCGTCCGTATTGAAGACGATGTCCACCTCAGCGCCAGCGGTCCCGAGATCCTCACCGACTTTACCCGCGACCTTCTGGAGGTCGCGTGACCTCCATCGTCCGCTTCGACGCCCAGCGGTCCGCGGTTGCGCTCAACGCTTTCCGCTTCCAGCCTCCCGCACTATGGCTCCCGCTTCCCGACTCCCGCCAATGATCGACCTCCGCTACGTAAAGAAGCTCGTGGAAATGCTGGACGAATCGAGTGTGGACTCCATCGAGATCTCGTCCGACAAGGGCATGAAGATCAGGATCTCCAAGACGCCGCAGCAGCGGGGCGCTCTGCAGATGGCTGCCCCGATGACGATGCCGGCGCTCCTTCCTGCCGCCGTCCCGGCCCCAGTCCAGGCCCCGGATTCGGGCTCGGCGGGCGTGGATGTGCCCAAAGTGGAGGCAGCGAAGTCTAAGTATCTGGAGGTCAAGTCGCCGATGGTGGGAACGTACTACGGTGCGCCCGAGCCCGGTGCGAAGCCGTACCTCACGGTCGGCGAGCGCATCAGCAAGGGTCAGATCCTCTGCATCATCGAAGCGATGAAAATCATGAACGAGATCGAGTCCGAGTTCGACGGAGTGGTGAAGGAGATTTCCGCCCAGAACGCCCACCCCGTGGAGTACGGTCAGGTCCTTTTCCGTATTGATCCGAATGGCTGAAAAACTGAATCCGCCCGCCCCCAAGACGACGCCGCTTTCGTCGGCGCCGGCCACTGGCAGCTTCGACTACAAGTCCGTGCTCCAGCACATGATCCAGGCGAACGCATCGGACCTTCACCTCAAGGTGGGGCGTCCGCCGACGCTGCGCATCGATGGCCACATGGTCTCCCTCGAGATGCCGGCCCTCAAGCAGGAAGACCTGCGCAGTCTAGCCGAGCAGATCATGGCGCCGAAGAACATCAAGGAGTTCTCGGAGCAGAAGGAATCGGACTTCGCGCTGGCGGTGCCGGGGATCGGACGGTTCCGCGTCAACGCCTACCAGCAGCGGGGCACCATCGCCTACGCGCTGCGTACGGTTCCGTTCCAGGCCAAGACCATCGCCGAGCTCAATCTGCCCGACGTGTGCGAGCGCATCGCGATGATGCCGCGCGGGTTGATTCTCGTGACGGGAATCACCGGCTCGGGGAAGTCGACGGCGCTGGCGTCGATGCTCCACTACATCAATCAGAATCGCCACGCCAACATCATCACCATCGAAGATCCGATCGAGTTTCTGCACCGCGACATCAAGAGCAGCATCAATCAGCGCGAGGTCGGGACCGACACCAACAGCTTCGGTCAGGCGTTGAGACGCGTGCTCCGTCAGGATCCCGACATTCTGCTGGTGGGTGAGATTCGAGATCTGGACACGCTGGATACGGCGCTGAAGGCGGCCGAGACCGGACACCTGGTCTTCTCGACGCTCCATACCACCGACGCGACGCAGACGATCAACCGAATCCTGTCCTTCTACCCTCCGCACCAGCAGACAGAGGTGCGCTACATGCTGTCGACGGCGCTGCGCGCGATCATCTCGCTGCGCCTGGTGCGCCGCGCCGACAAGAAGGGTCGCGTGCCCGCCGCCGAGATCCTCGTCAACACCGAGGCCGTGCGCGATCAGATGCGCGACATGTCCAAGTCGATGAGCATCCCGCAGCTGATCAAGGAAGGCGCGGTCCCCTACGGCATGCAGAGCTTCGACCAGTCGCTGATGAACTGGTACCACAAGGGCGTGATCTCGTACGACGACGCTCTGTTCGCGGCGACCAATCCGGCCGAGTTCTCACTGCGGGCCCAGGGTATCGCCGCGTCCAGCGACACCTCCTGGGATACGGTCAAGCAGGAAGTCACCTGAGTCCTGGGTTGGCGCGGATGGCGGACCAACTGCTGCGGTTTGTGGACCAAAAACCATTGCGTACTGCTGACTAACTGCGGTCGACGGACTAACTGCGTATTGCGCACGTACTGCGGATTTCGAATTGCGCTTGAAATTCGATCTGGTTGTTCCATTACTTTCCTTGTGCCCCCAGTCCGCAGTCCGCAGTCCGCAGCAGTTAGTAAGCGATCGCAGTGTGCCCTCAATTCGCGGTCAGTCTCCCAATCCGCAGTCAGTCAGCAGTACGCACTGGTTGTTGGTCCACAACCCGCAGCCGTTAGTCCGCAGTACGTAGTCCCCACTCAGAGAGGTTTCTGATTTGCTCATCCAGGACTAAGTGTTCAAGAAAGTTTTGATCGCGAATCGCGGCGAGATTGCGCTCCGAGTCATTCGCGCCTGCCGCGAGCTGCGTATTCAGACTGTCGCCGTCTATTCCGAAGCCGACCGCGAGTCCCTGCACGTCCGGTTTGCCGACGATGACGTCTGCATCGGACCGGCACCGGCGCGCGAATCGTACCTCAACATTCCGCGCATCATCGCCGCCGCCGAGATCGCCGGCGCGGACGCCATCCACCCGGGTTACGGCTTCCTCGCCGAGAACGCGGAGTTCGCCGAGACGTGCATCGCGTCCAACATCGCGTTCATCGGGCCGACGCCGACCCAGATCCGCGTGATGGGCGACAAGGCGGCGGCGCGCAAGACGATGAAGGAAGTAGGGGTGCCCATCATTCCGGGCACTCCGGGTGGGGTCGAGGATCCGGACGAAGCGCTGGGTCTCGCCCGCGAGATCGGCTTTCCCGTCATCATCAAGGCGGCCGCGGGCGGCGGCGGCAAGGGTATGCGCGTCGCCACCGATCCTGACGATTTCGCGCGCTCCTTCCAGCTCGCGCGGTCCGAGGCGCTGTCCGCGTTCGGCAACGGAGAGGTGTATATCGAGAAGTATCTCTCGCGCCCCCGCCATATCGAGTTTCAGATAATGGGCGACCGGCACGGCAACGTCATCCACCTCGGCGAGCGCGACTGCTCGGTGCAGCGTCGCCACCAGAAGCTGATCGAGGAGGCGCCGAGCCCGGCGATGACGCCCGAGCTGCGCGAGAAAATGGGCGAAGCGGCGGTGAAGGGAGCAAAGGCGATCGACTACGTCGGCGCCGGCACCATCGAGATGCTGCTCAACGAGGACAAATCCTTCTACTTCATGGAAATGAACACCCGCATCCAGGTCGAGCACCCGGTGACCGAGATGCTGACCGGTGTCGATCTGGTGAAGGAGCAGATCCGCGTCGCCACCGGCACCAAGCTTTCGGTCAAGCCGCCGATCGAGCGGCGCGGGCACGTCATCGAATGCCGGGTCAACGCCGAGGATCCGTCCCGCAACTTCCAGCCTTCGCCGGGTCACATCGACGTCTTTCACCCGCCCGGCGGCCCGGGCGTGCGCCTCGACACTCACGTGTATGCTGGATACAGCGTCCCACCGTATTACGATTCACTGTTGGCAAAGCTGATTTGTCAGGGACGTGATCGTCAGGAGGCGTTGCGCCGGATGCAGGTCGCGCTGGAGAGCTTCATCATCGAAGGTGTCACCACCACCATCCCGTTCCTCGCCCGGGTGATGGCCAACAAGCATTTCCAGGAGGGCGCCGTCGACACCAAGTTCCTCGAGCGCGAGAGCGAGCTGATGAAGGAGCCCGTCGGTGCGGCTTGAAGTTTTTTTCACTCCAAATCAGGTCAAGCCTCCCGACACGAACGGCCGCCTCGTCCTGATCGTCGACGTCCTGCGCGCATCGACCACCGTCGCCACCGCGCTGGGCAACGGAGCCAAGACGGTCATACCGCTGGAGGGAGCTGATGAGGTGATCTTCCGCTCCAAGGAGTTCGCGCGCTCCCAGATCCTGCTCGCCGGCGAGCAGAAGATGCATCCGATCAGCGGATTCGATCTGGGGAACTCTCCCCAGGAGTTCGGCCCCGACGTCGTCGAGGGGAAGACCATACTCATCACTACCACCAACGGGACCCGGACCCTGCTCGGCGTCCAGGGCGCCCGTGACATTGTCATAGCTTCGTACGTCAACTTCACAGCCGTGCTGGCCATGGTGAAGGTCGCGGCCAGCTCGAACACGGACATCGCCATCATCTGCGCCGGCGAAGAGGGAAGCTTCACCCTCGAAGATGCCGCCTGCGCGGGGCGCTACGTCCGGGCGATTCCCAAGCGCGCCGACTCGGTGCAGGTAAACGACGCAGCGTCCGCCTCGGTGCTGATCGAGAAAAAATATGGCGACAACATCGCGAAAGTCTTCAAAGAATCGACCCACGGACAAGCGCTCCAGGAAGCAGGATTTGGTGACGACCTCGCCGCCGCCGCGGAAGTGGACTCCTATCCTGTGGTCCCGATCTACCAGGAACGGCAAATCACCAAGCTCGGGCCCGAACGGGCACGATAAGCCCTCCTCGTCAGCGCTCGCCCGCGAGATCCGCGGGATCGTTCTTCTGTTGTTCGGAATCTTTCTCGCCGGCGCACTCGCCGCCGAGGCGTACACCCAGCTCCACGGCAACGGCAACGTAAGGGGCAACTTCGGCTGGGCCGGCGCGCTGCTGGCGCACCCGATCGCGCTGCTCCTCGGCTGGCCGGCGGCGGCGATTCTCCCGCTGGCCCTCGCCGCGCACGCCTTGCGCCTCTTCGGGCGCCTCGGTGAGCGCAAGGACCGCTCGTGGATGGTATTCCTCCTCGGCATGGTCGTGCTGCTGCCGCTGATCTTCGGACTCGCCCAGGGCGGCATTCGGCAGGCGAATCCACTCGCTGGAATCTGGGGCGCTTTCGCCGCCTTCTACGTGCTGCAGTTCGCCGGATCGGCGGGCGCCTGGATTCTGATCGCGATCAGCCTCAGCATCCTGATGGCGGCGACGCTGTCGTGGAATCCCATCCGGGTCATCGTCGCCAAGCGCGTAGTCACGGTTGATTCTCTCGTGGCACCTACGCCCACGGAGCGCGCCGGTCTCGATCCATCGAAGGAGATCGTCGTCCCCGACAGGCCGACGGTCGTCGCGGCGACGCTGCTCGAGCCCGAGCCGGAAGAGATGCCGCAGATGGACATCTCGCTGATGCAGGATTCGCACGCCGAGTCGCCGGTGCTCCCCATCGAGAAAAAGCGGGAGAAGAAAACCAAAGCCGC
>DASXGU010000057.1:0-4263 GCA_036488915.1 Gemmatimonadaceae bacterium | reverse complement strand
TTGTCCGGCCGATTTCCTCTTTTCTGGTTCCCGTTTTCTTCGTGCTGATGGGGATGCAGGTCGACCTCACCGCGCTGGCGCGGCCGAATATTCTCGGGCTCGCGGCCGCGCTGTCGCTGGCGGCGGTGATCGGCAAGCTGGCCTCGAGCCTCGGAGCCCTTGGAACGAAACTCGACTGGCTCTCGATCGGTATCGGCATGATACCGCGCGGCGAAGTCGGATTGATCTTCGCGAACATCGGCCTCGGCCTCGTCGTGCGTGGGGACCACATCGTCGACACGGCCACCTACGCCGCGATCGCGATGATGGTGATCGTCACGACATTGATCACGCCGCCGGCACTGAGGTGGAGTCTCGGCAGGCGAATACCGTAGATCGGTGCTGGCCTACCGTTCTTTCCTGAGCAACCGCCAGGGGAAAAAGTAGACCGCATAAACCGCGGTATAGACGGCGAAGTTCTCGAGCCCGAGGAAGTGCACGAAAAAGAAAAAGAAGATCAGGCCGTGCATCCTCAGCACGTTCCTGTACGGCTCGGCGAAGGCGCCGCCATTTCTGGCGGACCCGGCGAGCGAGCTCAGCATCCTGTCGGGGTCGATCGTCCACGGCGCCCGCCAGAAGATGGCCCGGTGCGACAGAAACGCTGATGGCAAAAAGATCCAGTATCGCCGCAGCACCTCCAGATAAACCGCCTTGTCCCCCCAGCCGTGATTCACCATTCCCGGACCCTGGATCGGGAAGAACATGAGCAGGAACTGCGAGTGCACGTAGTGGAAACCGCCAAAATGCACGGTGAAAAACGCCAGCAGGAATCCGGCAACGCCGAGCACCAATGCGGATAGTCCGAACAGTTGTCGAAGGCTGGCGCCGTCCTCGCGCCCTTTCTCCCAGGCGGTGGCAATCAGCGCCGCGCTCGGTGCGCCGATGATCCACACGATGCTCGCGTAGCCGACGACGAGGCTCGATAGCCACAGACTCCAGACCAGATCGCCGGTGGTCCAGCCGCTCCAGCGCGCAACAAACAAACCGAGCACGAACGCCAGCGCGTCGGGCAGGGCGGAGAGCCAGTCCGTTCTGGACTGGTCCACCGAAGTGGCAATGGGGAGGGCGGCGGTCGCTTGCGGGGTGATCGGCATCACCAATTCGACTCCCCCGCCCGCGCTCAGGTCACACGGATGCCAATAGCCACCTCAATAGACGATGATGAAGTTGACGCCCGCCGTCGTCTGCTTGTCGCTCATGCCGCCGCGTCTGGCGAGAATCGGTTGGTTCGCCTTGTCGTAGCGCACCTCGCCGCGCAGCACGACGTGATCGGTGAATTTGTACGCCGGCGTGAAAGTGCCTTCTGACAACGTCGCTTCGGTGTCCGTCCCGAGGCGCGTCCCACCGTCGTCGTGAAACGTCTCGCCGCGCAGCGCGAACGAGAGCTTGCTCGTGGCAGCGAGGACCGCGTAAGCGGCAAACCCGTTCCAGATCGCGTTCGTACCGGGATTGACGCGGCTCGTTCCGTCCTCCACTCCGTAATCGCCGTTCACGCCGAGCGTCAGCGTGCTGTTCGGCTTCAGGATCGCCACGACGTCGAACACATTGCGGTTGGTGTGATTGTCACCGGCCAGCTCCGGTCCGCCGATCCAGTTAACCAACAGGCTGAGGGGAGCAACGGGTGTCAGCGCGAGCTGGGCCCCGACCGACTTCGACCGGTTATTGTCGCGCACCAGATCCCAGCCGTTAACAACCTCGACCATCGCCGCGACTCTGCTCGAGAAGGCGTAGCTCACCTTCAGCCCAGTGTGCGTGAATGGGATGGCGTAGCCGAACAAAATGGACCGACTGTAATTGTCGTTGTAGCCGTCGTAGCCTTCGATCACCTCGTAGCCGAGATGCGTTACGTACTTCCCCACATCGAAGCGGAGACCGGAGCCGAGCGGCGCGATGTAGCTCGCGAACACCTGCTGCAGGTCGAACTGGGCGACGGTCTGGTCCTGTGATTTCGAGACCTGTGGAATCGAATTCCCGGCGGCGATGTCGACGCGAAAGCCGGCGTCGTTGGGCTTGGTCGGTGCGATCTGCACCACTGCCTCGGCGACATCGAGATTGAAGGAGTTGTCGTTGAAGTCGAAGACGCGGTAGCTGGTCGCGCCGCCCCGGGGGCGGTTCGCGTTGTACTCGTAGGCACTGGAGACGAAGGCGTTGACCGCGATTTCGTCGAACCATTTGGGGAGGGCCGCCGCCGTCCTGGCGGCAGCGGCAGCGCTATCCGCCGACGTCCTGCCGGAATCGGCCCTCGCAACAACGGCTATCATCGAATCATTCTGATGCGGGCTTGCCGCTTGTGCGCCGCCGCGCGAAGCAACCAACAGCGTCAGCATTGCGACGCTGAGCCGGAGTCTGCGCGACGGCCCGGCTCGGGGCGGCGGAAGCGCCTTGCGGGCGGCTGCAATGAGTTCCTGCATCATCTCGACCTCCTCATGGTAGATGGAAGTACTCGCCGACTATGCGGCATCGTCTCTAGCCTCGATGTTGAGAACTACGGTCTCTGTGCCGCTGATCATGTACTCGGGGTAGGCTGATGACCCATGCTCGTGCAGGTCCAGCCCCTCGAGCTCTCCTTCCGGCGCCACGCGCAGCGTGCCGGTTGCCCTGACGGCGTACATCAATGCCATCGCCGCGGCGAACGTGACCGCGGTGACGGTGGCGCTGCCGATGAACTGCGCCTTGAGGGTGCCGAGGCCGCCGCCGTAGAACAGCCCCGTCACCGCGTTGCTTACGTCCGCGCCAGTCGGCGTCGGCGCACCGTATTTGCCTGCTGCAAAAAGTCCGAGTGACAGCGTGCCCCAGATGCCGCCGATCATGTGCACGGGGACGGCGCCGATTGGATCGTCGATGCGGAGATACTCCAGCGCATCGATCCCCCAGACCACCACCAGACCGCCGCCAATGCCGATAAAAAAGGCGCCGACCGGATCGACCCAGTAGCAGGGGCAGGTGATCGCCACCAGCCCGGCCAGGAATCCGTTGGTCGTCAGTGCAAGATCCCATTTCTTCGTGCGCGCGTACGAGTAAATCAGGGCCGTCAATCCCGCCGAGCACGCCGCGAGGGTCGTGTTGAACGACACTCGGCCGATGCCGCCGATGTCCAGCGCGGAGAGCGTGCTGCCGGGATTGAAGCCGTACCAGCCAAACCAGAGAATCAGTCCTCCGGCAGCGCCGATGATGAGGTCGTGCGCCGGCATTGGGCCGCCACCGTCACGCTTGAAGACTCTGCCCAGGCGTGGACCAAGCGCGATCGCTCCGGCCAGCGAAATCACGCCGCCGATCGTGTGCACGACGGTCGATCCTGCGAAATCGTGAAACGCGATCGGGCCCATCGTCGCCAGCCAGCCATCGGGACCCCACGCCCAGTGGCCGATGATCGGGTAGATGAACCCCGTCACGCCGACGCTGTAGAGCAAGTCGCCGACGAAGCCGCAGCGACCGATCATGGCGCCCGAGGTAATCGTCGAGCAGGTGTCGGCGAAGGCGAACTGGAAAACCCAGAATGCCAGAAGCGCCACGCCCGTAGCTCCATAAGTCGGGGCGAGTCCGTGCAGCGCAAACCCCGTCAAGCCGATAAACCCGTTGCCAGGCTCGAACATGAACGCAAAGCCCCAGAGCCAGAACGTGACGCCGCAGATGCAGGTGTCGGCGATGCCTTCGACGAGAATGTTGACCGACTCGCGCGATCGAGCGAACCCGGCCTCGAGCAGGACGAAACCCACCTGCATCCCGAACACGAGGAATGCCGCGATCAGCGTCCAGGCGGTGTTGATAGCGTTCACCGCCGCCATTGGATCGAGCGCGGGTGTCGGCGCGGCGCCCTGCGCGCCGAGCATTGCGGGGAGGAACCAGCGCGTCATCAGCGTCAGCACGATGCCGAGGCCAATTGCTTTGCCGAGGAAGAGCAGCCCGACGTGACGCCGAATCGCTGGGTCCTGCCAGTTCGTGCGCAACCTTGCAGCGATATCTCGTGACCAGCTCATGACGACTTCTCCTCCATGTAAGAGTGAAAGGACCGAGCTCAGAGTGAGCTCAGTCGACGACGGCCATTTGTAGCGAGCGTCTCTGGACTTCGTCGACGGTGACGGGTGTGAGCGCGGCGTTGTCGCGCTCTCCGGTGCGAATGCGGACGACGCGATCGAGCGGCTGGACGAAAATCTTTCCGTCGCCAACGGAGCCGGTGCGCGCTGCGCCGACGATGGCGTTGATCGTCGCCTCGACGAACGGCTC
>DASXGU010000047.1:0-37410 GCA_036488915.1 Gemmatimonadaceae bacterium | reverse complement strand
GGCGATGTACTCCACGCCCTTGACGTTCCCCGCCGTGGCCAGCAGCCGGCCCTGCATCGAATCGTCGGCGAAGATGTAGAGCCTGGTGCGAAGGTCGGCGGCGGTGATCGCTCCCGTGGTCGGCGCCGGCGTGTGGGTGCGCCCGCGCATCAGCACGTCCCAGGTCGGTGGCGCGCCGACATCACCCGCAGTCGTTGCTGCCTGTTGGGCGCCGGCGCCGCCGGCGGCACCGGCCAGAAGCAAGGCGGCGAGCGGAAGAATGGCGGGAACGTGAAGTTTCATCGTGTTGGGGGCGGTAGGTGGGATTCGCGCGATGACAGAAATTAGACACCGGGCGGAGCAGAACTGTTTGTGGCGCTCGATTTTACACTTTGGATACATCGGCCGGCGTTGCGGCCATGGTGGCGACGACATCCTGGAGCAATTGGGCGCCCCGTGCCAGCTCGCCCACGTCTCTGCGACCGAGCGCGTCGATGGCCCTGGCGAGCTTCTCGACCCGACGGGCACGACCGGCAGCCAGGATTCTCTGCCCCTTGGCCGTTGCCTCGATCAAAGTCAGACGCCCATCACGCGCATCCTTGCCGCGCCGGACCAATCCATCGTTCTCCAGACCCGTCACGATGCGCGTCATGGTCGGCGGCTTGACCTGCTCGGCGCGGGCGAGATCGCCGAGGGTGAGCGGCCCGCCGAAGACGACGACTGAGAGGGCCGACAAACGCGGCGCCGAAAGCCCGCTGGCGTCGTCTTCCTTGCGCAGCTGCCGCAGCAAATGGATTGCGGCAGAGTGCAGCTGGTCCGCCAGCCGCGTCGCTTCGGATGTACGCGTCAGCGCTCCACGACGTCGCTTATAAGCTGCACGACGTTTCCCTGTCCGTCGGAGACCGCCGAGAGCCATATCTCGCGCCCGCTCATGCGGGCGATGACGTGGGGCTCCTCGATGACTTTGGCGCCCGCGCCCTGCAGGCGGGAATGTGCTGTCTTGATGTCCTCGACGTCATAATAGAGCACGGGATGCTGGCTGCCCCCCTCCGCACCCTGCGCAGCGGGCCCGGCGAGCATCAATTGGACTCCGCCGCACTCGAAGAACGAAAGTGCCGGCGGCGCATCGAACAGGTGCCGGAGGCCGAGCGTCCCGGCGTAGAATTCCTTTGCCTGCTCGATCGAATCCACGGGAATCGCGATCTGTCTGATGCGGGACGGCGTGACGCTCATTTAATCTCCATATCGTTAGCTGCGCTAACGATATGGTCCTCCGGCGGCGCCGACAAGAGTTTTTTTTGGGGCGCGCCTGGGGCTTGGCGCGCCGATCGGCGGGGGAGGAGAACCTCCGGCGATCAGTCGGGAGGCGCTACCACGGTGCTCTTGCTCCGGAGCTCCTTCTCCACCATTTCGCCGAGATCACGGAGCGTTTCACGATCCTCTTCACTGAACTCTCGCGGCTGCTTGTCCATGATGCAGAGCGTGCCGACGTTGTGGCCGCCGGAACCGCGCACGGGCTGGGCGGCGTAGAAGCGGACTCGCGGCTCCTCGAGGACGAGCGGATTCTGGGCGAAGCGCGGATCGAGCACGGCATCCTCGACGATGAAGACTTCGCTCCCCGTGATGGCGTGGCCGCAGAAGGAAAGGTCCCGGGAGCTGTCGGGGATCGGGAGCCCCTGCTTCGACTTGAACCACTGCTTCTCGCCCTCGACGAACGAGACGCCGGCGAACGGCACATTGAACACCCGCTGCGCCATGCGACTGATCTTGTCGAAGCGCTCCTCCGGGCCTGCATCCACGGCGTTGCCGAGCCTGAATTCGACCAGCCGCTCCGCCTCATCCTGCGGAATGAGCGGGCGCATCACTTCTTCGGTTTCTGCCCACAGTCCGCGGCCTCGCATGACCGTCGTCACCCGGGCGCGGAAGCGCGCGGCGTCGATCGGCTCGTGGAGTACGTCGTCCACTCCCTGCGACAGCAGGTCATTCGTCTCGCTCTCCGCCCCCGCTGGTGCGACGACGATGATCGGCATGTCGACCAGACCGACGACTGTGCGCGCAGCGTGGACGACCTGACGCCCGTCGAGGATGGGTAGCTTGAGTCCGACGACGAGGGCGTCGGGTGGATCCTGGGCCAGAATCCCCAGTGTGGCAGCGCCGTCGTTTGACATCTGCACGGCGAACCGCGCCTCGACCAGGATGTCGTTGAAGCGGACGCGATCTTCCTTGTCGGCAACGGCGAGCAGCACCCGTGGCGGCTTGGCGACCCCATCCGCATCGAGCTCACCGATGAATTCGGCGTTGATCCGGGGTGTGGCGGACCGCGGCGTGCGGCGCCGCTCGAACTCGGTGTACGGAATCACTTCCTCGGCGGTGGTGTCTCCCTCGGCGATATGCCACAGCGCGTCGTTGTCGAAAGTGTGGATCGCGCCGGTACGCAAAGCGTGGGCGCGGATCTCGTCGGCGAGCTTGCCGGTGGTGATCATGCCCCGTAGCTCCGGGGTGATCTCGAGGAACTCGATCAGCGGCAAGCGTCCCGTGTAGCCGGTGAAGCCGCATTCGGCGCAGCCGGTCGCCTTGACGTGGCGGGCCCTCCCGAACAGGCGCTGCTGCGCGCTCCGCACCATCGGGTGCAGCTCCTCGATCGGGGCTTCGTACCGGCAGTGCGGGCAGGCGCGGCGGACCAGTCGCTGCGCGGTGACGCCGATCAGACCGGCCGCGACGCGGAATGGCTCGACGCCGATGTTGGAAAGACGCGGAATCGCTCCGATCGCGTCGTTGGTGTGCAGGGTCGAGAGCACCAGGTGTCCGGTCATCGCCGCCTGAAAAGCGATCGTCGCAGTTTCCTGATCGCGAATTTCTCCGACCAGCAGCACGTCCGGGTCCTGACGCAGCACCGAGCGAAGGACTCCGGCGAAGGTCAGCCCCTGCTTCTCGTTCACCTGCACCTGGTTGACGCCGCTCAAGCGGTACTCGACCGGGTCCTCGACGGTGACGATGTTGACCGACTCTCCGCGACGGGTGTTGAGGGCCGCGTAGAGCGTTGTGGTCTTTCCCGAGCCGGTCGGGCCGGTCACGAGCAGGATGCCCTGCTCGCGCATCAGCAGCGCCTTGAAGCGCTCCAGCACCTCCGGCATGAAGCCGAGGGTGCCCATCGAGACCTGCACCGATTTTTCGTTGAGCAGGCGCATGACAACCTTCTCGCCAACGCGCGTCGGGAGCACCGATACACGCAGCGCCACTTCCTCACCGGCAACTCGCACCTTGGCGCGGCCGTCCTGGGGTCGGAATCGCTCGGCGACGTCCAGGTCCGACATGATCTTCACACGCGACACCACCGGGCCCACGCCGATGAACCGCGGCAGCACCATGATGTTCTTCAGCAGGCCGTCGATACGGAATCGGACGAGGGTGTTGGTCTCGTCGTGCTCGATGTGGATGTCGGAAGCGCGGAGCTTGATCGCGTTGGCGATGATCGCGTCGACGAGCTTGATGACCGGGGCGTGGACGCGCGCCAGCTGCGCCTCGTTCTGTTCTTCCTCCTTTACCTGCTCCACGCCCACCGCCTGATCGAGCTTCTCGATCAGGCCGTAGATCATGGTGTCCGGGCGAAGCGTCTCGGAGACCAGCTTGTCCAGCTGCCCCGGGGGGCAGAAAAGGGGCGTGACCTCCCGGCTGGTCGCCCAGCTGACGCGCTGAATGGCTTCCTGGTCGAGCGGATTTGCCATCGCCAGATGCACCATCCGGCTGTCGACCTTGACCGGAAGCACGCTGTGCTCGCGGCAGAGCTTCTCGGGGAGGATCTGCATCGCATTCTTGTCGATCGCACCAGGGTTGAGATCGACGTAATCGATTCGGAACGCGTCCTTGACCACTTCGGCGATCTCCTTGAAGGAGAGGACGTCGCCGTCGATGAGGGCCTGCGAGATGTAGGGCTTCTGCTGGAAGCGCCAGCGTTTGATCAGTTCCGGCGTGACGCCGGGCATGGTCCCGACCAGGGAGACCAGCCACTCGTCCTTGAAGCGGAATTTTCGCTCGTTGGGCTGGGGGTCAGCAGGTATCGTCATGGCTTCCGGTGGAACGATCCAGTCCTGCTGCTCTATAGAAGGCAGGCCGTATAAATGACTGTTTTGACCCCTCCAAGATAACACTGAGTCCGAAGGGCGAAACGGAGCTTATCGGCGATCCCTCGAAGACCCTGGGCGAGCCCTCAATCCTCTGGGAGCGCTAATTGCAAAACGGTGGCTGTGCGCCGTCTCCAGGCTTCGCTGAAGACGATTGCATTGAATTTCACCGTCCAGTCACGGGCGCTTTTTCCGTTTTGCCATGGCAGTATCGACGATTCAAGCCGGCGAGCCCACGGAGCTCGATCGGTCGCCCAGGACCGAATCCATCGCGGACCGAACCCGTAACCGCATACTCAGTCTTCTTCCCGCCGCCGAGCTCGACGCGGTGCTGTCGAAATGTGAGCTGGTCCCGGTGAGGTCGAAGGAAGTGCTCTACCGCCGGGGAGAGCCCATTCGGTTCGTCCATTTTCCGGAAGACTGCGTCATCTCGCTCGTGACGGAGCTGGAAAACGGAGATGCCGTGGAGGCGATGACTGTGGGGATCGACGGCTTCGCGGGAATCGCCGCATTTCACGGCGTGCGCCGCTCGCCGCTCAAGGCGATTGGTCAGATTGCCGGCGAAGCGAGACGGCTTACCACCAGCGACTTCGAGACCCTCGTCGGGTCATGCGAGTTCTTCAACATGCTGCTCCACCGCTATAGCCAGTTCGTGTTCGAGACCGTCGCCCAGTCGGCGGCGTGCAACCGGCTGCACGTGATCGAGCAGCGATGCGCCCGCTGGCTGCTGATGTCGCAGGACCGCGTCGGCCGCGATCAATTCAAGCTGACCCAGGAATTCCTCGCCGAGATGCTTGGCGTGCGCCGCCCGGGAGTCACGGTGGCTATGGGGATGCTGGAGAAAGCCGGTCTCATCGCCCACGCGCGCGGGGTGATCACGGTCACGGACCGGCCGGGACTGGAGAGCGCCGTCTGTGAGTGCTACCAGGCCATCAGACAACGCCAGGGTGAGCTGATCGCGACCCCCTCCGCGTAGCGGGCCGAACAGCGCTTACGCTACGACCGAAGACCCGACCAGCGGCATAACCTCCTCCGCGAACCTCTCCATCTCCTCGAGCTGTGGACTGAACTGCAGCAGCAGCAGGTCCACCCCGACGGCCTCGAGCTCTCTGACTCGCTCAGCGACGCGCTCGGGCGTGCCGACCAGGCCCGCGCGGAGCCCGCGGTTGGAGACGGAGTAGTCCTCCAGCGACACCTGCTGCTCGAGCGCGGTGTGGGAGATCCAATCCTGATAGTTCTGGTAGCCGGGGGAGCCGGGCTGGACGTTGGTGATCCGTCCCAGCTCCTGCTGCGCCTCGTCGTCGGTGTCCCGGACGATCGCATAGGCGGCGACGCCGTATTGCATGGGACCCAGTCCCAGCTTCTCTCTCCGCGCGCTCATGTCGGCGACCTTGGGCGCGACGCGCTCGGCGGGATCGCCGTGCATCACGTACGCATCACACGCGCGGGAGATCAGCTCTTTTGCGGCGGGGCTCTCGCCACCGGCGTAGATCGTCGGACGCGGCAGACGTGACGGCTTGGGCTCGAGGATGGTCTCTTCGACCTTGTAGTGGCGCCCGCTGTAGGTGAACCGAGGCTCGCTCCAGGTTCCGTTGACGACGCGCAGCCACTCGTCGGTGCGCGCGTAGCGGTCGTCGTGCTCCTCGAAATGGATCCCGTAGCGCCTCGCTTCGTCTTTCCACCACGACGAGACGACGTTGAGCGAAAGCCGGCCGCCCGAGATGTGATCAATGTTGGCCGCCTGCTTGGCGAAGATCGCCGGCTCGTGGAACGTCGGGCGCACGGCGACCATCAGCTCCAGCTTCTCGGTTACGGCTGCCAGCGCCGCCGCCGTCGACCACGCTTCGAGGGAGTTGGCGTCGATGCCCTTGATGTCGTTCATGAACAGCTCGGCGATCAGTGTAATGTCGTAGCCGATCTGCTCGCTGCGCTGCGCCAGCCGCTTCACGTAGTCCCACGACGCCTCCATGCCTTCGTCGGGGACGTTCCGGAGCCACCCGCCGAAGACGGGCATCCAGTAGCCATAGCGCATCAGGCCACTCCCGCCGAAGCCGCGCCCGCACGAGTCGCGGCGGGAACGCCGGCAGATCGCCCGGCGCCGGGGGCGCGCGAGATCAGATAGTCGACCAGCCGCTCGAACGGGTCGAATCCGATGACGTTGCGCGCATCGGCGACGAAATTCGAGAGTGCGTTGATGTCGTAGAAGTAGTGCCGGCCATCGCGGTCGTCGACGAGATACTCGATGCCGCCGACGTCGAGGTTGACCCGCCGGGCAATCGCCTCGACCTCGCGAACGATGTCCCGCGGAGGCTGGTACTGCTCGACGCGCATTCCGTTCTTCACCGCGTCCACCGCGCAGGCGTTGCGCGAGAGCTGCTGGCCATCCGTCGTCTGACAGATGTCCGCGGGGCAGAGATTGAAAGAATCCTCGGCGGGATAGACGTTGATGGCGTAGAGAAACTTTCCGTCCAGAACCTCGACGCGGGTGATGTGCGCATCGCGCAGGGGTGCCAGCTCCTGCACCAGCGCGACGTCGTCGATGCCGAGACTGATCGCGCCGGTGCGCGACGCCTCGGCCAGCGACTCCTGGGTGTCGAAGCGGGTGATCCCGGCGCCGCTGCCACCTATGTTCGCCTTGACCACCACCGGAAAGCGGAGTCCGCGCGCGGCCTCGGATGCGAGCGACGGATTGTTGATCACTCGCGCGCGCGGATAGGGGAGACCGAGCTCGGCGAGGATGTCGAGCTGAAGCGCCTTCGACGTCTCCATCTGGTAGGGAGCCGATCCGTTTACCACCGGGACGCCGATGCGCTCGAGATGCCGCAGCCAGCTGAGGGTGTGAAAGGTGACCTGGCCGTGCCCTCGCATGTACGCGGAAGGACTGGCTCTGTTGAAGACCAAAGAGTAGGGCGACCGCTTCTCGGACGGGTCGTAGGTGTGCGCCGCGGCGTCCAGCCGAACGTACGAGACGCCCCTCCGATCGAGCTCGGCGAACAGCGGTTTGAACCAGTCCGGGTGCTCGTAGTAGATCGCGATCGGTCCTTCAGGTGTTGCCGGCATCGGTTCCTCTTGCAGTAATCACAACGAAAAGGCCGCGGCTCTGGCGGGAGGCGCGGCTATTGGAAGGTAGGCGGCGGCATTAGGGGGTCAAGCCTGCAAACCACTCGGCACGCGTCTGGCTTACTTTGGATGCCATGGATTCACGTCCCCCACTCCATATCCCGACCCGCGAAGTGGTGCGCATCCTCGCGCTCATCTCCGGATTCTATGTCGGCGTACGACTCCTCTGGGTCGCCCACCCGATTGTCTTCCTGTTCTTCCTGGGCGTGCTCTTCGGACTGCCGCTGGCGCAGGGCGCGGACTGGTTCGAGAAACGGCACGTTCCGCGCGGGCTCGGAGTGGCCATAATTCTTACGCTGTTTTTCGGGCTGCTCACCGCCGGTGGGATGGGCATGGCGCCGATCCTCCGCACTCAATCGAAGGAGCTGCAGCAGAGATTTCCCGAGGCGCTCGACAAGATCGACAACTGGCTCGGCCGGCGCGCGAACGGAATGCTCGGATTTCTCTTCGTCTCCGACACCACGGAGACGACACGCAATACCGCCACTGACTCATCGCGCGCGGCGAGTGCGACCGATTCGACCCGGCTCGCGCCGGCCGCGGTGCCGGCGACCGTGGCGGCATCGTCGACCGCGGCAACCGCATCGTCGACACCAGCCGGCGCAGCGACCACGACCACCAACAAGAACACCGTGGCGGTGGGTGGCAACGTCCGCCACCAGCTGACCAAGCAGCTTCCGGCCGCCGGACGGTCGTTTCTCCGCGTGCTCACGTCCACCTTCGCGGTCTCGGGCGCGTTCGTGCTCGTCCTCTTCATCGCCGCGTACATCGGTGTGGATCCGCCGCTATATCACGGCGGAATTCTTACGCTCGTTCCTGTGGCTGAGCGTCCGCGCGTAGCGCTCACCATGACGCGGCTCTCCACAACCCTGCGGCGGTGGCTCGTCACCCAGCTGATCGCCATGCTCGTAATCGGAGCGGTGACGACTCTCTTCCTTCTGTCGATACGGGTGAAGGCGGCGGTGCCGCTCGGGATTCTTGCCGGGATCTCGAAGTTCATTCCGATCGTAGGTTCGATATTCGCCGCCGTCCCCGCGGTGGCGATGGCGTTCATCGACTCACCCCACAAGGCGCTGATCGTCGCCCTCGGCTATTTCGTGATCCAGTTTCTGGAAAATCACCTGCTCGTTCCGATTCTCATGAAACGGGGGATCGACCTTCCGCCGGCCCTCACGCTGGGAATTCAGGCTTTGATGGCGACGCTGTTCGGTTTCCTCGGACTCCTCGTCGCGGTGCCGCTGCTCGCCGCGGTCCTTACTGTCTTCCGCACCATGAGCTCGAGCGATCTCGAGGAATTCTCGGCGGAAGCCGACGCCGCGGTGGCGGCTACTCGCCGGCCACCAGACGATCTAGCGCATGCTCGATCATCGGACCAGCAATGATCAGAGACTTGAGCGAGTGTGACGCGAACGGGATGATCGTGTAGGTCAGTCGCTTCGCGCCGGCGTCGATGAACGCGGGATCCGCCGATCGCTCCTTGTCGCTGGCGCCACGCAGCAGCTCGATCTTCACGTCCTTCGGCATTCCCCGGATCTCGTCGACCACGGCGAAGCTGCCGGGTCCGGTGGGCTCCCCGGCGTTGATCTTGTCCCGGAGCGTAACCATGGGGTGATCCCGCTTGGTCGGCCCGAGGGCAAGAATTCCCACCAGACCGGGCACCGGCGCGTGCGCTTCCGTCCAGAGCGCCAGATCGGCGCCGAACGAATGTCCGGCGATGATGAATGGCACCGAGTCCGCCCCCAACTCGTGCAGCGAGCGCTTCATCAGGAGCGGCAGCTCGTGCGTCAGCACGCTGTCGCGAAGCGGAGCGGAGTCCGGGTAGCGTTCGAGGAAGCTCTTGATGTCGAATCCGACTACTGCGTAGCCGTGGCTCGCCAGTCGCTCGGCCAGCTTCTGGTGCGGAGCCCAGAATCCGAGATCGTTGCCGAGGAAGAACACGCCGGCCTTGGGATGGTGCGAAGGCTCGACGCTCGGATAGAAGTAGAGCGGCTCGTGCTGGAGCCTGGTGTCGCGCGGGATATAGGGCGGACGCGCCGAGGAGCAGCCGGCGGCGGCGAGCGCCAGGAAAAGAATGGCCTTCACTTGGAGACTACTCCCACCAGTCCGCCCGAGATCAGCGACGCGACGTTCGTAAGAATTCTTGGCAACACCAACCCACCGGGTGACGCCAGGTACCGGGGCTCCCACAACGGATCGAACTTCTGCTTATACAACCGGAGGCCCTGAAAGTTGTAGAACGGCTCCCCGCGGCTGAACAAGAGCGCCCCGACCCGGTTCCAGAGCGGCGCCAGACTCCTGTTCTCGATTCCCGACAAGGGCGCCATGCCGAGGTTGAACTGCTGATACCCGTTTTCCCTGCCCCACAGCATCAGCTCGATGAGCAGGAATTCCATCACCCCCGGCGGCGCAACCGACGTGTATCGCATCAGATCGACCGAGATCTCACGACGCTCGGCGCCGAGCCAGACGTTGGCGAAGGCGACAACGGCATCGCCGACGCGAATCAGGGCCACGGGAAAGCCGGCGAGGTAGCGTTCGTCGAAGCGGCCGAGCGAGAACCCTTTTTCCTTGGTCCGCTTCGCCGACAGCCACTCGTCCGAGATTTCCTTGAGCCCGGGCAGGAAGTTCGGAGTCTCCTCGGGTGAGATCATCTCGAAGGTTGCACCCGCTTTCAGCGCTTCCTTGCGGGTGCGGCGCAGAGCCTTGCGGCTGCCGCCGTCGAGCGAGAAATCGCCGAGCGGAACGATTGCTTCTTCACCGAGCTTGAAGAGCGTGAGCCCGAGATCGATGTAAATCGGCAGGTGTCGAGTGCTCACCTCGTAGAACACGGGCCAGCCGCCGTGCCTGTCCGCCTGCTCGCGGAACTGCCAGGCCAGCTCGGCCTGCTCGCTCTCGGGACCCAGCGGGTCGCCGAGCGCGATCCAGCTGCGGCCGGCAATGCCGTACATGATCATGCTGCGTCCCGTATCGCTGAAGAGGAGCGCCTTGTCCCCGAGCTTGGCGAGGTGGGCGATCGTGCTCGGTGATGTCGCGGCGATCCGCGCCGCCAGATCCAGCTGCCGCTCTGACGGCAGCTCCGGCTCCGTCTCGGCGTGCCGCAGCTTGCGCGAGAGCGCGAACAGTAGGAGGGCGCCGAGCACACCGATCGTGGCGCGGAGCGAGCGGGGCGCGTCACCACGTCCGCTGAACGTCCACCACACGGCGCTGGTGAAGTCGACGTTGCGGTAGGAGAAGAACGCCAGCCAGGTGGTGACGACGCCCACCAGAATCACGGCCGCCAGCCAGCCGTTGCTGAACGGCTCGCTGGTGATGGCGGCCTTCCGGTAGAAAGCGCGGCGCGAGGGAATCAACGCCGCCAGCACCAGAGTTAGAGCGAAAGCTTCTTCCCAGTCCAATCCCTTGAGCAGCGAGCCGACGACGCCAATGCCAAGCGCAGCGATGGTGAGGGTGTAGGCGGCGTCCAGGCGACGGCGGATCGCCCACGCCAGGATTACGAGCGCGGCCCCGGCGATGCTGGCCGCGAAGTGCGAGATCTCCATGACCCCGAGCGGCAACACCGCGTCGAGGGCCGTGAAGCGGCTGCGCACCGCCGGCGTGGCCCCCGAGACGATGAGAATTGCGCCGGCGATGAACGTGGCGATGCTCAGAATCTGCGGCAGCAGCGTTGGAAGCCAGCGGCCCACCGCTCCGCTGGCGACGCTCGCCACCTCGACCACGCGGTCGCGCCAGCGCTGCACCTCGAACGCGATGAGAAATGCCATCGCGATGACGAACGGCAGCAGGTAGTAGATCGCGCGATAAGCGACCAGCGATCCGAGAATCGAGGCGGCCGGCACGTGCGGTTTGAGGAGGAGAACGATCACCGCCTCGAAGACCCCGAGCCCCCCGGGAACGTGGCTGAGAATTCCGGCGAACTGCGCGATCAGAAAAACGCCGAGCACCGGCAGGAACGAGAGCCGGTATCCCGGGGGAAGGAGGACGTAGAGGACAGCGCCCGCGGCGCTCCAGTCGACGACGGCCACGAAGAGCTGCGCCAGCGCCAGCCGTGGAGAAGGGAATGGAAACTCCCAGCCAAAGAGTTGCACCGCCTTGACGCGCGTGAAGCTGAGCACGACATACGCGGCTATCAGCATCAGGCAGACGACGCCCACCGGCTTGAGAGAGCCGAACGGCAGCTGCAGCAAACGCACCGTCGACGACGGCTCGAGCACGAACACCACTCCCGCCACCGCGATCATCCCGACCATGAACGTCGCCGCCGCGAAGCTTATCGCCTGCGCGATCTCCGAGGTCGACAGTCCCCACACGCTCCAGAAGCGGTATCGCACCGGACCGCCGCTGAGGAGCGGGAAGCCAAGGCTGTGACTGAGGGCGTAGGCGATGAATGATCCAAAGGCGATGCGGCGCACGGGGAGCGGATGGTCTACGTACGCGAGCGCGATGGCGTCGTAGCCGGGAAGCACCGCATAGGCGAGGGCGGTGAGCAGCAGCGCGAGCGCGACGTGCGAATGCGGCAGTGTCCAGACCTGGCGCATTAGATCGCGGTAGTGATACGTCTTGAGCTCGCGCTCGATGATGTAGAGACCGACGGCCATGGCTGTTGCCATAGCGGCGGGCCCGAGCGCGCGCGAAAACCCTGCTTTCATTATCGTTGCAGCGAGTGGCGATTACGCATGCGTGGTGTATATAATCCAGCCAACAAAGATTCGTCCGGAGCGCTGACATACCGATTACAAGTCAGCCTGGAGATCGATAGCCCCGAGGAGAATTCATGATTCGTTTCGCAAGCCGATTGGCGATGGTCGCGTGCATCGCGGGGCCCCTGGCAGCGGGCGCGCAGGCACCGTGGCGGCAGGTATACAAGGACAGCGACGTGCGGGTGATCTTCGACACCGCCAGCATCGCCCTGCAATCCCCGGGAACCTGGACCACCGTCACCGCCTGGGACTACTCCCGGCCGAGAGTCCTGGAGAACAAGAAGCAGTACTCGCGGCTGGTGGAGCGGGCCTATGTCCGCTGCGCCCCGGTGCGGGTGAAGCGGGTACGGAGCACCGTTTACGCCGGCAACAACGAGCTGGTCAGGGACGAAGGCGAGGTGGATCCCCGTGATCAGGCTCACATGGTGTGGGACCGTCCGAAGCCTGGAACGGCCGGGAAAAACGCTTTCGATGTGGTCTGCGGCATCCTGACGAGGAGGGGCAACGGCTCAGCTTCGTCGGCCCCGAAATCGGGGGCTCAAAGGGCCCCCGCGAAGGCCTCGGCGACGACGAAAAAGTCGACCAGAAAATAGGGCGAGCGTGGCTCCAGCTCAGCAACAAGAAGGGCGCGGCCAAACCCGCGCCCTTCTTGCACTTACGGCCAAGCCCAGCCTTGGTTTTCCGTGCCAGAAATTGTTTTTTTCTGCCCCGGAAAACGGCCCATTTTGGCAAAGTGTTTGCTCTATAAGGAAGTGCAATTTTTTCAGGGGAGCCTTCCAATGATGAGACTACTCGAATCCAAGAAAACCGGCAAAAAAGGGCGGTCCGCAGGGGGGACCCTCCTTAGCGTCATATTGCACTCGCTGATCATCTTCCTCGCGGTCTTCGCGACGGCCAGAGCCAGTACGCGGCGGCCCGAGAAGGTGAAGGCTGAGAACGTGAAATTCGTCGAAATGAAGAAGCCGGACCCGCCTCCGCCGCCCAAGAAGGAGCTGCCTCCGCCGCCAAAGAAGGTGGAAGCGCCCAAGCCGAAGCCGAAGGCGCCTGAGGTGCCCAAGATCGAGCTGCCCAAGGTAGAGGCCCCGGCCCCGCCGAAGGGTTTCCAGGTCGTTCCGCCGCCGGTAAGCGTGCCGACCAACATCCCGGCCGTCGATCTGTCCAAGGTGGCCACCAATGAAGCGGACTTCAGCGGCAAGGGCGTCGCTGGCGGCACCGCCAATGGTGTCGAAGGCGGCACCGGCAAAGCAGGCGACAAGGGCAAGGAAGCAGGCCCGGCGCCAGAGGAGCATGGACCCTACATGGAGTTCCAGGTCGAGAAGGCTGTCGAGAAAATCGGCGGCGATGCTCCGGAGTACCCGTCGAACCTGAGAGACTCGGGCATCGAAGGTGAAGTGGTAGCACAATTCGTCGTCAACGAGAGCGGCCGCTACGAGCCGGGCTCGCTCAAGATCCTTAACTCAAGCAATCCGGCGTTCACCGCCGCCGTGAAGGATGCGCTCCCCCGTATGAAATTCTCGGCGGCGCAGATCGGGGGCAGAAAAGTACAGCAACTCGTGCAGATGCCGTTTCAGTTCCACCTCGCCCATTAAGGGCACCCGATCGAGTGAAGCCGCGGGGGGTTCTACCCTCCGCGGCTTTGCGTTGTCCGGTGGAATCACCGGGAGGCGAAGGTGTATGATCACTCGGTCTCCAATAGATTGATCCGTTCATGAACACGCGAAGTTGCACACTCCTCCTCGGTGCGCTGGCGTTCCTGTCGCTGCCTCCGTCGATGCACGCACAGAAACGCTCCGCGCCGACGCGCCCCAAGCCGCAAAAGATCGAGATCCCGCCCGCAGTGGTGGTGCTGCAGGTCGATACTTCGGCGGGGGATTCAACGCGCACGATCATCCAGCGCGACTTCGATTACGGCGACCGCATCGAGCCCCTTCAGCTCGACAGCATCACCCTCGCCGACATCTGGAAGCCGGGCGAGCGCAACATCAACTTCTCCCCCCTCGCCCAGACGAGGGCCACGTTCGTCGTGCGAGCGCGGCCGACCACCGCCGGATTGCACGTCGAAGTCTTCGACGTTTCTCAGGGACGACTGCGACAGGAAGATTATTTCCGGCTGCCGCGAATGCCGGCCAACAGGCTGCCGGCCGTTCGCGATTCGTTGAACGGCGTTCTGGATCGTCGTACGGCCTCCGCTCGCGATGAGCTCGCGGCCAGCCAGGCGACCCGCGACAGCCTCGCCAGTGAAGCGGCGAAGCCCACCGCCGCGAAAACGACGCGGGACCGCGCCAATGCGCGACTGGCCCAGGCTCGCCGCGATTCACTTTCTCGCGAGCTCGATAGCCATGACGAGGAGATCCGGTCCGGACTGGCGCAGGACAGCGTCCATTTCGATTCTGTCTACGCGCGATACGCTCTCAGGGATTCCACCGTCCGCGATTCGCTCACGCGCGAGCGCCGGCTCGGCGTCCACTTCATTGCCGATGAAGTAGAGCGCTGGATCACCGGCACGCGCGGCATCTCGGCGACGAGGATCGCTTTCATCGATGGCACCAAGCTCAAGATCATCGACAGCGATGGCGCCAACGAGCGCACCATCCCGACCTCGGGAGCCGCGCTGTCACCATCGTGGCACCCATCGGGGCGCTACCTGGTCTACGTCGATGCCGATGATCGCGGGACACGCATAGCGCAGGTCGATCTCCGTACGATGCGGTCGCGGCTCTTCCCGGCATCCAATCGCGGCCTCAACATCACGCCGGTGTACACCAAGGACGGAAAGAGCATCGTCTGGGCGAGCGGCGGGGACCAGCCGGCGGAGCTGATGCTGGCTTCCGCGAGCGCCGATGATTCGGTGGCGGTGCCGTTCGTCGGTCGCACGGGCTTCGAGACGACATCGCCGAGCTTCAGCCCCGATGGTAAGCAGGTGGTGTTCATGTCGCCACGTCCACTCACGCCCCAGCTGTACACGATGAATGTGGACGGGACCGGCCTCCGACTGCTGACTCCGGTGGTGCCTGGAAAGCGGAGCTATCGCACGGGCGCCGACTGGTCGCCCAAGGGCGATCTCATCGCTTACCAGCAGCAGAACGGCGATTTCCAGGTTTGGGTGATCGGCGTCAAGGATCGTGTGATGAGGCAGCTCACCAACGAAGGCGAGAACGAGGATCCCGCGTGGGCACCCGACGGCCGGCATTTGTCGATCACGCGCCGGCTCGGCGCGATTGGCGATCCTCGCAGCATCTGGGTTCTCGACGTCGTCTCCGGCCGACTGCGGCAGCTCACCCAAACAGGAGACGCCCGGCTATCGGACTGGTCGCCGCCGCTGAAGCCCACCTATTGAGAGGATCCAGGTCCTGCGGCCTCGTTGTAACGAGGGCTAGTTGACTCCTGCTGCTCCTGGAACGACTGGGAGCGAGATGGGTTTGTAGCCGGCGGGGATCGCGAATACCGAGTCGGCGAGAGAGATCGGCCTGACGTTGCGGGAATCGATCGTTTGAGTGACCGTCCTCGTTTTGCCCTGCTGGGTTTGCACCGTGTGCATCACCATCCGAAGGGGGAATCCAACCGCCTTGCGCTGATTTTCGCGCACCTTCCGGAAAAAATCTCCGCCCATCCCCATCGATTCCCTCAACTGGCCGAACCCGCTCATCGCGTCGACGACATCCCGGTATTGAGCCAGGTCGGGCGCCGAGAAGACGTCGGTTGTCGACTGACTTTCACTGGTCACTACCTGGCCCATCATCGAGATGGTCATCTTCATTGCCGCGTCGATCCTGTAATGCACTGTTTGATGCCCGTCCATGATCTGACCTGCGCCGAGGCTGTCGAAGCCTATGTGACTGTTGGCGGTGTCGAAAACCATCGAGCCGCCCATGCCCTCGATCATCTTCCTGAATCCCGACATCATCTCGACCGGCTTGATCGACAAATACTCCTTCTTGTCGGGATTGAGAAAAACGATCTCGGCGCCGCCGCCGTGCATCAGCACGATGGTGTGGGGCCCGGGTGTGAAGGTGCCCATCGCCGGATAAATCGAGTTGTTCTCCATCTCGATGCGCGAGGCGTTACCGGCGGCGACCATGTGGAGGATGTTGGTGGTGCTGTCGTAGCGACCCGCCGCCGACGAGACGCTGGTGATGGTCTGATCGAAGGAGACGCCTTCGCGAGTCTGCGCTTCGCCCCCGCCCGATGCGAGCGCCAGCGCCACGAGCGAGCTGCGCGCGTACTTCAGGTAAAGCATGTTTTGCCTCACTGAGGGGTTGAGCTAACGAACTGCCGTCGCCTTGCTGGTTTTGGGACGTGACGGGCTCTTTTCAGCGAGCGAGCTGGTCGCCACCATCTCGGATTCTATCGGCGCGCCGCCGCGGCGGACGACGTAGGCTTCCATGGCGAAATATTCGGGCAGGCCGAGCCGGTCTACGCGCTGCGCGGTGTTGCGATTGCGTTCCTCGACGCGCTGCCAGAACTCCCGGTCGTCCTGGCCCGGGAAAGGCGCCCGGTCTTTCTGACTCTGGTGCTTGAAGATCGCCATCTTCTTGGCGCGGAGCTCGTCCTCCGATAGCGGCACCAGCACGTCGGCTTCGGCGATCTCCCATTCCTGCCACGCCCCGCGGTAGTACCACACTTCGGGCTGCGCCCCTGAATACCTGGCGAGCGCTGCCATCACGGCCTCGAGGCACATGCGGTGGGTACCATGAGGATCGGACAGATCGCCGGCGACGAAAATCAGTTCCGGCTTTTGTTCCTCGAGGAGCTCGTGGACGATGCGCACGTCCTCCGGGCCGATCGGATCCTTCTTGACTTTGCCCGTCTGGTAGAACGGCAGGTTGAGAAAGCGCGCCTGCTCGCGGGACATGCCGAAGGTCTCGATGCCCGAGACCGCTTCCGCCTCGCGGATCGCGCGCTTCATGACCTGAACCGGGAAGGCGTCGATTTCCCCGACGCGCTTGGAGTTGAGGAAATCCTCGACTTCCTCGACCAGCGAGCCCGCGCGCGAATCGTTGATGTCGAAATCGTTGCCGAAGCGGCGCAGGAAATCGGCGTAGCGGCGGACCTCGTGGTCGAAGACCGCGATGTTGCCCGAGGTCTGATAAGCGACGATGATGTCGTTCTTGTTCTGGTGCAGCTTGTTGAGCATGCCGCCCATCGAGATGACGTCGTCGTCGGGGTGCGGCGAGAAGACGATCACCCGCTTGCCGGTGGGGAGCTTGCTGCGGCCGCGGATCTTGGCGATCAACGCATTGAACACTTCGCCGTTGAGCGGACCGGCCTTGCCGTAGCGGGCGAGCAGCGAGCTCAAATGGTGCTCGCGGTAGTCGTTCTCGTCGAGCTTCAGGACAGACTTCCCGGTAATCTCGCCGAGCCAGATGACGGCATCGATTTCGCGCGGACGGGTCCATTTGACCTCGCCGATGACCCACGGAGTCTTTATCCGGGTCAGCTCGGCGGCGGCTGCGAAATCGACGTAGAAGACCGCGTTCGGGTGGCGCTGCAGATAGGTGGCTGCGACGTCGGGATCGGGCTCGCCCTCCACGGCGCGCCTGATGATCGCCGCTTTGTGCTCTCCGGTGGCAACGAGGGCGATCTCGCGGGCTTCCATGATGGAGGCAACGCCCATGGTTATTGCTTCGGTGGGGACGTTGTCCTCGCCGAAGAAATCAGCGGCGGCGTCGCGGCGGGTGACGGTGTCGAGCGAGATCCGTCGGGTGCGGGAGTCAGCTCCCGAGCCCGGCTCGTTGAAGCCGATGTGACCGGTCTTGCCGATGCCGAGGATCTGCAGATCGATGCCGCCCGCCTTCTTGATGGCGGCCTCGTAGGCCTCGCACGCCTCGTCGACGTCGTCGCGCGGGACGTCGCCGCGCGGGATGTGGATGTTCTCGGGGCGGACGTTGATGTGGTTGAAGAGATTCTCCCGCATGAACCGGTGGTAGCTGTGGATGCTGTCCGGTCTCATCGGGTAATACTCGTCGAGATTGAAGGTGACGACGTCGGAGAAGTCGAGCCCTTCCTCGCGATGCATCTTGATCAGCTCGCGGTAGATGCCGATCGGAGTGCTGCCGGTCGCCAGCCCGAGCACGGCATGCCCGCCCTCCCGCCGCCGCTCCCTGATTATCTCGGCGATTCGCCTGGCGATGGTGCGGGCGATCTCATCGTACTCGACGATTACTACGGGAACGCGCTCTTTGGTCGAGGCCATGGGGGAAATTTACTTGAATGGAGAATGCGGAGGAGCGGTAGGGGAAGAGGCACTTCCCGCTTCCCGCTTCCCCCTTCCCGCTCTCCCTACCTCGCTTCCCAGTTGACGATCCGCGCTCCCAGCACAGCCTGCTGTACGACGTCGGCGACGTCCCGCCTGAGCTGGACGTGGCGGTTGTTGTTGGCATTGGGATTGACGCGGTTGGTGAGAACCACCACGAACAGATCCTTCTCCGGGTCCAGCCAGATCGATGTGCCGGTGAAGCCGGTGTGGCCGAAGCTCCAGGGCGAGAAAAACTGGCCGGCGCTGGATCCGCCCTCGGGGGAGTCCCAGCCGAGTGTCCGGGTCGATTCCTTGCCCTGGCGGGCGGTCCAGCGGGCAATCGTCGCCGGCTTGACGATGCGGACTCCGTTAACGCCTTCGCCGCCGTTCAGGATCATCATCGAGAAAAGAGCGAGATCCTTGGCGGTGGAGAAAAGTCCGGCGTGGCCGGCTACACCGCCCATGGCCCACGCGTTCTCGTCGTGCACCGTGCCCCACAAGAGGCCTCCGCGCGCGTCGTCCACCTGGGTCGGCGCGATGCGCGGCCGCAGCGCGATCGGCGGCTGGAACTGGGTGTCGACCATGCCGAGCGGCTTGAAGATTTTTTCACTCGCCAGGACGTCGAGGGTCTTGCCCGTGATGCGCTCCATCACCAGCTGGAGCACGATCATGTCCCAGTCGCTGTAGATCATGCTGGTGCCCGGCGCGTACTGCAGCGGCCGGGAGTTGATCTGGGCGAGGTACTGATCGCGGCCGCGCGCAGTCTGGTAGATGTTGGCGCCCGCCTCGAGCCCACCGCTGTGGGTGAGCAGCTGCTTGACGGTTATCTGCGCCTTTTCCGGTGAATTGAACTCGGGAAGGTACGAGACGACTGTACGATTGATGTCGAGCTGGCCGGCCTCCTCGAGGATCATCGCCATGGTCGTGGTGGCGATCACTTTAGTGAGCGAGGCGAGGTCGTAGAGCGTGTTGGTGTCGACCGCGGGCGAGCCGGGCTGATTCCAGTCGATGTAGCCATAGCCCTTCATGTAGGCGATATGGCCGTTCCTGCCGACGGCGATGGCCACGCCCGGCGCGACAGCCTCTTCGATGGAGGTCTTGACGATCTTATCGAGCTTGCCCGCCAGCGACGTGTCGAGGCCCGAATTGTTGAGACCCAGCTGCGGCTCGACGTACTTGATCGGGGTCGGCGGAGCGGCGACGGCGCGGGCGACTGGCGCTGGTGATGCGCAGGCCACGACGCCGAGCAGACTGACAGCAGCAAAAGGAGCAAAGGACTTCATTGAATGCTTCCGAATCGGGACCTGATTACGCCGGCGCCCGCGGGGAGCGTCGGCGGCGAAGAGGAGGCAGGGCTCCCAGAAAAAAGGACGATCCACTGCCGGTCGGGACAACCTTTCAGAAGAGCGGCCGCGGCTCGGCCCTGAAGCTCGAGCAGCGGCTAATCGGTTGATGAGTTTGCAGTTATCGTCCCGGCGCCCGGATGCAATTCCTGATGAGATCGCCGGCAGCCAGGGAGTCCGCGTGGCTGGTCAGGATCGGACACGGCGGCGGCACGGCACTGGTCAGCGATCTACTACCATCGGCTCCGACGGTCCGAACGGCTGCCCAGCCATCGTCCAGCTGGTCGGGGAGCAGGAACGAGGTGCCGGCTCCGGCTGCGTAAATCTTTTCATAGGTGGGAGCGGACGTGCGGCGGAAGAGGACCTCGTACGCGGCCGCGCCGGGAACGGGCTGCCACGTCATCATCCACTTCTGGCCTCCTGAATCGCGGTCGCGCCGGGCGAAGGCGAGCGGAGCAGCGGGCGCGGCGGCCAGAGAGCCGACCACCGACCCGTTGAGTCGGGCGACGTTCGCCACGTAGTCGAAATTCACGTGCGCGAAATCGTCGGTGGGCAGGTGCTGGCGCTTGTAGTTCTCCAGGCGCTCGGTGAAGCGCAGTCCCGGATCGCCCAGACTGACGAAGGGACTGTGATCGCCGCCACGCGAGATGCGGTCGAGTCGGAACACGGGTAGAATCTGGAACGACGGATTGTAGATGCTGCCCGTCGCCCAGGCGTAGCGCGCGAGCTCGCGGCTGGGACTGTTGTCGGGATCGGCGCCGAAGATTCGAACGGTGGTGGAGTCGGTCGTGCCGTCGTCGGCGACGACGTTGCCGACGATGTCATCGGTGAACGCGGAGACCACCTTGTATCCCGCGGCGTGGAGGCGTTGCGCGAGGTGGGTCGATCCGTAGAGCCCTTCCTCTTCTCCCGAGTAGGCGACGAAGATCACCGTCGCGTCGAGGCCATGGGGAAAGTGTTTCGAGAAGACGCGCGCCAGCTCCATCACCGCCGACGTGCCCGAGCCATCGTCGTCCGCGCCCGGCGCGTCCTGGGTGGCCTCGAATCGAGCGAGCGGACCGAGGTCGGTGCGGGCGCAGATGCAAGAGTCGTAGTGACCGCCCATCACCACCACGCGCGACGTGTCGCGGCCGGGAAGCCACGCCTCGACATCGACGATGTTGACCTGCGGCCGCTGCGGATGTCCCCGCATCTCCATCAGCTCGCCGTCGTACTCGACGCGCAGGCAGCCGCCGCAGGCCTGGCTATAAGCGGTCAGCTTGTTGAACAGATAATGTCGCGCCGCGCCGATCCCGCGCGTGGCGCTCACAGTGTCGCTCATCGTGTGGCGCGTGCCGAATGACACGAGAGTGGAATCGGTGGCGCGAATCTCTCTCGCAGAGATGTCGGCGATCGTCGCCGCCAGCGCGGGGTTGTTCTGCAGTCCGAGCGTCGCGGTCAGTGTGCCCGGCGCGACAGATGTGCCCGGGGCTCCTACCGCGGGGGTGCCGCCTGGTGCGCACGATGCAACGGCGAAAGCAGACAGGACGACGAAGGCGAGCGCGTTCGAGTGCATGTTATGTTATCCGGATGAAGACGGGCGCAATCGATGAGGCAAGGACGGGGATTGTCTAAGATAAGCGAAGCATCCACGTCGTCGTCCACCCGGACTTCCACGCAAAGCCCCGAGATTGACTGGCAATGGTCGCGGTTCGGGGACCTGACGGTCGAGGATCTCTATGCCATCGTGAGACTGCGCGAGGGCGTTTTCATCGTCGAGCAGAATTGCCCTTATCCGGACGCCGACGGACGCGACCCCCACGCGTGGCATCTGCTGGGCTGGTCGCTGGCAAAGAGAGAGCGGCAGCTCGTCGCATATGCGCGGCTGTTCGAGCCGGGGGTCCGATACACCGAAGCGTCGATGGGTCGAATCGTCAGCGCGCCCGAAGTCCGCGGGACAGGAGTCGGCATCGCCCTCGTCGCCGAAGGATTGCGCCGCCTGGAAACGCTGGCTCCGGGCCGACCAATCAAGATTGCGGCGCAGCGGCGGCTCGAGGAGTTCTACAAGCGATTCGGATTCACCACTGCGTCCGAGCCATACGAGGAAGATGGAATCATGCACGTCGACATGATTCGCTAACCGGGGAACAACGTGATCACGAAAGCCCGCTACTGCGACGGGGAAACCTTTGCCGACTTCATGGCGCGACCGGTGAAGAACCACGAGCTGTGGGTAGGCATCTACAAGCACGTCGTCGTCCCGATCGAGATCTCCGCGCGCGTCGAAGCGCTGGGCGGCCGCTGGCATCTGCTGGTGCTCAGCGAGGACTGGTGCGGGGACGCGGTCAACATCGTCCCGGTGATCGCCAAGCTGACCGAGTCCGTGAGCAACATGGATCTTCGGATTCTGGCGCGCGACGAGAATCTCGACATCATGGACGCGCACCTCACCGGCACGTCGCGCTCGATTCCGATCGTCATTCTGCTGAATCCGAAGTATCAGGAATGCGGCTGGTGGGGGCCGCGTCCGCGCGAGCTGCAGAAGTGGGTGATAGAAAAAGGGCTTTCTCTCTCAAAAGAGGAGAAGTACAAGGAGGTGCGGACCTTCTACGCCCGGGATCGGGGGTTGAGCACGATGCGGGAGATCGTCGACATGCTCGAGCACTGCTGTGCGAGGGGTCCGATACAGGCGCACGAAGAGGGGGCGCACGTCACCTAGGTCACTACTTTTTCATTCTTGGCGTCCGATTGGTCCCGCGCCGGTGAGCCGCTCTTAGCCGGCACTCGGTCGTCCGGATTCGTATCGCCGCAGGCGCAGCGTAAACACCGAGCCTTCACCGGCGACGCTGCTTACCGTCAGCACTCCACCCATCGCGGCGGCCAGCCGGCGACTGATTGCCAGGCCCAGTCCCGTTCCGTTGGGCGTCGCGCCCTGGTAGCGCAGCTGCACAAAAGGCTCGAAGATGGCTTCGAGCTTGTCTCTTGGAATCCCCCGGCCGGTGTCGCGCACCGATATCTCGATCCGATCGCCACTGACCGCGCAGCCGAGCGTAATCATTCCTCCCGGCTCCGTGAACTTGATGGCGTTGGCGAGGAGGTTGAGGATGATCTGCCTCACCTTGGCCGGATCGGCGTAGGCCGTGATGTTCGGGTCAGTGCATTCATATTGGAAGCCGAGCTTCCTGGTCTCCAGCGACGACCCAATCAACCCCTCCATCGGGGAAAGCGCCTCATCGATTGCGACCGGGCCGAGGGAGATGTCAATCGCTTGTCCGCTGTCGAGTTTCGCGAACTCCAGAATCGTATTGATCAAACCCAGCAGGTGCTGCTGGCTTTGCTGGATGCGCAGTAGGTCGCGCTTCTGGGTGTCGGTGAGCGGGCCGTGGATCTCGCGCTCGAGCAGCTCCGTATAGCCGAAAATCGCCTGGAGGGGTGTGCGAAACTCGTGGCTCAAGAGCGCCAGAAAATCCGACTTCACCCGGTTCGACACTTCCGCTTGCTCGCGTGCCTTTCGCTCGGCCACGAGCAGCTCGTCCTTCAGCTGGTTGGCGGCGGCGAGCTGGCCAGTGCGGCCGGCAACGCGAATTTCGAGCTCCCGGTTGGCCTGGCGGAGCGACTCTTCGGCGGCTTTGCGCCGTGAGATATCGCGCAGTATCCAGCGATGCCCGCAGGTCGCATTGTCTTTGCCGGTGAGACGCGCGAGGGACACGGATACGGGCAGCCCGTCCCGGTTGCGGGGCTTTACCTCGAGCTCCCAATCGTCGAGCCGCTCCGCTCCGCAGAGACGATCGAGCTGCTGGCGGTATGCGCGTCTCGCCGGTTCCTCGAAGTAGTTGAAGAGTGGCTTGCCGATCAGAAAATCGCGCTCAACGCCCAGAAGCTGAGCGCACGCGTGATTGGCTTCGCGAATGATGCCGGCGCGGTCCGTCACGATATACGGATCGGGCGCGAAATCGAAGAGGTCCAAATATTTCTGGCGTTCCCGCTCGATCTCGTCGCGACTGCGCGCCAGTTCCTCGTTCTGCTGGCGCAGCTCCTCATCGGCGACTTTCAATTCCTCGAGCGCAATATCGAGCTCGGGATCCGACTCGGACGGGCCCGGGCTAGCGCCGTCTCTGGTTTTGGCTTTTGTCTTTGAAGGCCGTGGCTTGCTCACGCGCGCGGCAGCATCAGCAATACGCTTGGAGAACTCGCGAATGTGCGCGGCTGTCGGTTGGGTTCGAGGGTCCACCATTTGCTCTGTTCGGCAGCGCGAAGAGTGTCGCAGACCAACTATGCAAACATAAGGCCCGGCCCTTTTTCGGCGACGCAGCGCACCGTTTCAAGAGTGGCAATGGTAAGGCAAGACATCGTGGTGATCGGTGCGTCCGCCGGCGGGATCGAAGCGCTCACTGGCCTGGTGTCAGCGCTCGACCCGAGAATGGACGCCAGCGTTTTCGTCGTCGTACACCTCCCTCCTACGGCGAGCAGCGTCCTGCCACAGATCCTCAGCCGCCGCGGTCCGATCAAGGCCGTGCATCCCGTCGACGGCCAAGCCATCAAGCGCGGCATGATCTACGTGGCGCCCCCGGACTGGCATCTTATGCTGACGAAGAGAGCGATCCGGCTCGTCCGCGGTCCGCGGGAGCATGGAGTTCGTCCGGCGGTCGACCCTCTTTTCCGCTCGGCCGCGCTCGCTTTCGGGAAGCGGGTGCTCGGGATCGTGCTTTCGGGAAGCCTCGATGATGGCACGGCCGGCCTCGAGGCCGTAAAAGCGGGCGGCGGACGAACCATCGTCCAGGATCCCGAGGAGGCGCACTACACGGGAATGATTGACAGCGCCCTGAGCAACGGCGTTGCCGACGAAACTTTGCCGGTCGCGCTGATCGCGGCCGAGCTCAACGACGTTGTCGGAGCACCAGCAGAAGGAGAAGCGATGCCCGGAAAAAAGGGAAACTCCGGGAAGAGCAGAAACAGGTCGCTATCGACACCCGCTGTTCCGGTCCCGCGTCGGCCACGCCGATGAACAGCAGATGGTGGCCAACCGCGCCAGGGCTTGCGTGATGTGATTCCAAGCGGAATCCTTGGTAATGGAGCGGACAGCATAGCTTCCTGACCATCGGGTGTTTCAAGGGGCGGTATGGCGAGGGACAAATCGAACCAGGATTTCGAGGACCTTCTCGAGCTATTCAAGAAACAACGGGGCTTCGATTTCACCGGCTACAAGCGGCCGACGCTGGTACGCCGGTTCCGCAAGCGCATGTCTTCAGTCAAAGTGGACACCTACGCGGACTACATGGACCTGCTGCTCCGCGACCCCGAAGAGGTCGATCATCTTTTCAACACCATCCTCATCAACGTCACGCATTTCTTCCGTGACACCGTGCCGTGGCAGTACCTCTCCGAGGAAATCGTTCCGATCCTCCTCTCCTCCAAGCGTCCGGAGGAGAACATCCGCGTGTGGAGCGCGGGATGCGCCACCGGACAGGAAGCGTACTCGCTGGCGATGCTTCTCGCAGAATCGCTGGGAGTCGACGAATTCCTGCGGCGGGTCAAGATCTACGCGACCGACGTCGACGATGACGCGCTCAATTACGCGCGCCAAGCCCGCTACACCGCGCGCGAGATCGAGCCCGTGCCCGAGCTTCTGCGCGAGCGGTACTTCGACCGCGTCGGCTCGCGCTACACGTTCAAGAAGAAGCTGCGCCGGTGCATCATCTTCGGCCGCAACGACCTGGTGAACGATGCGCCGATATCCAAGATAGATCTGCTGGTGTGCAGGAACACGCTGATGTACTTCGAGTCCAAGACACAGGCGCGGGTGCTGAAGCGGTTTCACTTTGCGCTGTGCGACGGCGGGTTCCTGCTGCTCGGCAAGGCCGAAACACTCACCACTCATTCTTCGATCTTTTCGCCGTTCGACATTCAAAGGCGCATGTTCACGAAGGTGCCATCAAAGCGAAAACAACTTCGCGGGCCCGAGCTGACCTCCGAGCAGGACGCCACGAGTCCCGAACGCGACCAACTCGCACTGCTGTCGAACATCGCTTTCGACAAATCGGCGGTCTCGCAGTTCGTGGTGGACAGAGCCGGGAACCTCGCCCTGGCCAACGACAACGCCAAGATGCTCTTTCGCCTGAACGCCGCGGATATCGGCAGGCCGATTCAGGATCTCGAGCTATCGTACCGGCCCGTGGAGCTGAGGTCACTGCTCGACCAGGTGCATCGAGAGGAGCGGGCTGTGCGTCTGCCCGACATCGTCTGGACGATCGCGGGGGACGAAAAGTGGTTCAACGTGAATTTGTTGCCGCTCTTCGACCACAGGCGATCGATGGTAGGCGTGAGTGTCATATTCGATGACATCAGCCTGGATCACGCGCTCAAGTTCGAGCTGGAGCGGTCGCACTCCGAGCTGGAGACAGCTTACGAAGAGCTCCAATCCTCCAATGAGGAGCTGGAAACGACCAACGAAGAGCTGCAGTCGACGGTAGAGGAGATGGAGACGACCAACGAGGAGCTCCAGTCGACGAACGAAGAGCTGGAGACGATGAACGAGGAGCTGCAGTCCACAAACGAGGAGCTCGGAAACATCAACGAGGAGCTGGCGAAGCGCGGCGGCCAGCTAAAGGCAGCGAATCATTTTCTCGAGGCCGTTTTCGCCTCGCTGCGGGGCGGGGTCGCGGTGGTCGATCCGGACATGACGATCAAGGTCTGGAACCACCGGGCCGAGGATCTTTGGGGAGTCCGCACCGACGAGGTCGTAAACACGCCCCTGAGCAAGCTGGACATCGGGCTGCCGCTGGCGGAGGTGCGGCAGATGCTCCTCAGCGCGATGACCGATGGGGATCATCCGATGGAAAGAAAAATTCCGGCGACGAGCCGGAAAGGGAAGCCAATCGTCTGCAAGGTCACAGTCACAGCGATCAGGCGCCCGAAACATCCGGATGCGCTTGGCGGGATCGTCGTGATGGAGGAGCTGCCCGCGGAAGCGGGGGCGGGGCCCAGATGAAAGCAGGGGTCCGACGAAGCAGGGCCTGAAACACGACGAGGCACGGTTTTCACCGTGCCTCGTCGTGCTTCCGTCCCGGCTGGGACTAGCTGTTGCCGCCGTTTCCGCCGGACCTTCTTCCACCGCGCGATGCTTCGCCGCCTTTTCGTCCGGCGACCCTCGCTTCCTCGCTGGTGAATTCGTGGGCCGTTCCCTTTTGGTGAGCTGCGCGACCGCCTTTCGCTGCGATAGCGCGCTGCGCCTGGGGATCCATTGCCGCGAACCCACGCGGGGTCTTGCGACTGACGCCGCCGGCGCCGCGACCATCAACGTCGCCTTCGTTCCGGCTTCCACCGATCGAGCCATTCCCTCCGCTGAGAGAGCCGTTGTTGCCGGCCCCCGCGCCGCTGCCACGTCCGCTCCGCTCGTCCATTCTGTCCCCTGGGTTGGTTGCCTCGTCTGCCATTATCCATCTCCTGCCGCGATATTCGAGTTTGAAGAGTGCGAGAGCGCTGGAGATCCGTGCTGAAAATGGATCCCTGGCAGTATCCCGCCTTCGATTGAAAAAAAGGATGCGCAAGCGCCAGGCCGCAATTTCGGGAGAGACCCGAACGCTCTGCAAGGCTCCGCGCAATGTGGATTTCTCATCCTCGCGCACGTGTGTGAGGCCGCGCATGGCCGAAGGCGGCTTTCGGGCTGGCCTCGCCTGCTCACGCGCGGCGAGCTTTCTGCATATAATTTGCTGGCCGCGCCCGCTGTCGGTCATCCGACCGCGCGTAAATCCTGTCCGAGATCGCTAGTGAACCCAGTGGAAGAAGAGACGCTGTCCAAGATCGAGGTACTCGCCGATCTCGAGCCGGTGGTAGAGGAGCTCATGGCAGCGCACGAATCGAAGCGGGTGCTGTGGTTTCCGGCGGAGTTGCTGGAGCCGGCGCCTGGAGAGGATCCCGATGCGCATCTGAAAGCGCTGCGCGAGAGGGCGAGGGGGATCAGCGATCCGGCGCGCGTCGCACTGGCCCTCAATCTCCTCACCGAAGAAGGCCTGCCCCATTTCCACCGGCTGCTGGCGGTTTATCTCGGCACCGACAGCATCTGGGCGAGGTGGAACAACCTTTGGACCGCCGAAGAAGACAGGCACGGGGCAATTCTGCACGACTACACCCGCGACGCCGGTGTCTTCGATCCCGTCGTCATCGAGAAGATGCAGTTCGATTACATCAAGGCTGGATTCGAGCCCGAGTGGGACCGCGACCCGTATCGGGTGTTCGTCTATACGTCGCTCCAGGAGAGAGCGACGCAGGTGTCGCACGCCAACACCGGGAAGTTCGCATCGCAGTACGAGCCGACCATCGGGACCGTGCTGCAAAACGTTGCCAAGGAAGAAGCGAGGCACTACACGTTTTATCGGTCGGTGTTCAAGGCCGTGATCGATCGCGATCCGAATCAGGCTCTGATCGCGGCGGCGAAGATCATGCCGGCGATCGACATGCCCGGCGTCAACATGCCCCATTTCCGCGAGCTGGCCGACGTAGTGCGCCGCGCCGGCATTTACGGCCCGCGCGATTATCTGAAGATCGTCGAGGAGCTGATCAAATACTGGTCGATCGAGTCTATCTCGGGCCTGAACGATCTGGGCCGCGCCGCGCAGGAGAAGATCATGGGCATTCCCGCCCGTCTCGAGCGGATCGCGGAGGTGATGGAAAAGAAGACCAAGCCCAAATCCTTCGCATTCGACGTGATCTTCAGTCGCGAATTCGCAATGGAGTAGTTTCGGGAACCCGCCTTGTTCTGGATCTCGGCGGGTCGGTCGGCCGGAGGGTCCCCTCCGCCCTCCGTCCCACTGGCTCCTGAACAGCGAGGCCTCCAAACTCTCACTGGGCCGCGACGTAGAGCGCGCCGGCATCGGCGCAGGACGAGGCTAGGAGCCCGAAAGGCCCAGCTCGGCCGAGCACGCCTGCATGGCGCTTATCACGAACGAGATGTGCTCGTCGAGATCGACACCCAGCTCGGCGGCGCCGTTGATGACGTCGTCGCGGCTGACGCCCCGGGCGAAAGCCTTGTCTTTCATCTTCTTGCGCACCGAGCGGGCATCGACCTCGTGGACGCTCTTCGAGGGGCGGACCAGCGCCGTGGCGGTGATCAGACCGGTGAGCTCGTCGACTGCAAACAGGGTCTTCGCCATCTTCGATTCGCGAGATGTGTTGGTGTAGTGGGCGTGCCCGAGTATCGCTTCGAGAATGTCATCGGGATAACCCTTGGCGCGCAGCACGCGCACTCCCTCCGAAGGATGCTCCTCGGTGGCGGAGTGAGCGTTGTTGGGAAAGCGCTCGTAATCGAAGTCGTGAACGAGGCCGGCGGTGCCCCAGCGCTCCTCGTCCTCGCCGAACTTCCGCGCGTACGCGCGCATGGCTGCCTCCACCGCCAGCATGTGCTTGCGCAGCGATTCACTGGCCGTGTACTCGTGCACCAGAGCCAGCGTCTCGGCACGCGGCGGAACGTTCTGGGTCATCGTCTCTTCCCGGGCGGATTGGGTGTTGGCGTCGATCCAACTCTGCCGAAATCTATGAAGCCCCGTTTGGGATTTGTCGAGAGCAGCTCGACCTCGATCTCGTCGCCGACGTCGACGCCCTTTTCTCCGCGCATCAGCCTGCCCTCCACCGGAGGGTTGACGACTCTCACGTAAGTGCCGCTGGTGTTGTTGCCGGTGACGATGGCCTTGAAGCGCTCGCCAATGCGATTGGAGAACAACATCGCCGCCGCGATCTTGCGGACGGTGCGCTCTACTTTCCGCGCGGCGTCTTCGCGAACGGTGCAGTTGCGGGCGATCGCCGACAGCTCGTCATCGGTGTAGGGAGGCGCACTCCCCGCCAGAACGGCCTTTACGATCCGCTGCGTCACCAGATCAGCGAAGCGGCGGTTGGGTGCCGTCGAATGGGTGTAGTCCTGGACCGCCAGCCCGAAGTGTCCCGGCTCCTCGACGCCCGGCTGGTCGAGAATGTACTCGCCCGGCCCGAGCAGCTTGACCACGGCCAGCGAGAGATCGGGGAAGTGATCCGGGTCGGCGGCCTTTCGCTCGAGCATGAAGCCCTGCAGGGCGACGGGATCTGGCGTCGACGGTAGCTCCTTTCCGAACTGCTTCGCCAGTTCGACGATGCGATCCCACCGCTCCGGGTTGCGCACGATTCGCCTGATTCCCGATACGTGGTGCTCCTCGAGGAAAGACGCCACGGACTCATTGGCGGCGATCATGAAGTCTTCGATGATGTCGGTGGCGCTGTTTTTCTGGCTCTTCTCGATCGCCGTGACCTGGCCATTCTGCGCGACGGCGCGGGCCTCGATGGTGTCGATATCTAGCGCGCCTTTTTCCAGTCGCGTCTTGCGGAGCGCCGCGGCGATCTTCGCCTGGAGTCGCATCTGTGCCTCGAGCCCCGGAGTCTTCACGACCACATCCGGAGCGGGCGCGCCGCTGTCCAGCCACGCACCGACGCCCGAATAAGTGAGCTGGGCGCGATTCCTCACCAGCGCCCGGTAGACCTTCGACGACCTGAGGTCGCCGCCGGCGCCGATCACCATCTCTACCACCAGGGATTTACGATCGGCGTCGGTGAAAAGCGATGTCGCGCCAGTGGAGAGCTCGGTCGGAATCATCGGAAAAATGACGGCGCCTGTGTACACCGTCGTCGTCTGCGCGGCGGCGTGCGCGTCGATCGCCGAGCCTTTGGGGACCTCCGCGTCGACGTCGGCGACGCCAATGTACAGCCTGACCTCGCCGCCGCCGGCGTCCTCGGCGTACTCCACCTGATCGAGATCGCGGGTGTCGTCGTTGTCGATCGACGACCAGAGCTTGTCGCGCATGTCGGCGGGGGTCACACCGGCGTCCGGACGCTTGCCGGTCATGCTCAGCTCGGCCACGGCGGCCGGCGCGAAATCCGGGTCGAACCCATCGTCGAGCATCACCTGGCGCGCAACGGCGCGGAGATCGTTGGTCAGCACTTGGGGAGTGATTTCATGAGTAGGTGGGCGACGTCGATGGCCAACTGCATGAAGAGCAGGGATCCGGCCATGATCGAAAGGTTCCTCCACAAGCGCTCCGGGCGCGGCAGGGTTCGAGCGTAGAGGATCGCGCCGATCACGATCACCACCGCTTCGGCGAGGAAATCGAGCATTGGGTGCTCGTAGAGGTCGAGTCCGATCATCGGCCCGCCCGGCCACGTCGGCTTGTATCCCGTGATCCAGTCGAGGAGGAGGTGCGACACGATGACCGCGGCGACCACCAGCGCCCCCTTCCAGTCGCGTGCGAGCGCGCCGTACAGGACGAACCCGGCGATCGCGAACAGGAGCACCGCCGGAATCGAGTGTGACAGCATCTCGGTGGGATTGAACGCTCCGGCGACGCAAAGACCCGAGTCGACCCAATCGGGCGTGTAGGTCGCGACGAGGAGAACGAGGAGGGCGATGTTTCTGCGCGCGCGCTTGCCGGCGAGCGCAGCGCCGACGTGACCGATGTACATCTAGCGGCGAAGGCGGCGGTCGATCAGGAGAGTGATCAGAGTGGCGACAATGAGAGCGCCGAGGAGGCGCGCAGCGGAAAGGAGGCGGAGGGTGGCGTCGGGCATGTAACTTTCGGTAAAGCTAAGCACCCGTACTCCGTCGCGCCCAAACGTCATCCCTCCCGCGTAGCGAATGCACGTCAAGAAACTGGAGTGCTCTTCCTGCAAGCGTGAGTACGAGCCGCGCCGCGTCCACAATGTCTGCACGGAGTGTGGCAAGCCGCTGTTCGTTCGCTACGACCTGAAGCGGATCGCCAAGTTTCTCACCCGTCAGGCGCTGTACGCCAGGCGAGCGGATCTGTGGCGCTACCGCGAGCTGCTGCCGGTGCGCCGCGAGGACAACATCGTCAGCCTCGGCGAAGGCTGGACGCCGCTCCATCACGCGAAGCATCTCGGCGAGGCGCTCGGGCTCACGGACCTGTACGTGAAGGACGAATCGCTCAATCCCACCCAGAGCTTCAAGGCGCGGGGGATGTCGGTGGCGGTGTCGATGGCTAAGGAGCTTGGGCTCAAGAAGCTGGCGGCGCCGTCGGCGGGCAATGCGGCAGGCGCCCTCGCCGCGTACTGCGCTCTGGCCGGAATCGAGGCGCACATCTTCATGCCGCGCGACACACCGCGCGCCAACGTGATCGAGTGCGAGGTCGCGGGGGCGAACGTCACCCTGATCGATGGCCTCATCACCGATTGCGGCGCCGAGGTGGCTCGGCGCAAGGAGTCGGAAGGGTGGTTCGACGTCTCGACGCTCAAGGAGCCGTACCGCGTCGAGGGCAAGAAGACACTGGGGTACGAGATTGCCGAGCAGTCCGCATGGACGCTTCCGGACGTGATACTGTATCCGACGGGCGGCGGCACGGGCTTGGTGGGCATGTGGAAGGCGTTCGACGAAATGCAGGAGCTGGGCTGGATCGACGACAAGCGGCCGCGGATGATCTCGGTGCAGGCTGCTGGGTGCGCGCCGATCGTGCGTGCGTTCGAAAAGGGCGAGCGCGCAGCCGAGGAGTTTCCGGACGCCGCGACGGTGGCATCGGGGCTCAGGGTGCCGAAAGCGATCGGCGACTTCCTGATTCTCGATGCGGTTCGCGAATCGGGAGGCGCGGCCGTTACGGTCACCGATGAAGAGCTGATCGCCGGGGCGCGGGAGCTGGCACGGCGGGAGGGAATTTTTGCCGCGCCGGAGGGAGGCGCCTGCGTGCCCGCACTGCGGAAGCTGATCGAGCGCGGGAAGATTCAGACCGACGAGCGAGTGGTCCTGTTCAACACCGGCTCGGGGATCAAGTATCTCGATGCTTTCGACAGCGAGGTGAGGGCGCGGACACCGCGCAGCCAGAAGAAGAGCGCGCTCGGGCCCGCGCTGAGAACCTAGCGGACCCCGACCAGCTTGTGCGTCTGGATGCTGAGACGCCAGCGCGGGTGTCGCATGCAGTACTCGATGGCGAGCGCGGTATTGGCGGTGATGTTCGGTCCGTCCATGGGCTGCAGGAAGAAATGCTGGAAGCGCAGTCCCTCGAAATTCTTCGGTGGTGCGTCGTCCTGGGGAAAAACGAGCTTGAGCTCATTCCCGCTGGTCTGGACCAAGGGAGCACCGGCTTTGGGGCTGACGCAGATCCAGTCGAGGGTCTTTGGTGCCGGGCGGGTGCCGTTGGTTTCGACAGCGACCTCGAAGTTCAGTGCGTGGAGTGCGGCGATGAGTGGCTCGTCCAGCTGGAGAAGCGGCTCACCGCCGGTGCACACCACGTATTTGCGGGCGTCGGCTTCCGGCGAAAAAGGGAGGTCCCGACCGGGCCCCACCCCGGAGTCTGAGGGACCAAGGCGTCCGCCCCAGCATCGATCGATCGCTTCCGCAAGCGCTTCCGGACTCTGAAAACGGCCGCCTTCTGGTCCGGCGCCAACGAAATCGGTGTCGCAGAATTTGCAGACGGCGCGGGACCGGTCCTCCTCGCGTCCCGACCACAGGTTGCACCCGGAAAAACGGCAGAACACCGCGGCGCGGCCGGCCTGCGCCCCCTCACCCTGCAGGGTGTAGAAGATTTCCTTGACAGTGTAGGTCATCGTTCCGTTTTTACGGCGACCGGCGTGTGGGATGTCGGGGCGTACTCTATCGGATCCGCGAAGCCCGCCTCGCTGAACCCTTTCAGCCGAATCTGACAGGCATCGCAACGACCGCAGGCTTCACCGTCCGGGCCAGGATCGTAACAGCTCGTTGTGTCCGAGTACTCGACGCCGAGCGACGTGCCGAGCCTGATGATGGCCGCCTTGGTGAGCGCGATGAGAGGTGTTCGGATATGCATCCGCGTCGTTCCTTCCACTCCGGCGCGAGTGGCGAGGTTCGCCATGTGCTCGAACGCCTTGACGTACTCGGGTCGGCAGTCGGGGTAGCCGCTGTAGTCCAGCGCATTCACTCCTATGAAGATGCTCGACGCGCCCACCACCTCGGCGAGTGCCAGTGCGTACGAGAGAAAAATCGTGTTGCGCGCCGGGACGTAGGTGACGGGAATTTCCTTGGATTCGGGCCCCGACGAGGCGAGATCCCGGTCTTTGGGCACCGGGATGTCGTCAGTGAGCGACGAGCCGCCGAATTGGGCAAGATCGATGTCAACGATGTAGTGTTTGTCCACGGCGGCGCGGCGGGCGATTCGCTCTGCCGCCGACACTTCCACGGAGTGGCGCTGGCCATAACGGAAGGTGAGAGCGTGGATGGCGAAGCCTTCGCTGGCGGCGATCGCCAGGACGGTGGTGGAATCCAGCCCACCGCTGAGCAGGACGATAGCCGGTGGGCTGCCGGGATTGGGTTTCGGCTTCATAGGGTGCCGGGAAAGTTAAGCGCACAAGTAGCGGGAAGCGGGAACGGTGGGACTGGCTTAGCTTTTTTCTCGGTACCTGCCCACCCTCGCTCTGGTCCACTCCGCTCATGCCAAACGCCCGTCGTTACGCCCGCCGCTTTCCGCTTCCCGCCTCCCTATTGATGCTGGCCGCCTGCTCTTCGGCGATCCAGCTCGGTCAGGCGGGCAGCGGAACCACCAGCCCCGCCATCACCGCCCAGGACCTGAGCACGCGACTGTACATCTTCGCCGCGGACTCGATGCTCGGGCGCCAGTTCGGCACTGAGGGGAACCTCAAAGGAACCCAATACATCGCCGACGAGCTAGCGCGAATGGGCGTGCAGCCGGGCGGGGTCGGCGGCAGCTACTTCCAGAACGTGCCCGCCTATCGCATCGCTCTGGCGCCGGGTGCGCAGGTGATGCTCGACGGAGCGCCGCTCACCGTTGGTACCGACTACATCACCAGTTTTCCGGCATCGGGCCGCGCGATTCCGGTCGACAGCGTGCAGGTGATCTACGGCGGCGACCTTTCCGACACGACGTCCCTCATTGCTCCGGATCGGGCGGCCGGCAAAGCGGTGCTGCTGGCGATCCGGACCCCGCTGATCCGGAATCCCGGGCAGATCCTTCGCCGCTACGAGTCAGCCCGGGCCCTGATCACGGTCAACGACCCCCGGACGGTGCGCCCCTATGCCGTCACGATGTCCACGGACACTACACCGATTCGCGTCAATCTCACGGTTTCGCCTTCCACCGCGTCACGCATGCTCGGCGGCGATATCGCGTCGGCCGCAACGGGCGCTTCGGGGCACTGGCTCAGATTTTCGTCGATCGCCTACACCCGCTCGCCAGCGCCGGCGCGCAACGTGATCGGGATCATCCCCGGTACCGATCCAGCGCTGCGCGGCGAGTACGTCGCCATCGGCGCCCACAACGATCACCTCGGAATCAGATTCGCGGGGCCGCTCGACCACGATTCGCTCCGCGCCTACAACATCGCCGCCAATCGCATCGTCGAGGCGCGCACCCACGCCACGCCCGGAACGCCGGGTGGGGGACTGACGCCCGCCGAGCGCGCTTCGATCCACGTGAATGTCGACAGCCTGCGTCGCATCAGGCCTCCGCGCCTGGATTCGATCTACAACGGTGCGGACGACGATGGCTCCGGATCTGTCGGCGCGCTCGAGATCGCCGAAGCATTTGCACGATCGGGAGTGAAGCCGCGCCGGTCACTGATCTTCGTCTGGCACACTGGAGAGGAAGCCGGTCTGCTGGGGTCGCGGTATTTCACCGACAATCCCACCGTGCCGCGTGACTCGATCGTCGCGCAGCTCAACATGGATATGATCGGCCGCGGCGGGGCGTTCGATTTCGTCGGAGGGGGGCCTACGTACCTGCAGCTGGTGGGGTCGCGTCGGCTCAGCACCGAGCTGGGGGACATCGTCGAAGCCGTTAACCGCAGCGAGCCCACGCCCCTCGACTTCGACTACGCGCTCGACGCCAACGGCCACCCGGAGCGCATCTACTGCCGGAGCGATCACTACAATTACGCGCGCTACGGAATTCCGATCACGTTCTTCACGACGGGGCTTCACATGGACTACCACCAGCTCACCGACGAGCCCCAGTACATCGACTACGAGCACATGCGCAAGGTCGCGCAGCTGGTGCACGATGTTGCCTTGAGGGTGGGGAACCTCGATCACCGCGTGGTCGTCGATAAGACCAAGCCGGATCCACGCGGGGTGTGCGTTCAGTAAGGGCTGATCCGCTCGCCCTTGGTCTGCGCCGTTACGCGACCTTTTTTACTATGGGAGTCTGCGGACTCGGCGGCGTCAACCTTGGCCCCGACGGCTGAGCGGGCGCCACGGGCGCGGGGATCTGCATCTCGGTCGTGCCGAGCGCGCCGTCGGTCTTGAGCTCGCCGACGAGATCTTTCAGGGCGTGGCTGCCGTGAAAGAGCTGAGTCGATGCCATGCTCATCTGCTCGCACGCCGCGCTCTGTTCTTCGGTCGACGCGCTGACCTGCATCGCCGCCGTCGCGAGGCCTTCTGCCGTCCGGGCGACGAGGCCGAGGTTGGCGGCGGCCGAATCCACGGCCCGCGCGTTCTCGGTCGCTGCCGTCGTCACCGTCGCGGACGCGGCTCTCGTTCGCTCAGCGGCGGCGAGTATGGTCGATAGCGCGCTGTCGAGCTCGCGGCTCACGCGCTCGATCTCGCCGACCTGGGTCACGCCCTGCTCCATCGCTTTCGAGGTTGCCATCACCCTGCTAGTGACGCCATCGGTCATCTTCACCACGTCATCCGCGGCCGCCTGAGTCTGGTCGGCGAGCTTGCGCACTTCACCCGCGACGACGCCGAATCCGCGGCCGGCCTCGCCGGCGCGCGCCGCTTCGATCGCGGCGTTGAGCGAGAGCAGGTTGGTCTGCTCGGCGATGCGGCCAACCGAGACGACGAACTTGTTGATCTCGCTGGTGCTGGTGTTGAGCTCGCGCACTTGCGCGGCCGCTTCTTCGACGATGGTGCGCACGTCGAACAGAATCTTTAGGGCGCGGTCGATCTCGATTCGCTTGGATTCGGCTTCGGCCTCGATTGCGCTGGCGAGGCCGTGCACTTCCTGGGCACCGCCGACCAGATTGTCGCCGCGCGTCCGGATACCGTCGAGAGCTTCGTTTACCTGACGCAGCTGCGCCACCTGCGATTCGGCACCGTGGGAAACCTCTTCGACGGCGTCGGCGACTTCACCAGCCGACGCCGAGATCTGCTTCGAGGCAGAAGCCAGATCGCTGGCAGATTGGGCGACTTCGTCGGCCGTCTTGGCCGCGCCGGCGGCGATGCGGGACAGCGCGATGGTGGCGTGATTCATAGCGTCGGCGAGCGTACGGAATTCGCCGGGCATGTCGCCTTCGGTGCGCTGCTGCAAATCACCATGGCTCAATTGAATGGCGTGCCTCACCAGCAGTCGCAGTGGTCGTCCGACCGCGCGTCCCGTGCGGATGACGATCATGAGAGCGAGCAACGTCGCGATGACGATCACGCTCACCAGGATTCTGGAGCGCGCGGTTGCCTGCGCCCTCAGATCGGCGGACATCGTCGCCAGCTGCTGCGCGCGCGAGTGCTCGAGACCCGTGAGCTGCTCCAGCAGACCGGGCACCAGCCGGCGCGCTTTCTGGGCCTCGATGTGCGCGTCGTCGAGACGTCCCAGATCTGTCAGGCGATGCGACAGCGCGAAGGCGGTCTCAACCCGGGCCAGTGTCGTATCGATGGCGACGGTGCGAATGATCTGGTCGGGCAGCGCGTCGTGCCGGGAGTTGAAGTTTCGCTGGAGACGGTGCGCCTCCCAGCCCAATCGGCGGAAGTCGGCGTCCGATTTCGAGTCCTGATCGCTGAGATACGTATTGGCGGCCTGAACTTCCTGGGTGACGACGTTGGAGAAGTCAGATGCCTGCTTGGCGTCGGACTGGGCGTCGGCGAGCGTATCGGAGACCTGGTCGGCCATCCTCGTCATCGAAATCCAGCCGACCGCACCGGCACCCAGCATCAGCAGTATCAGGAACGAGAAGCCAACGCTCAGTACCTGACGGATCGTCTGAAACCTGAA
>DASXGU010000028.1:0-22604 GCA_036488915.1 Gemmatimonadaceae bacterium | reverse complement strand
TTTCGTCAGGTCCACTGCCGGCATCTTGTGCTGCCGCGCGAGCATCCTGGTGAGATCGGTTTCCTTTACGAAGCCGAGCTTGACCAGGTTGTAGCCGACGCGGGTGCCATTCTGTCTCTGCTCCTGAAGAGCCTTATTGAGTTGATCCTGGGTGATCAACCCTTCTCTCAAAAGCAGATCGCCAAGTCGTGGCGCTTTTGCGGCAGGAGCTGTCAAGGACGCATGTCCCTCCGGTGAGGCTTCCTGCGTGCCTTTGGCAGTTCGGATGGCCTGGATATGACTGTGTTGGTAGGACGCGGGACGAGCGAGAAGGTTACGGCAGAGTCGAGTTTTTCTACCATAGAGGGACCGACACCTTTTACACGCGTCAATCCTTCCAATGAGCCGAAGGGACCGAACGAATCGCGGTCGGCGACGATGCGGCGAGCGAGGGTCGGTCCGATGTGTCGGAGTCCCTCGATTTCCTTCTCCGTTGCGACGTCCAGATCGATTTTGCCGGTCGGCTTCGGAGGAGTCTTGCGCGGTTTCTCACGCTTCGGCTTACGTGCGCTTTTCCTTGCAGAATCCGCCGCCCTGATCTGGGCCTCGAGGGCAGATCGCGTGCGAGAATCGGTCGGTGACTGGCTGTGGAGCACCCGATAAGCACGGCTCGAAGCGCCCAGGGTAAGGACGATCGAGAAGAAGAGGAGCGCTTTGCGCTCGGCGGGGGTCGGCATGAGCAGACCCTAGCCGGCCCGGGGAGTTCTACGTCACCGAAGCGGCGCGAGTGGGGGCGTACTGTTCCATCGTGGTCGTGAGCAGAAGAGTGCCGAGTACCAGAACCCCGGCGACGACGAACGGGAACCCGAGGCCAAGGTGATCCATGGCGACGCCGGCGGCCAGCGGGAAGACGACGCGCGATACGCCGCCGAACGTATGCTGGACCCCCATATAGAGCCCTCGATGCTTCTTCGGCACCACCCGCGACAGCATTGCCGTGACACACGGAAAGACGAACGCGGTCCCGAGCGGCATCAGCGTCAGCGCCACGAGCAGGGTTGAAAACGAGTGAACGGCGGCGATCAACGCCAGGCCAACCGACAGGAGCACCAGACCCAGCCGGGTGAGGCGCGCCTCTCCCAGCCACTCGATCATGCGCCCCAGGATTCCCGCGCGGACGAATACGCCCATTCCTCCGAGGTACATCACGAAGAAACCGACGTTGGCCTCGGTAACGGGGAGACGGTTGGCGAGAATGAGCGGGAGCGTCGGCGCCGTGCCGTAAAACGCGCCGATGGCGATGGCGTAGATCCAGATCAGGCGCTGGGCGGGCTCGCGCGGATGGGAGAGTACGCTCCAGATCGCGCCGCCACCGGTCTGGGGCACGACCTCGTGCTCGGCCGTCACCGATGCCTCGCGCGACTCGCGCAGGTAAACCCCGGCGAAGACGCTGACGAGAACGCAGAAGATCGCCGACGCGATACCGGGCGCGTGCCGGCCCCAGTGGATGAGAACCGAGCCGATGGCGGGACCGACTACCGCGCCCAGACTCGTGGCGGCAGACAGCCAGCCGAGGCTCTTGGCGCGATCGTTGGGATCGCTGGCGTCGGCGACGTACGCCTGGACCACGCCGATGGTTCCACCGCCGAGACCCTGCACGACTCGCGACAACATGAGCAGCCAGAGCGTGCTGGCGTAAGCGAAGATGATGTAGGCGACCGCGGAGATGAGCAGACCGGCAAGCAGCGCCGGACGACGGCCATAGCGATCCGAAAACTTTCCCCACAGGGGCGCGCTGGCCAGCTGGGCGATCGAAAACGCGGCGATCAGCACACCCACGATCGTCGCCGAGGCTCCGAGCTTGGTGGCGTAGAACGGAAGCAGAGGGATGATCATTGCCAGTCCCAGCATGTCCACGAATGCCGTGATCATGAGGACCGTCAATTTCCCTCTCATAAATCTATTTTCGCGTCACCAGCGCGGCGGCGACGTCCCCTACGATACCGAGCGATTGGGGAGAGATCTTGTCCATGGTGTCCTGCGGGGTGTGGTGCGGCGGATAGGTCAGATCGATGACATCGATGACCTTGATTCCGGCATTTAGCAGCGGGATGTGGTCGTCGGTAATCAGACCACCGCTTTCCTGCACGAAGATGTTGCCGTAGCCGAGGTCCGCCGCGGTCTGCCAGACGCGTGAGACGACATCAGGGGCCTGCTGGAAAGAATTCATCTCGTAAGGAATGCGGAGGTCCTTGTCACCGATCATGTCCCACAGAACCCCGTACGAAGGTTTGTAACCTGGCGATGGCAAATGGTTGGCGAAGTATTTGGCGCCGATCAGCACGTCGACTTCGGGCGGCCCGAACTGGCCGTAGTCCTCGCCGTCCGTGAACAGCAGATCGACGCCGACAGTTGGCTTCGTCTTTTTCAGGAGGTCGCCGAGCGCGACGAACATTCCGACACCCGATGCCCCGTCGTTGGCGCCCGGGACCGGCATCTTCCGCTCGGCTTCGGTAGCAGCCGACTCGGAGACCGGACGCGAGTCCCAGTGGGTCAGAAAGAGAACGCGGCTGGTATCGCTCGGACGGAAGCGCGCCAGGATGTTTCGAAGCGGCAGCTTCTTGCCGTCGGCGGTCGTGTAGGTGAAGGCCTGCACGATCACCGTGTCGGCGCGCGCGCGCATCTGACTGATGATCCAGTCCCCGGCTTTCTTGGCCGCCGGCGATCCAGGAACCCGGGGACCGAAATCAACCTGCGCCTTTGCGTAATTCCAGGCCGCGGTACCGCTGAAGCCGGTTGAGGGGGCGTGGGGTGCGGCACTCGGTTGGGCGGCGCTTCCTTCCTTCGCGTCGCCCTTGCACGCGCCCATCAGGCACAAGAAAAAAATGACGAGCATCGGTCTCACTTGAATTCCCCGGCGTAAAACTGCAGGTGCATCACCGCGCTCAGAACTGTCTGCGTGAAGCGGCGGTTAAGGTTACGGTCGAAGCTCTCCACGCGCGAGATCACGAAGCTCGAGGTGAGGTTTTCCGCGACATCTGTGTCGGCGCTCATGCTGAAGGCGCGGCGGCCGTTGTCGGACAGTCGGCTTTCCCCGCCGATCGCCTGCAGGTTCTCGACGAAGTTCTGGCCCAGGCTCTTCTGATAGCTGATCCTTGTGCGCAGGTCGCCGCGCGGGTTCCAGTCGGCCGGGAGCTTCCATGGCTTGGAGACATCGATGTTGAAGTCGGAGTTGTCGCCATTGCTGTTGAGGCCCGGTCGGTCGTCCAGACGCCTGGACAACGAATACCCCACAGTGCTCGAGACCGGCCTTTCTCCGGCGAACACGATGGTTCCCGTCATCGGGAAGCTGCGTACGCGCATCACGCCCCGATCGTCCAGTATCTCGCCGGCCACCGGCTGGGTACCATTCAGCTGTCTGGTCTCGAGGACTCTGGCATTAGCGCCCATGCTGGAGATGATCCAGTCGAGGCCCGCGGGGCGGCCGGCCCAGCGCAATGAGACGTCGGGGAAGACGACCTGGGTGCCGTCGACGATGTCCTGAGTCTGCTCTATCCGGCGCGTCCAGTTCCTGGTATTGATGCGCTGGTAGCGGGTGGCGATGCTGGCCCCGAGGGGAAGATTGAGCGACTGATTGAGCGAAAGCTGGGTGACCAGGCCGACGCTCGTCGCCAGCTCCCCGCCCTGCTCGCGGAAGGTGTTGATGCCACCGAGCCCGAACTGGTAGGTGAGCGAAGCGGGGGCAGCGCTTCCGTCGTACACCGAAAGCACGCTTCGATTGAAGTTGATGTCTATCGGCTGCAGTCCGCCCAGCAGGCCGCGCATGAAGCTGTTGCTGTCGGTGTACATCTTCACCGCGCGCGGAAGATCGAGGGTCAGGCCCGCTGTCGTCGTCTGCGAGTTTCCGAGGCGTCTGGGGATGCGGAGATCGCCGGCGCTGTCCGGCTCCTTGGCGAAGCCGAGCGTATTCGGATCACGCAGCATGTTGTACGACGTTCCGAAATCCAGCCGCGGCCGGAACCAGGCAGTGATCGGTGGCGAGATGTTGATTCCGGCCTGCATGGCGCGCTCCCGCTCCAGACCCGTGTCGTAGCCAAGCACGTGATCGCGATCGCCGGTGGCGATCAGGCCGAGCTGCGAATCGCTGCCGTAGCCGCGCAAGTCGCGGACGGATGTGATGTCCCAACGGATTGACGCGGCCTTGAACGGACGGAACACCAGGCTGCTCCCATTGCGCCAGGTCCGATTGCGGCCCTTCACCGGGCTGGCGGTATCGTCAAGCGCGGTGGCGGGCTTGAGAAAGGAGATGCGGTCGTCGTTTCCGTTGGTGTACGCACTCGTGAGGTGGATCTCGCTTGGCGACCAACGCGAGAGAGTCGGCAATAGCGCCCGCGAGAGATTGAAGTCGATCCCGACGACGAAGTTCTTCGCCTTGCCGTCCTCGTACTCGCTGCGTGACACGCCCGAGGTATAGGAGGATGTAAGGGCCAGATTGTTGATGAGTGGGGACCAGACCGAGCCCGTGGACTCCTTGGTGCGACGAAGGCTGATAGTCATGGACGTCGCCGCCGAGTGCGGCGTGCGCAGCCCCTGGATGGCGTCGCCGAGGATGTCCGACTGGGAGACGTACAGCGGATCGACGGACGCAGACGTGTAGTTCACCGTGAACGGTATCGACAGCCCGAGTGAAGCGGGCAGCAGCTTCTCGAGATGGAACGCCGAGCTGACATCGACGCTGTTGTCGGTCAGAAAGGTCGGCTGCTCGGATAGCTGTCTGAAATTCGGGTCGCGCCTGCTGGCGTTGATGCGGATATCCGCGAAGTCGCTGGCGATGACGGTGAGACCGGCCTCGCCCGCAAAGCCAGTCTGGTTCACTACTCCGGCGAGGCGGATGTCATCGACCCACATCTCCAGAGTGTCAGTCGGGATTACGGGGCTTGCGCCGGAGGAAACCGGCAGGCGAATCATTCCCACCGCCAGCTGCTGGACCGCGGCAAGGTTTGGCGGACTGGTACCCGGATCGATGGTGTAGACGATGTAACCGTCGTCGCACGCAGCGTAACGGGCGGTCGGCGAAACGCCGACGGGCAGAGGAGTGTTGGCGATGAGAACTGAATCGAGGCCCGTGCAGGTGTTCCGCTGCCCTCCCTGCAGATAAGCGTTCTGGATGCTCGCCCTCAACGCGAAGATCCTGGAGAAATCGACGACGATCTCGGGCAGCCACGCAGCCTTGGAGGGCCCCGACATGATCGGCGTGCGATACATGTAAAAATTGTTGTCGTCGCGAGCAATCTTGATGTAGAACTGCAGCTCGCCATCCTGGCCCCAGCCGCTGCTGGCGCCGCGGGCCCAGACGCGAAGCTGCTTGTAGCTCATGAAATTCTTCTCGCCCTCGGGAAACCGGTAATACGATTCGGCGCGGTCCAGCGGCGCCAGATTGGTCGCCATCAGGCGGAGCGAACGCTCGTTGATCTGGACGAGGCCGGGCTGATACGCGACCGTCTTGCTCGTCGGAGCATCGGTGATGCCCGGTGGTGATTCGTATTTCACGCCGTGAATCTTGTCCTGGGTGGCGACGACGCCGGACAACACGGTGCCGGTGGACGGCTGATTGCCGGCGATTCCGTGGATCGTCTGGTCGCTCAACTTGAGCCACGGCGCGCCGGTGAGACGGAGCCGCGCCAGCGGCACTGTGCTGAACTCGTCGTCGCCGAGGCCGTCGCCGGAAATCATGGTGATGCGGAGCGCACGGGCGCGGCGCAGCAGCGGGTGGCCGAGCGAATCGTCGGGCGTTCGGAAGGGCACCCGAAAGAAAACCCAGCACACGTCGTCGCGCGGAATGCGGGGCTGACCCGTGAGGGGATGCGGCGGCCCGCAAACGCCGGTGCGCGTCTGTTTGGACTGATCGGAAAGATTTACGACGTACCTGTAAAACTGCTCCTGATCGCGCTCGGCACTGGTCAGGTTGAGGACGTTGTCGGCGTCGATATCCTCTTCATCGAGATGGTTGTTGTGTACGGTGCAGTTGATCTTCGAATCGCCGAGCACCTGGCGGAGCCCGTAACCGCCGCGGCACGTGCGCGCGAAATGGATGGTCGCAAACTGCGGGGGACGGCCGGGAACGGTGTCCAACGCGACGACGAGGCTGTCGACGACATCGCCGGGCAGTCCATTGTCGTTGGTCGAGACGTTGAAGGCGCGCGAAAACGGATCGCGCTCGCTGTCGAGTCGGTCGAGCCCCTGAATGCTCTTGCCGCGCCAGGTGGTATCGAGCGAGCCGGGCAGCGCGCCAGGTCGTATGAACATGGTATCGGGGCCGAACGCCACCGAGTTCTCCGAGATGTCTCCGAAGTCGAAGACCAGCGTCGGATTCTTCGAGAGATCACGAATCGGGATCTGCGCCCAGAACTCCAGATTCTCGGCCCGCGAGATATCGGATCCGCTCGGACCGAGGACGGTGCGAATGGAGCGCCAGCGACGTCCGGGTGGCGCGTTGGGAACGGTCCAGCGGAACACACCGGTGTTGTCGTCGAGTTGTCCGCCTATGGCCAGCGGGTAAAGCGTCAGCCAGAGCAACGGCTCCGGGCCGGCGATGCCGGCACCGCTTTGCGCGACTTCGTTATCGATCTGGTCGATCGGGTAGTTGACCACGCGGCCGTCGGCGTCATAGCCGTTGCTCTGCCAGGCGAGAGTGGTGGCGCGATTCAAGTCGAAGACGTTGGCGCCGAAGCGCGCCGGAATCGTGACGCCAAGCGCCGGCTGGCTGCTGAAGTACCACTGCGGATCGGAGAGATTGATCGGAAGACCGCCTTCGCCCTCGAAGGATTCGAGGTAGGCCTGCTGCGACGCGTTCGTTTGGGGACGGCTGGCAGCGAGCTCGGCGGAAAATCCGATGTGGGACGGAACTGTCGTCGCCCCGAACGGGAGCTTGGAAACCAAACTCGTCAAAGGCTCGGCGTCGAAGTTGAACAGCGCGCTCACGCCGGCGACGAGCGAGGCCGCGGGCTCGAATCCGAGCGGCGGCCGCGTGAAGTTCGTGTGCTGGCTCTGCGAGATGGCGGTGAAATTCAGCTGACCGTTGTCGAACGGAATCTCGGCGGTCCCACCGAAGATGGACGTCGGAGTCTCCTCGAAGACCGGATTCTCCTCGTATTGGACGGTCACCTGCCGAGGTCGTGGGAACAGCGTGTCGGGGCGATTGAACGAGACGCGACCGAGGTCGTAGTCGACCGAATAGTCGGTGCCGCGGGTGAGAGGAATTCCGTCGACGAGCAACCGCTCGGAGTTCGGCCGGATTTGCACCGTGCCCAGCATCAGGGCGCCCCCGTCACCGCTGCCCTCTGATTGCGCCCGCATGCGGATGTGGTACACCGCTTCGGGCCGCTGCGAGGAGCGGACATACTCGGGCGGCGTCGTGTAGATCGTGTCGTTGGTCGGATTGCCGGCGGTGGCCAGACCATTCGACGCGAACGGCTTGGCAGAGGGAAAGATGAGAAACTGATCGCGAATGATGTGTGCCCCCGGCGCACCGAGGCTGAGCTCGAAGTTCGGATCGCTCGGCCGCGGCCAGATGCGATTCTCCAGATCGAAGCTCGAGCTATTGGTGGCCTGGGCCAGCCCAAACAGCTTGAGATAGGTGTCCGCATTTCCCGCCACGGGCTTTTCCTGATCTTCGGCGCTGCCGGTGACGACTTTGAGTGTGACGCTCTGGCGCCGCAAGTCTGCCCCGCCCAGCCGGTAAACGCTGCGAATCTCGCGATCGAACGCGGGGTCGCCGGGATTGACCTCGGGATCCCAGATCAGATTGGCGAACTGCTCACGGCTGGGAGTGAAGGTGAGATCGGGTGTTCCACCCGTCGAAGTGAAAGTGGTGTCGCGACCATTGATGCGAACGCGGTAGGCGACGACCAGCCGCTCGTTGTCGAGCGCGAGCGGGCGCACCAGCGCGATCCAAAGCAGGGACGGATCGACGTAGTAGTCGACCCCCTCGCGCAGATACTCGTAGATCTGCCCGCGCCGGGACCGCGGGTTGCCGAGCAGACGAAACTGGGGCCCGCTGGGATTGGGCGGCTGCCCGCCGATCAACAGGCGATAGAGAAAGATCCGCGTCGGTCTGAGGGTGTCGGGCAGAGACGCGGCCAGAGCCGCCATGCGTCTGGTGTCGAGGATGTCGATATTCGGGTACGCGCTTCCGAGCAGGTGCGGATCGATGGTGAAAAAGAACCGTCGCGGCTCGAACTGAAAGTCTTCGATCTTGCGATCAATCGCCTGGAGGGTGCGGTCGCCGACGGTGAAAACGCGGTCCCGAACGATATTCCCCTTTTGCTGCGCCATGATGCCCTTGATCCGCATCGGTCCGATCTTGGTCACCGCCTGCAGGCCGTAGTTGCCGCTGGCAATGCCGGCGGTGATATAGCGTGACGCGGGGGGCTGAAAGGTGACGTTGCCGATCTCCAGGCGCTGCAGGAACTCGTTTCCCTGCCCCTCGTAGTAGATCGAGATGTTGTTCGAGGCGTCGAACTCGCGCTGGGTGTCGTAGTCGACGTTGACGTGCACGCGGTCGGCGACGATCCCGCCCGATTTGGCGGCGAACTGGAAATCGACCAGCGGCTGAAAGAAGGTGCGGCAATTCGTCGCCGGGTCGAAGAAGAAAGTCGCCGAGCAGAGGGCGCTCTGATTTTTTTCGCCCCTCACCTCGAGGCGGCCGTCGAGCTGGAGACCGAGGTCGGCGTATTCGCCAAGTAGTGGAATCGGCTTTGCGAGCGGCGGCTTCGGCTTTGGCGGCAAATCTCCGGGATAAGAGGGTGCGGGCGTGGCCGTCGCGAAGTTGCTGGTGGCGACCTGGCCCCAGACCGATTCCATGATGGTCCGCATGTTCTGCTGGAACGCGGTGGCGCGCGCGGCTTCGATCTGTGCCTGGGCCTGAAGGAAGGCTTCGCGGTCGCCGCGGGAGATGACCGACGGGAGTGTGAGCGGCAGAGTATCGCGGCCGAGTCGAAGTCGAATCCCGGGGGTACCGGGAGTGCCCGAAGGCGGGGTCGCCGGCTGCTGGGGCATCACCTTGGTGGTATCCCGAGGGTCCTGGGCGCGCGCGGTGGAGGTTGCTCCGAGAAGCAATCCAAGTGCGGCAGCGACGGCGAGCACGGACGCGCGGAATGGCCCGACTAAACGCGCGGAACTCGTTGTCTGCGTGTCGCTTACCCGCGAGCGCACGGTATATTTCACACCGTGAAGATACTGCACCGCTACGTTCTTAAGGAACATGTGGGTCCGCTAACGTTTGCCCTTACGGCGCTGACGTCGATCCTGCTGCTGCAGTACATCGGAAAGCATTTCGGGGAGCTGGTCGGCAAGGGACTGCCGACTCTGGTGATCGCCGAGTTTTTTGGACTTTCGATTCCGCTGACGGTGGCGCTTACGCTCCCGATGGCGGTCCTGGTCGCGACGCTGTACGCCTTCAGCCGGCTGGCCGCAGAAAACGAGATAACGGCCCTCAAGGCGAGCGGTGTGAGCCTGGTCAGCGTGCTCAAGCCCGTGCTGTGGGCAGCGCTGGGCGTCACCATCGTGATGATCGGCTTCAACGATCAGGTGCTGCCGCGGTCCAATCATCGGCTCGCCGTCCTGCAGCGGGACATCGCGCAGAAGAAGCCGACCTTCGGGCTGAGGGAGCAGGTGATCAACGAGGTCAGTCCAGGCAAATTCTACCTCCGCGCCGGCCATATCGACGAGGCGACGAATCTGATGCGCGAGGTGACGATTTACGACATGTCGGACCCGACCCGCCGGCGGACCATCTATGCCGACAGCGGGAACATGAGTCTGAGCAAGGGACTCACCGACCTCGAGCTGACTCTCTACAACGGGAACATGCAGGACGTTCCAGCGAGCAACCCCGACGAGCTCCAGCGCCTCTACTTCAACGTCGATCTGGTCAGGGTTCGCGGAGTAGGAAACCAGTTCCAGAAGACCACCGCCGACGCCTACAAGAGCGACCGCGAGATGACCGTGTGCGAGATGCAGGATGCGCAGGACAAGGCGCGGGCGGACCACGACGCGGCGCGCAAAGCCTTCGAGAAGAAGCTGGCCGCGCTCAAGAAGGCGAAGGTGCCGGTGACTCAGGACCTTCTCACGGCGAACACCAACGCGCCATGGGACATCGGCCTGGGACGGATGTACTGCGAGGCAGTGGCGCTGGTGCTACCCAAGAAAGCGCACGCCCAGGGTATCCCCGCGCGCAAGGCGACCACTTCGTCAACGCCGGCCTCGGCATCGTCTTCCGCTGCATCCTCCACCGCATCGAGGGCGGCGTCGTCGACCGTGCCTTCCCTGGCGGTAAAGCCGATCACCGGACCCATGAGAAGCCCGCTGGTAGATCCGGCCGACATTGCCACGCTGGGGGCGCTCCGAGTGCGCCTCGAGGACAGCTCGCAGATCATGAATTCCTACGGTGTCGAGATTCACAAGAAATTTGCGCTGGCGGTGGCGTGCTTCGTCTTCGTGATGCTCGGCGCGCCGATCGCGCTGAGGTTCCCCCGCGGCGGCGTCGGCCTCACGATCGGCGTGAGCCTGTTCGTGTTCGCGCTTTATTACGTGTGTCTGATTGCCGGTGAATCGATCGCCAAGCGGGGGATGATGCCCGCGGTGGTGTCGATGTGGATGGCCAACGTCATATTCGCGCTGATCGCGCTGTGGATGATGACCAAGATCGGTCAGGAAGGGAGCACCTCCCGGGGCGGCGACGCCAAGGAGATGGTGGGCGCGATCACGGGCTGGGTGCGCAGCAAGGCCAACTGGCGGAACCGGCGCGGGGATCGCGAGAGGCTCGCCGCTTGAAGAAGATCGTCCGGGCGCTGGATCGCTACGTCTTCATCGAGTTCTGGAAGATCTTCGTCACGACGGCGATCGGCTTTCCGATCCTCGTCAACATCATCGATCTCACCGACAACCTCGACAAATATCTGGGCCAGCATCTCAGTGTCGGAGCGATCGCTCTCAGCTACGTGTACTGGCTGCCGGACTCGATGTTCATGGTGCTGCCGGCGGCAGTGCTGTTCGCAACCGTGTTCGCGATCGGCGCGCTGACGCGGCACTCGGAGATCACCGCCGCGAAGGCGTCGGGGATCAGCTTCTATCGATTCATCGCGCCGATTTTCGCGGGCGCGGTCATTGCGACCGTGCTGGGCCTGATCCTCGGTGAAGTTGCGCCGGCTACCAACAAGAAGAGGCTCGAGATTCTGCAGGCAACGCGCACCACCATCAGCAACGACCGTTACAACTTCGCCTACGCCGCCGACCGCGGCCGCGTCTACAAGGTCGGGGCGCTTCATCTGATGGATTCGTCGATCGAAAGCATGGTGATCGAGCGCAAGGGCAACGGCCCCGACTATCCGTCCTACGTGATCTCGGCCAACGGCGCGCGCTACAAACCGACCCGCGGCTGGGTGATGACCAAGGGAGCGATGCACGTGATTCCCGACAGCACCCACAACCTGACCATCAGCTTCGATTCGGCGGTGGACAGGCATTTCACCGAGCCGCCGAAGCAGCTGACGCTGAGCGAGAAGGCGCCGACGGACATGGGATTCCGCGAGCTGGGCCGGTTCATCACGTCGATGGAGCGCTCCGGCGCGGAGGTGAACGAGCTGAGGGTGGAGCGTATGCTCAAGCTGGCGATCCCGATCACCTGCATCGTGATTCTGCTGTTCGGAGCGCCCCTGGCGACCAGTACCCAGCGCGGGGGCGCAGCGTACGGCGTCGGACTCAGTCTCGCGACGACGGTGATTTTCCTGATGCTGATCCAGCTAACAAAGGGTATCGGCGGAAAAGGAATGATCCCGGCGGATCTGGCAGCGTGGCTGCCCAGCATCATATTCGGAGTGGTGGGAGCCATACTCTTCGCGCGCGTCAGAACTTGATCCGGGATCCACTGCGTCCATTCCGCAAGGTCGGAGCGTGGACGTACTTCCTGCGCGACATCGGCCTCGCCCTCGGCGACGTGAAGACGTACGGATCGGAGACGATCCGGCAGATGCGCAACATCGGAGTCGACTCGGTGCCGCTGGCCGCGATAGTGGCCGCCTTCATCGGTGCGGTCACGGCGTTCCAGACGCGCTATCAGTTGTTCGGCGGGGTTCAGCTGTCCGTGGTGGGACTGATCTCCCGGCAGTCGATCATCCTCGAGCTGGGACCACTGTTGACCGGGCTGGTGCTCACCGGCCGCGTCGGCGCGCGCATCACAGCCGAGATCGGGACGATGCGGGTCACCGAGCAGATCGACGCTCTGGAGACGCTGGCGTACGATCCGATCGCCTACCTGGTGGTGCCGCGCCTGCTGGCGGCGCTGGTGATGCTTCCGGTGTTGACGGTGATCGCCAATTCTATCGGCGTCGCCACCGCCATGGGCACCGCCGTCATCGCCACCGACGTGACCAGCGCGGATTTCACCGCCGGGCTCAGGCTGTCGTTCACTCCATTCCAGATAGTGTATAGCCTCATCAAGGCGACTATATTCGGGGGCGCGATCGCCTTCTTCTGCTCCTACGAAGGCTACACCGCCAACGTCGGCGCCGAGGGCGTCGGACGCAGCACCGCGCAGGCAGTAGTCGTGACGTCGGTTGCGATTCTGGTTCTGGATGCGCTCACCGCGCTTCTGCTGGCCCCATACCTCCAGGCATGAAGAGAAGAGACGAAGTTCTCGTAGGTCTCGTCGTTACGGTTGCGGTAATTCTCACGATCGTCGGCTCGCTGTGGCTGGCGCGCGGAGGATTGTCGAAGGGCTACCCGCTGTACGCCAAGTTTCCCTGGGGCGCCGGACTCAAGCAGGGACAGCCGGTGCTGCTGGTGGGAGTAGCAGCCGGCTACGTCGATCAGGTCGATCTGCATCAGGACGGGACGCTGGTGACGACGCTCCGGATCCAGAAGAACTATCAGGTGCCGATCACCAGCAAGGCGACGGTGATCCCCAACGGCATCTTCGGCGACATGGCGGTGGCGTTGACTCCATCGAAGCCGGATCCGCGGTCGTATAAGCCCGGGGATACGGTGCCGGTGGGGCCGTCGTCGCCGGGAATCGCCGAGCTCACCTCGAAAGCGGACTCGGTGATGCAGTCGGTGAATTCCATCACCCTGGCTTTGCAGCACGAGCTGGTGGCGACGGGGGGCATACGCGATCTGCACAACACTATTGCCGCCACCAACCGTCTGGTGAACGATTTCTCGGCGATCGCCAACGAGCAATCGCGCCAGCTCACGGCGACGATGACGTCGGTTCGGCGGGCGACCGGCGCCATCGATCCGGCGAAGGTGGACTCCACGCTGGCGAATTTCCGGACGACGAGCGCCAATCTCGCGCAGCTGAGCGGCCAGATAAAGGAGACATCGGGCAAGCTCGATGCGATTCTGGCGAAGGTGGACAGCGGGCCGGGGAGCGCGGCGAAGCTCATCAACGACCCCGGCGCTTACAACGATGTGCGCGGGCTGTTGCAGCGGATGGATTCTCTGTTGGCGGACATCAAGAAGAATCCGAAGCGGTACATCAATGTGAAGATCTTTTAGACCGGAGTCGCTTCCCTCTTCCCGCTTGCCGCTTCCCTTTTCGGCCGATGCACCCGCGGAGGAGGTTGCCGAAGGTGCCAGCGCAATCGCAGCCCGGCGGCGATCAACACGATCAGGAAGCAGAGCTCGACGTAGACCTTTTCGCCGTCGAGGAAGTCAATGGGCGCGTCCTTCAGGTTCGGATCGGTGAAGATTCCGTGAAAGTACAGCAGGATCGCGGTCGCATACGCCGTGAAATGAAGAGTCTTCCACCTTTTGCGACCCAGCTCTCGGCGGAAGTAGGACGTCACCACCACGAACATCAAAGAGTAGAGCGCGAGGGCGCCGAGGACGTTGATCCAGGGCTGCTTGGGCGCGTTGACGGGATAGACGATGTCGATAAGCGTGAATTTCGCGGTCGGCGAGAAGGTGACGATCAGCGGATGCACGATCGCGACGGCGAGGGCGATGTAGGCGGTCCAGTTGTGGATCTTGAAGGTGTTGATCCGCCGGTGCGGCCAGTTCCTGACCGGATTGTACTTCACCGACATCACGAGGCCGATCAGGATGTTGAGCGTGAGCAGCGTCATGGCGGTGAGGCCGAAATAGCTCGAGATGTCGAGGGCGGTCATGCGGGCTGATGAGCGGTCATGAATTGTGAGAGATGCAAAATGCCGGCGGGATTTCTCCCGCCGGCATTCTTACGAATTGACTCTATCGATCGCTGAATCGCGATCGGTCGCCCCTAGAAGCTGTACCGCAGCGACAGCTGCATGCGGTAGTTCGACGACGCGTTGTCGGCGTTCCACGGCTTCATGGTCTTGTTGAAGGTGTAAATGCCCTGCGCCAGCGGACTGCTGGTGGTGCCGGTCGGGAGCAGGTTCCCCGTCTGCGTGAGCAGGGTGGTGGCGCTGCAGATCGGACCACAGGTGTTGTTCTGATCCGAGAAGTTCTGCCAGCCCCATCTCTTGTTGAGCAGGTTCATGAAGTTGATGACGTCGAGACGGAGCTGAAGGTTCTGCTGGCCGAACGCCTGGAGAGACTGACCGACGCTCACATCGACGTCGTTCTGCCACGGATTGCGGCAGGCGTTGCGGCTGAGGAGCTTGCCGCGGCTTGCTCTGAGGCAAGGTACCCGATCGATGTAGCGATCGAACGCATCCGCTTCGGCGACCGACTCGAGCTGGGCCGCGGAACCGGGTGCCGCGTTGAAGCCGGTGAAGAGAATCTCGTTCGGATCGTGCGCGTTCTTCGGTACGTAAACGAGATCGTTCTGGGAATTGCCATCGGCGTTGGCATCGCCTGATCCCGAGCCCGCGCCAGCCGCGTAAACGTAGTCGAACGGCGCGCCGGAGTTTCCGACGTAGACGAACGAGAAGTCGGTCAGGGTCTTCAGTCTCCAGGTACCGGTGGCGACGATGCGGTGCGGCATGTCTTCCTTACCGCGGGTCAGGGTGCGATCCTCAAGGTAGCCGCTGATATCACGCTGATACCTGTAGTTCGAGCCCTGGGTGCTGCTGGTGGTCGCGGCGATGTCGCGCACTTGCATGTAGCTGTAGGCAAGCGAGCCCTGGAAGTTGTCGAAGAAGGTCTTCTGCAGCTGTCCCGTGAGCGAGTAGGTGTAATCGCCGTGGACGTCGGTGACGTCGATGACCTGCTGGCGACCGCCCTGGGTCAGCGCGGTGCCGCCGCTCGCGGTCAGGATGCCGTAGAGGACGCGGCCGTTTCTGTCCCTGCCCTGCGGTCCGACGAGCGCGAGATTCGTGTAGAACGGATTCGACAGTGCCTTGGTGTAGAGTCCTTCCAGGGTGCCGACGAGCCCGTTGGCGAAGCGGTGATCGTACCCGAGCGTGATCTTCTGATACTGCGGGAAGCGGAAGTTCGGATCGATCGTGGCGATGTTGGAGCTCGCGGCGGTCGTCGCGCCCGGGCGCGTCGCTCCGCCCGCCGGTGTGAATGGCGCGCAGGAGGTCGGCGGGGTTGCAATGTTCGCCGCGTTGAATGCCGGCGGGATCGTCGATGTAGCGTTGTTGGCCTGGTTGCCGGCGTTGCCGCCGCAGGTCAGCGACGCGTAGCCGCTCAGACCGGAGTTGCCGAACGCGTTCGAGAGGTACACGAACGGAGGCGTGCCGGCGAAGTAGCCGAGTCCGCCCCGCAGCTGATTGCGCTGGTCGCCTGTCGCATCCCAGTTGAACGAGAAGCGGGGCGACCAGGTATGACGGCTCGGCACCGCGGCGGTGCTGCGGCCATAGTTCTGAAGAACCGACGGGTTCTCCGGAGGCGTGTCGAGGAAGCTCGGCTTCTCGAGACGGAGACCGAGGGTGATGAGAAGCCGCTCGGACTTCTGCCAGGCATCCTGCGCGTACCACGAATAGAGGTTGGAGCGGAACGTCGCCAGACCGTTGGCCGGGTCGGTCGGAGAAGGAGCGCTGACGGAATAACTGACGGGCGTGCCTGCCTGGAACGCGGCGAGGTTGCTGAAGGTCCAGCTGCCCATCGAGTTCTGACCGAACAGGTTGATCGGGCGGTAGAAAAGATTCTTGGTACCGATTGTTACGTGGTGATTCGCGACCGGCACGGTGAGATTTTCGGTCAACTCGAAGGTGCGCTGATCGAGCGAGTTGCCCTGCGACGATGCCTCGGTGCCGGCGACCATTGCCACGTCGCTAGCCGACCCATTGGCCCGGGTGAAGCCACGCACGGTCACCTGCGGGAAGGTCACCGGCACGGTGCGGAAATCCTTGGTTGTGGTCAGGTTGAGCAGGAACTCGTTGAATATTCCGCTCGGAAGGTTGGTCAAAAGCTCTGCCACCGAAGAGTGGGTCTTCGAGCTGAACAGATAGGAGTTCGAGGTCAGCCCGAACAACGGACTGGACGAGGTCGATCCGCTACGGCTAAACGTGGTCTGATCGGCCGACGCATAGTTGTGGCGAAGAACGAGGCGGGTGTAGCCGGGCAGATAAGCGTCGACGCGAGCGAAAACGTTGGTCAGAGGATTCACCTTCAGGACCTTGCTTCCGGATCCCGGGTCAGTAAGACCGTAAGTCTTGAGCGCGTCTGCAAAGCTGTTCACGGTGGTCGTGCTGACGAGACTGTCGGCACCGCCAAGGAACGCGCCCGTCGCCGGAGTGTTCAGCTTCTGCCATTCGGGATTGACGAAGAAGAAGAGGCGATCCTTGACGATCGGACCGCCGAGGGAGAAGCCATACTGCTGCTGTTTGAAGTCGGCGAGGTACGGCTGGGTCCGCGCCAGGCTCTGGTTGCGGGTGTAGCCGTAGGTCGTGCCATGGAACTCGTTGGTGCCGGTCTTGGTGACGGCGTTGATCAGGAGTCCACCGAAATTCCCCTGACGCACGTCGAACGGCGACAGCAGCACCTGGTACTCTTTTACCGCATCGAGTGGAATCGACTTGGCGTTGGCCTGCGATCCCGGCTGGCCGGTGGTGCCCAGTCCGAAAAGATCGCCCGAAGCGGCGCCATCGATCTGGATGGCGTTCTGTCGGATGTTGACGCCGCCGCCGGAAAGCCCCACTCCGGTGGACGTTGAAACCTGCGGCACCAGCGAAACGAAGTCGGCGAAGTTGCGGTTCAGGGTCGGCAGACGGCGAAGGAGCGAGTCACCGACCGTCGTGCCCGTGCCCGTCTTGCTCGGATTGATCACCGGCGTCGCTTCGGCGGTGACGCTGACGGTCTCGAGGACGGTGCTCTGCTGCTTGAGCTGGAAGTCCGAGCGCGTCGTCTGTCCGAGGCTGACGAGGATGTTGTTCTGGGTCTGGGGCTCGAAGCCGATGCGCCGAACCGTCAGTGAGTAGCCGGCGTCGGGCTCGACGCCCTGGATGAGGAACTGGCCGTTGGCGCGGGTGATTCCGCCGGCGCTGGCGCCAGTTCTGGCGTTTCTGACCTGGACCTGGGCGCCCTCGATCGGGGCTCCGCTGGGATCAGTAACGGTACCGCTGACCGCGCCGGACGTAACTCCCTGGGCCGAGAGAAGAGCCGAAGCTCCAGTCACCAATGCCAAGGCAGCACCGACAGTCAATAAAAGACGTGTCTTGAGCATGAAATCTCTGAAAAAAGGTGGGGAGGGAAGCCAAAAGGTAGCGTCCGTAAGTTGGGTGGGGCAAGAGAATTTTGTCACCGCTTCGCAACGGTCGCGACGCTCGCCGTTTTCTAGATGTCGTCCGCCGCTTGTCTCGATTTCGTGACGAGGAAAACCGGAATTCCGAGGAGGATTACTCCCATCACGGCGAGCGTCGGAATCCGGCTGGCGGGGTCGATGATCGCGTTGCCGAGGAGCATGATCGTGGCGACGATGAAAATCGCGGGGACCACGGGATAACCCGGCACCCTGAACGGCGGGCGGTAGTCGGCACGTCGGCGCAAAACGAAGATCGCCCCAACCGCCAGCGCGTAGAAAGGAACGATGGCTGTGACGAAGGTGTCGGCGAGCTGCTCGAAGGTGCCGGCGAGCACGAAAATCACGCCGAGGGTGGCCCCCAGCCAGATGGCGACGCTTGGCGTGTGGAACCGCCGGTCCACCCGGGCGATCGGCTTGAAGAGCAGACCGTCGGCGGCGGTGGCGAAGAGAATCCGCGAGCCGGTCATCACCGAGCCGTTGAGGGTGCCGAAGGTCGAGATCATCACGGCCACGGATACGAAGACGACCCCGACCGAGCCCATCACGCGGTCGGCCACGTCTGCGGCGACGAGCTTGGAGTGCCGGATCTCGCTGACCGGCAGGACCGCCAGGTATGCCAGATTGGCGAGCGCGTAAAGGACGATGATGATTACCGTGCCCAGGATCAGCACGCGGGGAAGATTTCGCTCGGGATCCTTCACCTCCCCGCCCACGAAGCTGACGTCGGCCCACCCATCGTACACCCACAGCACCGACACCAGCGCCAGCCCGAAACGCGCCAGGTCGAAGCTTCCGGCGGGTACCGCGGGGGTGTAGTAGCCACCGGTCTTCGGCAGTCCGATCGCCAGGGCGAAGACGACGATCACCAGCAGCGCGCCCGTCTTGGCGAGCGTCGTCAGGTTCTGGATGAGCGATCCCCACCTGAGGCCCACGTAGTTGAACGTGGCCGTGATCAGGATCGCGACAGCGGCGATGTAATGGACGTAGCTGCTGAACGGCAGCGCGCGTGGATCGTGGCCGAGTACGCGCAGCAGGTACTCGGAAAACGTTGTAGCGGTCGCCCCCAGCGCGGCGGCGCGGATTATCACGAGCTCAGACCAGCCGAACAGAAACGCGGGGAGGCGGCCCCAGGACTCGCGAATGAAAACGTACACTCCGCCCGTCCGCGGAAATGCGCCGGCTATCTCGGCGAGCGTCAACGCTCCACAGAGGACGAAGATCCCACCGGTAACCCAGATGGCGAGAAGCGGCAGCGGACCGGGCAGCTTGTCGGCAATTCCCGCGGGCGAGCGAAAAATTCCCGAGCCGATCGTCGAGCCGACGAGCACGGCGACAGCGCTCCACATCCCGAGCTGGCGCGGCAGAGAAGACGCTCGAGCGAAGGAGCCGTCGGCAGCCGGTTCCGGCGCGCGATTTTCGTCGTAGAGCGGGTCTGCCATTGGAGTACGGTAGTGCAAAGGCACGGGATGCGCGAGTAGCTTTAGCTGCGCGCCGCGAACGATCGACGCGGCCTCTCACGCACATCCAAATCTGCGCATGAATCAGCCTCTGGCTGAGACAATTTTCTGGATCGCGGCGGCGGCCTGCCTTATCGCCGAGCTGGCGATCCTTCGTTTCAGCTTTGCCGAGCGTTCCGGTAACAAGTCGGACCTCGTCCCCAGCGCTCCGCGCGGTGGAGAGATCGCCTGGGCGGTGCTTCCAGCGCTGGCGCTGGTCCTGGTTTTCGGGGCGACGTGGAAGCGCATCGAAGCGCGGGCGACCCACATGCGGATGATGGATCACGGCGCGATGGACCATTCGATGCCGATGCCCGCTTCCCCCGATCAGGCGCCTTGACGTGAATACGGTGAGAAAGCTGGCGTACGTCGCGCTCGCGATCGGTTTTGCACAGGTAGTGTTCGGCGCAATCGTCAGGATCACCGGCTCGGGGCTGGGCTGCGGCGAGCACTGGCCGGACTGTTACGGAGCATTCACGCCGACCCACAGCGCGCCGACTCTCCTGGTCGAGATCTCGCACCGCTACGGTGCGGCTACACTTTCGCTCGTGATTCTGGTGCTGGCCGCGGTTGCACGGTCGAAGCGCGGAGAGCCGGGCGTCGGCGGAAAAAGCGGTGCACTTCGGCCTTCGCTGCTGGCGCTTTTGCTGGTGGTGGTCGCTGCACTCTTCGGCGCTGCAACGGTGAAGCTGGCGCTCAATCCTTTCGTCGTCGTAACGCACCTGGCGATTGCAATGTCGCTGCTGGCGGTTCTTTCGCTGACGGCGGTGCGGGCCGGTGGCTTCGGCGCCGGCGGACTGGTTACCGGTCAGGCCAGAACGTTTCGATCCGCCAGAGCGGCGGCGGGTCTGACTTTCCTGGTGCTCGTCTTCGGAGCTCTCACGGCGAACACGCCCAATGCGGCGATCGCCTGTCAGGGCTTCCCGTGGTGCAGAAGCATCGCGGCCGGGGGCGAGCCGCTCTACATCCAGATCACCCACCGCATCATCGCGCTGCTTCTGCTCGGCCACCTGACCGGACTATTCATCGGCGTCCGCAGGCGCGGCGAAGCGCGTCCGATCCGGCTTGCCGCCAGCACCGCCCTTGGTCTGGTAACTCTGCAGATTAGTGTCGCTGCCGCGATGGTGGAGATGCATCTGCCGCCCGGTCTGCGCTCTCTGCATCAGGCGGCCGGCACCGCGCTCTGGATCAGCGTAGTGACGCTGGCGTCGCTGGCCGCGGCGTCGCGATCGAGCGACATCGAGAGAATCATTTACGAATCGCCTTCGCGCGGCGAGTTCGCGACGCCCGAAGGAGTGAGCACCTAGATGAGCGTAACCGCGCGAGAGGAACCGCAGGCCTCGCCCTCCCTGCTGCGCGACATGGTGATGCTGACAAAACCGCGCATCATCTCGCTGCTGCTGGTGACGACGGTGGCGCCGATGTTCGTCGCCGGCAATCCGGGCTGGCCGCTGGTGGTCATCGTCCTCGTCGGTGGCTATCTCATGGCAGGCGGCGCCAACGCCGTCAACATGTATCTCGACCGCGACATCGATACGAGAATGTCTCGCACGAGACTACGTCCGATTCCGAGCGGTCGCATGGGTCCCAGATCGGTGCTCGCGTTCGGCGTCGCTCTCGCCACCGCCGCGACCTTCCTGCTGGCGCGCTTCACCAACGTCCTCACGGCACTGCTGGCGCTGGGAGGTTTTTATTTCTACGTCTTCGTGTACACGCGCTGGCTCAAGCGCACCACGCCCCAGAACATCGTGATCGGCGGCGCTGCGGGGGCGTTTCCGCCGCTCGTCGGGTGGGCGTCGATGACCGGCTCCGTCGATCTCACGGCGATCTGTCTCTTCCTCATCATCTTCTACTGGACCCCTCCGCACTTCTGGGCGCTGGCGCTGCTCAAGCAGCGTGACTACGGCCGCGCCGGGATCCCGATGGCGCCGCTGGTGTGGGGCGAGCGCGAGACGATGCGGCAGATGTTGTGGTACAACGTGATCCTGATCGCGTTGACGCTGCTCCCGTTCGCGTTCGGGGCTTTCGGAATCATCTACTTCATTTCCGCGGCCGTGCTGGGCGGAGTCCTGCTGGCCGGAGTGATTCGCGTCGCCCGCAGCGAGGACTGGACCAAGCCGGCCTGGTGGGTCTACAAGTACTCGCTTCTATATCTGGCGCTACTCTTCCTCGCCATGGTCATCGACCGCAAGGTGCTGGGGGCGTGACGGGGCCGCCGGCTTTCGCAGTCTCGGCACAAAGGCCGACGCCGCGCGCACAGCCGCGCGTCTCATCGCCACGGCCGCTCGGCAGACTGCTGCCGAGGGTCAGGCCGTACATCGGCCGGCTGGCTCTCGCTTTCGTCTGCCTCGTAGCGAGCGCCAGCATCGCGCTGGCATTCCCGCAGATCGTGCGACACCTGCTGGACGCGGCCTTCATCTCGGCGAACTCGACGTTGTTGAACCGTATTGCGCTCGGCCTGCTGTTCTTGTTCGCCGTTCAGGCGCTGCTCAACTTCGTGCAGGTCTACCTGCTGACGGCGACGTCGGAGCTGGTGATCGCGCAGCTCCGCGAGGATCTGTTCGCGCGGCTCGTGCGTCTGTCGCCCGGGTTTTTCACGGAGCGCAGAACCGGCGAGCTCACCAGCAGACTGTCCTCCGACACGACGGTCCTGCAGACGGTTCTGAGCTACAACCTCTCGGAGTTCGCGCGGCAGACGCTTTTCCTGATCGGCGGCATCATCCTGCTGATCATCACCGACAGCCGGCTCACCGCGACGACGCTGGCGGTCGTGCCGCTCGTCGTCGGCGCCGCGTTCGTGTTCGGGCGGGCGCTGCGCCGCGCCAGCACCGGGGTGCAGGATCGAATCGCCGAAGCGACGGGTACAGCCGACGAAGCGTTTTCGCAGATCCGCACCGTCCAGAGCTTCACGGCGGAGGCCGAGGAAGTCCGGAGATACGGATCGCATCTGGTGGACGTGATCGCGGCGGCGCTGCGACGCGCGCGGATCCGCGGCACGTTCTTCGGGATTCTCACGTTCTGCGGCTTCGGCGGGGTCGTCGCGGTGCTGTGGCAGGGTGGACGACAGGTGCTGGCCGGAAATCTAACCGCCGGCGCGCTGGTCTCATTTCTCCTCTACGCGCTCTACGTGGCGGGAGCGGTTGGATCGCTGGCTTCGCTTTTTGGTGCCTACCAGGAGGCGGTCGGCGCGGCGCGTCGCGTGTTCGACCTGTTGGAGACGGAATCGACGGTGCAGGATCCGCAGCGACCGGTGCGACTGTCCGATCCGCCGCGCGGCGAGATCGTGATGGACAGCGTCTCGTTCCGCTACAATCCGGGCCTGCCGGAAGTACTGCAGGGAGTGTCGCTCCGCATCGGCGCCGGAGAAGTGGTGGCGCTGGTCGGACCCAGCGGCGCCGGCAAGACGACGATCGCGTCGCTGCTGCCGCGCTTCTGGGACGTGACCTCGGGCCGGATCACTT
>DASXGU010000218.1:0-7356 GCA_036488915.1 Gemmatimonadaceae bacterium | reverse complement strand
CGGAATCAGCGCGATGGAGCGCTCGACCGGTTATTCGCTTTCCATCACCGGTCAGATGCAGGCGCGGGGCGAGATCGGAAAGGCGGGAGTCTTCACTCCAGACGAAGCGATCCCCGCCCAGAAGTACATTGACGAGCTTGCCAAACGGGGCGTCATGATCCGGGAAATGCGCTAGCGCTGAGCTCCGCGCGGCCCCCAACCGGAAGTCGGTACAGACAGAGGTGCTGAGCTTGTAACATAATACTCTACAACGAGTTACAAGCTCATTGTGCCTCCATCAGGCCCTTCCAAATATGGGTCGAATTGGTTAGATTGAGTAGGTAAACATCTGTCGGTCCAAGCTGCGAGACGATCGAGCGCTGCTTTAACAGAATGCTCGACATCCTCGTCTCACCCAAGCGCCGATTTTCAGCAAAAGGAGGATTTGTGAACCGTGTCAATACGATTCTCAGGTCCGGTCCAACGCGGAAAGTGGCTCTTGCGGGCATGGCACTGCTCGCCACCGTGTATACCGTTCCCCGCGTCGGCTCCGATCTGAGCTCAGTCCAGACAGTTCTGAGCGGCATTACGCCGGCGATTCGCGAGAGCGCCAGCGCCGTTACGGCTGCGTGGGATCTTCCCAACCTCGACAACGCCCGGGTCGATTCCTGGGTCAAGCTGTTCAGCACCGACCCAAGAGTGAAATCGCGCTTCGCCCTCTGGCTCGATCGAAAATCGACTTACGAGCCGATGATCTCGGCCAAGCTCGCCGAGCGGGACATGCCGCAGGATTTGATCTATCTGGCGATGATCGAGTCGGGCTTCAATCCGAAGGCGCAGTCACCGGCAAAGGCCGGCGGATTGTGGCAGTTCATCAGCGAGACCGGCCAGCGTTACGGGCTCACCGTCAACAAGCACGTCGATGAGCGAAACGTGCCGGCGAAGGCGACCGACGCCGCGCTGTCGTACCTCTCCGATCTGCACGACCGATTTGGATCCTGGTACCTGGCTGCGGCAGCGTACAACACCGGCGAGAACCGCGTCGCTCGCATCATGAGGCAGGTGACCGGCAGCGAGAAGGGCACCGACGCCGACTACTACCGCATCTCGAGTCTGCTGCCCAAGGAAACTCAGGACTACGTGCCGATGATGATCGCGGCGGGCAGGATCTCGAAAGAGCCCGGCAAGTACGGGTTCGTCAGCGCCGACAGCAGTCTGAGCGAGTAGCGAAAAAAAGGCGCCCGATTGGGCGCTTTCTTCTTTTGGATTTCTCGTCGCTACGACAGCAGGTAGATGGCGGCGATCGCCAGCAGAAAGTACGGGACCAATGCCGCCGCGCCGGCGTAGTCCTTGGATAGCCTCTGCCCGAAAAACAGCGCCACGATGTTGACGCCCGCGACGATCGACCCCAAGTACGCGACGGTGGACGAGCGACTTACAAGGAGCCCCAGAAATCCAATGCCGCTCAGTGCTCCGGCCAGAACCTCGAGTATCGTGACCGTCAGGAACATCGGCCCGACCGTGCGGGCGAGCGGACTGCGCGCGAAGTGCTCCTCGAGGTACGCGCGATTGCCTCGGCGATCCACGACTTTGTCCAGACCGGATTGAAGGAACAGGATCGCCAGAAACGCCGACACCAGCAGCTGCAGGATCCACGTCGCCGACTCAGGCGAATGCAGGGTGGCCATGCGTTATTGTAGCACGAACGGGCAGCGCCCGCTCGGCGTGGGAGCTACATCACGGCCCGCAGACCCAGGCTCAACGTGCGCCCAGGAACGACCGTGACGTTATCCGGCTCGCCGTGCTGGCGGTTGAGCAGGTTTTCTCCGCTGACGCTGAACGAGAGCCCCCTGTAAAGCGCGCGGCCGATGCTCGCCCGCAGGCGCGTGACGCCGCTGTAATTCAGCCAGTAGTTGCGGAGCTCCGATCCGACCAGCTGCGCATCGGTCTGGGTAGAGTTCGAGAATGCGCCGGCCAGCGCGACGCGATCGTAGTCGATCCAGTCCCAGGAGCGCGAAGCCGTGATGCTGCTCGACCAGCCCGCTCCGGCCCAGGACGCCGACAGACTTCCCGTCGTTCCCGGCACCTCCAGCATCCTGTCGCCGGCGCGCAGATCGCCGACGTAAGCGCGCGCGACCCGGCGAACCCTGCTGTCCACGGTGGAGAATGTGCCGCTCAGGCCCAGCGCCCCCAGATTTACATCGCTCTTCAGCTCCCAGCCGCGGTTGGTGATCTCGCCTACGTTCTGGAGCAGGTAGGAAATGTGTCGGTCGTCGGGGTTCATCGGCTGCGACGTCGCGTACTCGCCGCCCGCCGGCGGCTTGCCGCCACGCTCATTGTAGTCGACATAGGCGACGCGCTGGATCAAGCCCGACGCGAGCTGGTCGAAGCGGGTGATTTGCAATCCGAGAATTTTGCCGACAAAGACGTCCACGCCCATCTCTGTTCCCGACTGCTGCTCCGGCGACAGATCGAGCATCCCGCGCTCGGGATCGAGCCACGATGTCCCTCGTACCGGCGTCGTCGCCGGCCGAATGCCGCGGCCGTAAGCCGACCGAAGCTTCACTGTGAACAGCGATCCAAAGTCGTGCACCAGAGCGGCCCCGAGCATCGGCAGCACCGAAACCGCGCTGCCGGTGCCGAGCGCATCGTTGCGCTCCACTCTGAGTCCGCCTGTCAGGTAGCCCGCGTCTCCCCACGACACGTTGGCCTGCGTCACACCGGCGGTGGTCCAACGCCGCACGACCGTGCCGATCGGGGCGGCGGTCTGGGTCGATGCAGCCTGGGCGTTCGAGCGGAAGTCGAGCAACGCATTCTCGGCAGCGAAGGTGAGCGTCGAAGCGAGGCGATCGGGATCGCCCAGTCGGGCGACGCTACTCAGGCGCAGCGTGGCGAGATTGGCGTTGCCGCTGACGGTGCCAAGATCCAACGCCGACGCGGAAGCGAGCGGACGGTCGTCGGTAAGGTTCGACAATCGGCTGCCGTCGAAGCCCGCCACCAGCGCGTGCGTCCAGCGATCGTTCTGTACGAGGGTCGCGGTGCCGCCCAGGGTGTACTCACGCACCGACTGGGGAACGGCGATACCGAGTCGCGCCATGCTGGCCGAATCACGAAAGAACGGGCTCGTGGGATCCGCCGACTCGCTCCCAAAAACGCGCGCGGTTCCCGTGGCGATCAGTTTCTCGCGGACGACGCGAAAACCAGCGCCGGCCGTGGTGTGGTGGGCGTACGCATTGGGCATGTACTCACCGACGCCGCCGGAGGTGAAGCTCGCGCTCGCCGATTGCGCGCTCGATCCTTCACGCATCGTGATGGCGTGGTCCTGGGTGATCGCGGCGCGGGCGACGTACGCGCTCGACGCCGTACCCACAGCCGAGCGGGCGATTGTCCCGGGTCCGCCATTCGACCCGTCGTGTCGAGTGACGATGTTGATCACGCCGCTGATGGCGTCGGAGCCGTACAGCGCGGCGCCCTGCGGTCCGCGGATCACTTCGATGCGCTCGACTGTCTCCGGGGTGAACTGCGTCATCAACAGCGGATTGGCCAGCTCGATGCCGTCGACGTAGATCTTGGGATAGCTGGTGCCGAAAGAGCTGCTGCCGCGGATGCTTCCGTAATGGGCCACCAGCGACGTTGGCGCGCTCTCCCAGACCCAGAGCCCGGGCACCACGTCGCTGAGAGCCTCCATCAGATTCCCCCCGGGGTATCGCGACAGCTGCGCGCCGCTAACCACGTTCATGGCGACAGTGAGCGGCCGCGCGGATGCTTCGATTGCACCTCCGGTTACCACGACGCGATCCAGGATGCGCGGCACTCTCGGCTGCGAGTCGCCGGTCGAGGCGGCCAGGACGATCTGGTCATCTCCCGCCGAAATTGGCGCGACGCCGGTGTTGCGCAGCAACAGCGTCAGGGCATCACCGACCGCGACCGAGTCGAACGAGACGCAGACGCGGTTGTCGAGCGGAACCGTCTCGGACGCGTAGGACAACTTGATTCGCGAGCCGATAGCGACGCGGTCGAGGGCATCCCGCAGAGAGGCGTCGGCGGCGTGGAGCGAGACCCTGCGGTCCAGCGGAGCGCTCCACTCCTGATGCGATGCGGAAATGAGCGCCGCCCCGGACGCGCACTGCTGCGCGGCGAGACGTGAACTGGGCACTGCGACCAGCACGAGCAACGCCGAGGCGATCACCAACACTCCGCGATCGCCGCTGCGAGCTACGTGCTGACCGGCGCTAGGGACGGGGCCCAGACGCCGATGCCTTGTACAGAAAAGCGACGTTTCCCTGATGCTCGATGCGGGCGCCGAGCGACAAGGCGATGACATTGAGGACGCGGTCAACGGGCTCACCGGAAAAAGATGCGGTAAGGTGAAGGTTTGCCAAAGATGCATCTGCGACCTTTAGCCGTACTCCGTACCAGCGGTAAAGTTCAGCCCCCACCAGGCCCAGGGTGGCATCCCGGAACACCAGCCGCCCCTGGACCCAGGCGTGGTCGTCGTCGGAAACGGCTGAGCGCTCCACTGCGACGGTTCCGCTGGGGTCAGCGACAGCCCGGTCGCGCGCGTGGAGAACCGCGCCCTCGCCGGCCGGCTGGTCCGACGCCCCAATGGCGACGGATCCCGAATCGACCGCAACACGCGTTCCCGCGCTGTCATTGTTTTCGACGGAAAAGGCGGTTCCCACGTCCCGAATGGTGATCGCACCCGCTTTCACGGTGAACGGATGGGCAGAATCGTGCACCACGTTGAAGTAGGCGATCCCGTCGAGCGCGACACCCCGAGCGCCACCCTCCGGAAGGACGGCCAGCCGGCTCGTCGGTCCGAGGAGGACTCTGGTGCCATCTCCGAGGCTCACCTCCCGCCGCTCTCCCACAGAGGTCGCGTAACTCTGGCCGACCCCGTCGGCCTGGGAGCGGCGAACATACTGCCATATCGTCGTTGCGGCGAGCAGCACGATCGCCGCGGCGGCGATGCGCAAGAGCGCGGAAAGGCTGCGCGATTCCTGCATCGTGGCGAGGCGCGACCCCAAGGGAATGACCTTCGGATCGTCGAAACGCGCCTTCACTCCCGTCAGCGCGGCCTCAACATCAACGTCGTCGAAGTCGTCTCGTGGTACATTCTCCAGCACCGATTCGAGCAGGCGAATCAGCGCGATGCGCTGTGGGTCCGCCTGCATCCACCGATGCGTAGCTGCCGCCTCGGCCGCGGTCGCCTCGCCAGTGATGTAGCGGGCGATGCGCTCCCAGTCGTCAGGACTGATTTCGGGGTTTGGGCCGCTGTTCGCCATATTCATTAATTACACCGACACCTGAACCGGACGCTACCCTCTTTGGACACGGACGACGCGAATGACCGGGACCTGCAGCGCCGCCTGCGGGCCGGCGACGAGGGTGCGTTCGACATCGTTTTCCGCAGACACTACCCCCATCTGCTGAGGATGGGCGAGTCGATCGTGCGTGAGCGCTCGCTCGCCGAGGAGATCGCCCAGGAAGTAATGCTGGAGCTGTGGCGCCGGCGCGAGTCGCTGGACCTGGAACAGGGGTTTCGCGCCTACTTGATCAGGGCCACCCGCAACCGCGCGCTGAATCACGTCCGCCACCAGCAGGTGGTGGCTCGGGAGGCGACGGCGGCCGCCCTCAATCCCCGCAGCTCTCCCTCCGGTGAGGAGGAGATGCTGAGCGGCGAGCTCGAGCAGGCAATTCGAGACGCCATCGACGATCTTCCCGAGAAATCGCGGGAGGTGTTTCAGCTGAGTCGGGAGCAGGGGCTCAAGTACATCGAGATCGCCGCCGCTCTGGATATCTCGGTGAAGACGGTGGAGAAACGCATGGGGCTTGCGCTGGCGCACCTGAGGGAGAGGCTGGCCACCTGGCTGTAGGGTGGGGCCAAAACGGGGTGTCTCTTTTCCGTATGCACCTGGCGCGAGGAGCACAGTCGCGCAGCTCAATTATGGAGAGATGATATGAAAAACACGCTTAGGATTCTTTTCGTGGCGAGCGTCGGCGCGGGAATGGTGGCTTGCTCGAGCGACAATTCCACTTCCCCCGTCGGTACGTCGGCAGCCGCGGCGGCGTTGATTACCGCGCCACTGAGCTTCGATCAGATCAATACCAGCTTCGTCGGCAGCTCCGACCCGGCGCAAGGGTTTGCTCCCGGTGATGAGCAAGGTGGACCAGGGGGCGCCGAGCAGAATCGCTGGGGCCCGGGCTGGCACGAGCTGATGGGCGGCGGAATCGGTGAGTCGTTCATCGGCGGGATTGGATTTGGTGCCGGCTTCGGTCATGGTCCCTTCGGCGACTGGCACGACTCCGATGACTGCGCTTTCTCGACTACGACCAATCGCCTCGACTGCAGCGCCTCCCGTCGCGGCCTGACCACCACCCGCTCGTATTCATTCCTCGATGCGGCCGGCGCGGTGCAGCAGGCGTTCGCCTTTGGCACCACGAATACGGTCAACGTGAAGACTGCCGTCAGCGGCACGGTCGTTCATCATGACGGTGAGGACACCAGCGTCGTCAACAGCTCCAGCGACTTCACCGTGGCCGGACTGGCGTCGGGTAGCACCCAGCGGACGGTCAACGGCCTGTCGGCTGGAACGGAATCGACGACCGGGATCAAGCACGACAGCGCGTTCAAGGCCACGCGTACCGCCGGCGATACCATCAACGGGCTGGTGATTCCGATTCAGGATGGTCACCGGACATTCCCGACGGCGGGTACCGTTATTCGCGGGATGCAGGCGATAGTGACGTTCGCCGGTCAGTCGCCTTCGACGTCGACGCGTCGCGAGGTGATTACCTACGACGGCTCGTCCACGGCGAAGATCGTGATCACCCACGACGGTGTGGTTAAGAACTGCACCAAGCCGCTTCCGCACGGCCCGCTGAGCTGTTCGTAACTCGAGGGTTGGCTCGGGCGCCGCTCTAAGCGGCGCTCGTGCCGCCTTCTTGCTTTGCCACCGGTTTGGCTTTGTCGCAAAGCGCGCGGAGCTCTCCGTTGGAGAGGTCCTCCCAGTTCGATGGAATGGGATTCAGGCGGCGCTTCTCGTTGAGGGATTCGAAGGTGAGCCAGCCGCTGCCGTAGCCCTGAGCCAGGAGGATGCGACGCTGGCTCACGGTGCGCCGATCTGTTCCGCTGCGGCGCTCGGCGCCTGTCCAGGCGCGATACCGGGGTGCGCGCCGGTCCGCCGGCGTGACCCTTCGCTCAACTTTGGTCGGCTGCGAGTCCCAAACCTGCCAGTAGGATCCGACCCTGTCCAGAAAAGTTCGATAAGCCATCTATCACCTCACGCGTATCGAGCACGCGACTCGTCTTAACGGTTGCAGGAAAGATACCACCCTGCACTGGTGAAACGGACCCCAAATATATGTTTCCCAACG